>NZ_JBDPMH010000006.1:0-320418 GCF_039871735.1 Plantactinospora sp. B24E8
GGCCGCTGGCGGACCCTTCGTCACACCACCGCCAGCCCACGGCAGATCGGCGACATCGTCCGCGCCGCTCTCCACCTCACCCACTTCGAATACCGATACCTACCGAATCCATGCTGAGATCACGTCACTGCAATCGAACGGCCGGAGGACGGTCCGGCGGTCGGCGTGGTGGCCCAATTCGACGCGATCGGCGTCCGGATCGACGAGTTCGCGGAGCGGGTCACCGCGCGGGCCGCCGACACCCACGAGATCGAACGGCTGGCCCTACCGTCCCGTGGCTCGTACGTCCTGGTCGTCGAGCGGACGTACTACGCCGCTGGTCGTCCCGTCGAGACCGCCGACATCGTATTTCCCGGCGACCGGTACGAGCTGCTGTACCGCGTACCGGTCGAGTGATCGTGACGGCGCATCCCCACGAGCGTCCGACCAGCTAACAGGAACTGATCGCGTGGTGCGGGTATCGGTATCGACGTTCGCCGCCGACCGGAACCGCATCGCGGGTCTCGGGTGCCTGCTTCGAACGACCGGCGCAGCCGTACGCCGGCCTGCTCAAGACGGAGGTCGGCGGTTAGTCCCGACCGGAAACTCTCGGCAGGCTTTGTCTGCTGCTGCAGCACAGCGAGGCAAGAGCTTGGCGCACTCATCTTTCTGTGGTCGCCTGGCGGGCGCCGACCGGAGAGAGGGGCGGTTAGCGGCGCGGTAGTAGCGCAGTCGGCGCTGGTCGCGCCGGGATGTCAACCGAGCTCCAACATCGTCTCTACCGCGGAGGCCATTCCGTAGCGCTCGGTGAGGATCTTCAAGATCTCCGCCTCGGTCCGCCTGGGTCCGGCCCTACCTGAACGCCCCGCTATCGCCGAGATGGCTGCCCGTGCTCTCGCGGGATCGACCGCTACCGTATTCGCCGCGAACTCGTGCGGCGGAAGGACCTGCAACCCGCCTGGCATTTTGCTTTGGGGAAGATCACGGATGTTGTGCGTGACGATCGCCCCCGCGTTGGCGACGAAGGCGGCAGCTACCAGATGTTCATCGTCTGGGTCGGGTAAGCCGTAGGTGCCCTCCAAGCCTTCCCACCCGGTCACTTCAGCATCGTCGAAGTGTTGCCGCATCTGCTTCACAAGGTGTCGAGCCCTTTTGGCTGCGGCGAGGTCTTCCTCCCCCCGCTCGATCCATTTCACCCGCTCCTCGTGTTCGAGCTCTTCGAGGATGACCACGTTCCATACCGGACGGTACAAGCCTTCCACGGCGAGTGAGAGCAGGAAGTCGCGCTGCAGGCTCGGCCAGAGGACACAGGTATCGAGGAGGGCCGTGAACACGCGGCTATTCTGTCAGGCCCCTTCGACGACGCGCGACCACGCGACGGGTCTCTCGTAGCCGCCGCAGAGATGCGTCAAGGTCTTCTTCGTCATCGATGCTCACTGACGTCGACTCAAGCGCGGCATACTGCTCGGCTCTGCGTCGCTCCCGGTAGGCGAGTAGATCGGGTAGCAGGACCCGACGGTGCGTTCCCACCCGTTCAAATGGAATCTTGCCTTCGTCGAGCAGTTTCACCACAGTTGGCCGGCTGACCCCCAGCAGGTCGGCCGCCTGCTGAGTCGTCAAGGTATGAGTGCGAGGGGCTACCGTGACGGCATAACCCTGCTGCAGAGCCTCAACTACCTGGCGAAGCGCTCCGTAGATCTCGGCCGGTAGTTCGACGCGATCGCCGGGAGTTGCCCCGGCCAGGAAGTAACGCGGTGCCACGGGCCCTAGGCCGGCCCTCTCGTGAGCCTTCAGGAAGTCGTAGACCTCGGCGAGTTGCCGATCGGCCTCTGGCAGGTATGTCTCTTCCTTCAGTGCAGCCTTGCCCATGAGCACTCGCCTCCTTATCGAAAGCATCGTAACCCTTTTCGTTTCCTGCGTCTATGGAACGCCTGTCCTTCTTGGAAGCCGGGCGGCACGGACGACCGGGTACGACGAGGTGTCGGCGCGTTTTCGACCTGGAGCGGGTCAAACCGGCTCGGGCGGCGGCTCGGGAGCCGCCAGCCCGCGATGCTCAACACGACGGTGTGGGGCAACGGGACTGTCGGCGCCCTCGTCATCCGCCCCGATCGCCTCGGCGAGCAGACCAGGTAGGTAGCCGGAACGCGAAACGCCCGGGAGGTCCGGAGTGGGACCCGCCGGGCGTTTATGCTGCTCGTGGTGCGAGCGGAGGATACGAGATTCGAACTCGTGAGGGTGTTAACCCAACACGCTTTCCAAGCGTGCGCCCTAGGCCTCTAGGCGAATCCTCCGTCGGACATCGTACAGGTTCTCCGGCTGTGGCCCACACCACCTGCCCCCGGGAGATCCACCGGCAGGCCCGGGTACACTTGAGCCACCTCCCGTGCGGTGGTACCTCGTGAACCTCCCCAGGGCCGGAAGGCAGCAAGGATAAGCGAGCTCTGCCAGGTGCACGGGAGGCCTTTTTGTGCCCCCGATGTCCGGTCTGACCAGGTAAACGCGGCCGGTACGACGTACCCGTCGGGTTGGCCGACCGGCGACGGGCCGGGCCGGGACCGATCAGCCCGCGCCCCGGCGAGGGTAGCCCACGTGATCGGCGAGGCCGGGCGACGCATGATCGACGTGGAAATCGTCGGGCGCGCGTGACAGCCTGGCACGCGGCACGATGCCGCCGGGTGGAGAATGGCTCGGTCGAGAGGAGGCGGGACGGGTGGCACTGGCGCTCTACCGCAAGTACCGGCCCCGCACGTTCGCCGAGGTCATCGGCCAGGAGCACGTCACCGAGCCACTGTCACAGGCGTTACGCACCGGTCGGCTGAACCATGCCTACCTCTTCTCCGGCCCGCGTGGCTGCGGCAAGACCTCCAGCGCCCGGATCCTGGCCCGCTCCCTCAACTGCGAGCAGGGGCCGACCCCGGAGCCCTGCGGCGTCTGCGACTCCTGCAAGAGCCTGGCCGCCGACGGCGCCGGCTCGATCGACGTCATCGAGATCGACGCGGCCAGCCACGGTGGCGTCGACGACGCCCGTGAACTGCGCGAACGCGCGTTCTTCGCCCCCGCCAGCAGCCGCTTCAAGATCTATGTGATCGACGAGGCGCACATGGTCTCGACCCAGGGCTTCAACGCCCTGCTCAAACTGGTCGAGGAGCCGCCGGAGTACGTCAAGTTCATCTTCGCCACCACCGAACCGGACAAGGTCCTCGGCACGATCAAGTCGCGGACCCACCACTACCCGTTCCGGCTCATTCCGCCGGGTGTGCTGCGGCCGTACCTGGAGCAGCTCGCCGAGGCGGAAGACGTCAAGATCGAACCGGCGGTCTTTCCACTCGTGGTCCGGGCCGGTGGCGGCAGTGCCCGGGACAGCCTGAGTGTGCTCGACCAGCTGATCGCCGGCGCCGGCCCGGAGGGGGTCAGCTACTCCCGCGCGGTCGCCCTGCTCGGCGTCACCGACTCGGCGCTCATCGACGAGATGTGCGACGCGCTCGCCGCCGGGGACGGCGCCGCCGCGTACGCCACCATCGACCGGGTCGCCGAGGCCGGGCACGACCCGCGCCGGTTCGCCTCCGACCTGCTCGAACGCCTACGCGACCTGATCATCCTGCGCCAGGTGCCGGACGCGGTCGCCAAGGGCCTCGTCGACGGCCCCGCCGACCAGCTGGAACGGATGGCCGCCCAGGCCGAACGGCTCGGCCCCGCGACGCTGTCCCGCTGCGCCGACATCGTGCACAACGGCCTGGTCGAGATGCGCGGCACGACCGCCCCACGCCTGCTGCTCGAACTGATCTGCGCCCGGATGATGCTGCCCGGCGCCGAGGACTCGACCGGCAGCCTGCTGCAGCGCCTCGAACGCATGGAACGCCGGCTCTCCGTCGCCGGCGACCCGGCCCCGCTGCCGGCCGCTCCGATGGCCGCTCAGCCGTCGGCCCAGGCCGACACGGCACCGGCGCCGCGGGCCGCGAGCGCACCGCCGCCCCCGCCGGCCCCTTCCGACGTACGTCGAAGTGTGGCCCCCGCGACCAGCCCGGAGCCGGCCACGGTGGCCCCTGTGCCCCGGCCCGCACCGGCCCCGGCGGCGCCCCCGCAGCCGGTGCGCCCGTCGGTGCCCCCGGAGGCGGTGATGCCCGACCCGGTCACCCCGGATCCGGAGCCGGCCGGCGCCGCACCGACCGGTGAACTGGACGCCGCCGCCGTACGCCGGGCCTGGCCCGACATCGTCGGCCTGGTCAACCGGGGTAACAAGAAGATCGCGGCGCTGATGCGGGACGCGGTCGTCCGGGACGTCGACGGTGACACCCTGGTGCTGACCGTCAAGTCGCAGATCCTGGCGCAGATGCTCACCAACTCGGCGAGCGTGATCACCGACGCCCTCTACGAGGAACTCGGGGTTCGCTGGCAGATCCGCTGCGAGGTGGCCGGCGCCCAGGGCGGGGTGACTCCGGCGGGTGCCCCGGCCCGGTCAGCTCCGGCCGCCCCGCCGCCCGCCCGTCCGGCACCGAACCCGACACCGTCCCGCCCGGCCGCCGACGGTGCCCGCGACCGGGCCGGTGGCGGCCAGCGCCCGTCCACCCCGGGTACGTCGTCCGGCTCCGCCGACGACGACAGCTGGCCGGAACCGGCCCGCCCGGGCGGCGCCGCCGCGACCCCCACCGCGTCGATTGCCGCCGCCGACGACTGGCCGGAGCCGACCCCGCCCGGCGGGGCCGGAAACAGCGGTACGTCGAGCCCCGGCCCGGCCCCGACGAGCCCGGTCGGCGCGAACGGCGGTGCTCCCAACGGCGGTGCCGGTGGCAACGGTGCGTTGCGGGGCGGCGTCGTCAACGGCGGCAGCCCACAGCCCGGTGGCGCCGCCAACGGATCGGCCTCAGCTGGCGTACCGGCCGGCCGGGCGGCCCCGGGCAGCGGACTCGCGGCCGCTCGGGCGGCGGCGGCCGGTCGGGGTGCCCGACCGGCAGGGGGGCAGACGGCGGACCAGGACTGGGCCGGTGAACCGCCCTACGACCCCGAGTACGACGGCCCGGCCCGGCGGGGCGGTGCACCCGTCGCCAGCCAGGCCAGCGCCCCGACCGTCAACTACGAGGGCTTCGACCCGGGCGACGAACCGCTCGACGAGGTGGTCGACGAGAAGACCGCGCGGCAGACCAGCGAGCAGCAGGCGGTGCAGCTGCTCCAGCAGGCGCTGGGCGCGGAGCGGATCGGCGAGGTCGACCTGAAGTAGCGGCGGCCCCGGTCAGGCCGCCGGTCGCGGAGGCCCGTCGTCCTCCAGATGCGCGTCGACCAACTCGAGCAGGGCGGTGGTGGCCGCGCTGATCCGTCGCCCCCGGGCCGTGGCCACGTGCAGTGACCACTCCAATGACTGGTCGGTCACCGGTAACGCGCTGACCTCGGGCCCCGGCGGCACCGCCCGGACCGGAAGGATGGTCACCCCGAGCCCGTGCCGGACGAAGTTCGCGGCCATGACCACGTCACTGACCTCCATGGTGATGGTCCGCTCCACCCCGGCGGCGGCGAAGGCGTCGTCGTTGCGGGTCCGGTTCGCGTACCCGATCGGATAGTCGATGAACTGCTCGTCCGCCACTTCGGCCAGGGTGACCGAGCGCCGGTCGGCCAGCGGATGCCCGGCCGGGACCACCAGCACCTGCGGGATCCGGACCAGTTGCCGGCTGTCCAGACCCGGGAACGGTCGTCTGCCGACCCCGAGGAAGGCGACGTCGATCTCGTGGTTGACCAGTGACCGGGCCAGCCCTGCCGATCCGTCCGAGGCGGCCGCCCGCAGCCAGAGTTTGACCAGCGGGTGTCGGGTGTGGAAGTCGCTCAGCAGGCCGGCGAAGTCGACACCGCCGACCCCGGTCAGGCAGCCCAGGACCACGGTGCCGCTGAGTTCCCGGCAGACCCGGCGGACCGCGTCCCGGGCCGCCTGCGCGGTGTCGAGGGTGGCCCGGGCCTCGGGTAGCAGGGCCTCGCCGGCGCTGGTCAGCACCACCCGCTGGGCGCTGCGTTCGAACAGCGGTGCGCCCAGTTCGCGCTCCAACGTCGAGATGGCGGCCGAGACCGCCGACTGGACCACGTGCAGCCGGCTCGCGGCTCGGGTGAAGCTCCGCTCGGCGGCGACGGCGAGGAAGTACTCCAGGTGCCTGAGTTCCACACCGCCAACGATCACATACTCCGAGGTACGGGCGGCCCGTGCCCGGCCGCTCAGACGGCGCCGCCGTTCGCGTACAGCACCTGGCCGTTGATCCAGCGGCCCGGGCCGGCGAGGAAGGCCACGATCCCGGAGATGTCCTCCGGAGCGCCGATCCGGCCCAGTGGCGGCTCGGCGGCGATCCGGTTGATGGTCTCCTCGTCCTTGCCCCGGAGGAAGAGTTCGGTGGCGACCGGACCGGGGGCGACCGCGTTCACGGTGATGTCCCGGCCGCGCAGCTCGCGGGCGAGGATCAGGGTCATCGACTCCACCCCACCCTTGGTCGCGGCGTACGCGGCGTAGCCGGGCCGCTGGAACCGGGTGATCGAGCTGGAGATGTTGACGATCGCCCCGCCGGCGCGCAGCCGGCGGGCCGCCTGCTGGTTCACCAGCAGGGTGCCGCGCAGGTTGATCCGCAGCACCCGGTCCAGGGTCTCCGGGTCGAGGTCGACCAGCGGCCCGGTCGGCATGATCCCGGCCGCGTTCACCAGGACGTCGACGCCCCCGAACTCCCCTTCGGCCCTGTCGAAGAGGGCGGCGACGGCCTGTTCGTCGGCGACGTCGGCCTGTACCGCGGTCGCGGTGCCGCCGGCATCGGTCAGCGCGGCGACCGTGCTGTCCGCGTCCGCCTGGTTGCCGGCGTAGTTCACCACCACCGCGTACCCGTTCTCCGCCAACTGGACGGCGATCTGCCGTCCGATGCCGCGCGATCCGCCGGTGACGATCGCGACCCGCTGGTTGGTGCTGCTCATCTGGAACCTCCGTTAGCCCGCTGCCTCGGTGACGGGATCAAGCGTGGTCCGGAACCACGATCAACGCCAACGAATCATTCAGATGGGCAGTATCAACAGAAGTGATCCGAGGGCGTTCGGCGGCGGTTACCCGGAATCCGGCCGGCCACTACGGTCCCGCCAGCTGCCTGCCCGCTGCCCTTCCGGGGCGGCTCCGGCGGCCGGTGGGTGGCGGGGCGGCCTCGCGGTGATCCGGGAGACCGGACGCCGGGTGAACGGCCGGCTCGACGTCGACGCGGCCACGATCGGACTGCTGGACCTGCACACGGGCGAGTACCGACGGCTGCTCGACGTCGCCTCGGCCAGGGGCGGCTACCAGGGCATGCCGGGCCACATGGCGGCGTTCAGTCCGGACGGGGTCACGGGTGGCCATCCAGATCGCCGACCGGATCACCGTACTGACCCGCGACGCCGTCCCCGCCAGCAGCTTCGTCCTGACCCATGACAGTCAACTGGCCGGCAAGGGCGCCTTCACCCCGGACGGTACGGCGATCGCGGTGGTCAGCAGGGCGGCCTACCAGCCGTATCCGTGGCTGGCTCCGCAGTGGGATCCGGACCTCGCGGCGGAGCCCGATCCGACGACTGATCGACTAATGTCCCCGTCGTGCTGATCGTGTGCGGGGAATGTGGTTTTGGCGATGACAGTGAAGGTCCATATTGTCTCGAGTGCGGTGCGCGGCTACCCGATCCCGGCCAGCCAGACTCTGTCAAGCCCTCGGAGTCCACATCGGTCAAGCTGACTCCCGCCGAGCCTGCCTCCGACGAGTCGACCGGGTCGGCGCCCGCATCTCCGGTTACCACGCCGGCCGGGCCCGGATCCACGCCGACCGAGGCGACCGAGATCGCCTCGGGGACGAGCGCTGCCGGCACGACGGATTCGACGGAAGCCACGCCATCGGCGACCGGGACCGCGCCGAAGGTGTCGGCTGCGGCTCCAGCACCGACGAACGCGTCCAGCACGAACGCGTCGACCGAATCGACCGCGTCAACCGGAACAACGGCGTCAACCGGAACAACGGCGTCAACCGGAACAACGGCGTCAACCGGAACAACGGCGTCAACCGGAACAACGGCGTCAACCGGAACAACGGCGTCAACCGGAACAACGGCGTCAACCGGAACAACGGCGTCGCCCGCAACGGCGTCGACCGGAACGACCGGATCGACTGCGTCGACCGCAACGGCGTCGACTGCAACGGCTGCGTCGAGCGCAACGGCGTCGACTGGTACGGCCGGCGCGACCGGGACGTCGGCCGGCGCGGAACCGTCGAAGATCAGGGTAGTCGAGGCGCCGACACCCGGGCCGTCCACACCGAAGTCGCCGGACGAATCCCAACCGGCGGCAATGCCGCGTGCCCTGCTGCCGATGGTGATGGTCGTCGCGCTACTGCTGGTCGGTGCCGCGGTCTGGCTGACCCGCGACTCGTCGCCCGGCATACCGGTGACGGCGCAACCCATCACGCCGGCCCCGGTGGGCCCGATGCCGCCACCACCCGATCCGGCAGTCGTCACTCCGACCCCGCCGCCGCTCAGCGGTGGACCAGGCCAGCAGTCTGCCGGTGGCCGACCGGGCCAGTCTGCCGGCGGTGGACCAAGCCGGCAGACCGCCGGCGGCGGGCCAGCCGGAGCCGGACCAGCGGGGCCGGGACCCACCGCGCAGACGACCCCGCCCCGGGAGGTGCCCCGGACGCAGCCCAGGACCACCGCACCGGCCAAGGCCAGCCCGACGAAAAGCTCGGGCTCCAACAAGCCCGCACTTTCCCTCAGCGGCAGCGCAACCGCCGTGTGCCGGGACGGGGGGTGGGTACTCAGCGTCTCCGCCCGGGCTACCGGCTTCACCGATACCAACGTCGTCGTACATACCGCCAAGGGCGGCGGTAGTTACGCGGGTTCGAACATCGGCAGCGGTCCGACGTCGTTCAGTGGCCTGGCACCCACTCCCGCCATCTACGGTGCGCTGACGGTGGATTCCATTGAGTGGTACCTCTGGGCCTACGAGGAAAATCAACACGAGGTCCGCTCGCCCCATTACACGACCTACAAGCCGGCCTGCGCCTGACGACAGACCGGCCGAGGCGGCGCACCGATCAGCGGTACGTGGCGCTGCCGAGGAAGGCCGGGCATCAGGACTGCGCCCGGGCAGGGGCCTGTCCCGTCGTACCCGAGGACGCTCACGGGATCCGGGGCTCCGAACCAGAGCTCCGGATCCCGTACCGCCCGGCCGCGTGACGCTACCGCCGACGGTCGGCAACTTGGATCACGAAACCGACTGGATGTCGTTCGGGACTTCGACCAAGGCAAGGTTGTCCGTGCCGCCCTGGCGACGGGCGCTACGGCGTACCCCTGCGCGCAGCGGGATGGGCAGGGTCACCAGCAGCGCCCCGGCCACCGCGGCCAGCAGCAGCGCGACGCCCATCGAAAGTTGACCTTGGGTGCCCATGAAGTGCACGTCGGATGGTTGGCCGTTCTGCAAAATGAAGATCAGCAGTACCAGTATCGGGTACGGGTCGGCGCCACCGGACGGGTCTCATCGTCGATCGCACAGTTGTCTCGATCAGCGGCTGACCGTGCTTGGCTGAGAAACCTTGTCGTGGCCGGACCTTCTCTCGCGATGGTGCGCGGAGTCCGTAAAACCCGGAGCGCCGGGGTCCAAGAACACTGTCGGCTTAGTCCTGAACGAGATTACCCGTAGGTCCGCGATGTCGGAGTTGCCCGCCTGCCGGAGAGAGGCTCCGGCGAGCCCTGGCGTTCGCCGCGCTCTGGCACAGGCGCGGGCACGAACCGCAGGCCGGAAGCCGGTCGTTGCTGGTCGAACCCCGGTCAACGGCAGCCACTCGCTGCCCCCAAGGGATGCGAGCCGCCGGTCGGCGCCGGTCGCAGCGTACTGTGGGCTAGCCCGTACTAGGCTGGGGTCGACGTTTGCCGAACCAAGGAGTCGCCGTGCGCCCGGGTGGACAGCCCAACCTGCAGCAGATGATGAAGCAGGCGCAGAAGATGCAGCAGCAGCTCGCCGCCGCGCAGGCGGAGCTGGCCGAGGCGGAGCTGACCGGCACTGCCGGTGGCGGCCTGGTGACCGTGACCATGACCGGTGCGGGCGAGGTCAAGACGATCAAGATCGACCCGAAGGCGGTCGACCCGGAGGACGTCGAGACCCTCGAGGACCTGGTGCTGGCGGCCGTGCACAACGCCCACGACGAGGTGCGCAGGCTGACCGAGGAGAAGATGGGCCCGGTCACCGGCGGCCTGGGCGGCGGCCTCGGCCCGCTCGGTTTCTGAGTAACCCCCGATGTACGAGGGTGCCATCCAGGATCTGATCGACGAGCTGGGCCGGCTGCCGGGCGTGGGCCCGAAGAGCGCCCAGCGGATCGCCTTCCACGTCCTCTCCGCCGACCCGGCCGACGTAACCCGGCTGGCGACCGCGCTGCGTCGGGTCAAGGAACTGGTGCGGTTCTGCACCACCTGCTACAACGTCGCCGAGGCCGAGCAGTGCCGGGTCTGTCGTGACCCACGTCGTACCGACGAGGTGCTCTGTGTGGTCGAGGAGCCGAAGGACGTGGTGGCGATCGAGCGGACCGGCGAGTTCCGGGGCCGCTACCACGTGCTCGGCGGGGCGATCAATCCGCTCGAGGGCGTGGGCCCGGACAACCTGCGGATCCGGGAGCTGCTGCTCCGGCTCGGCACCGGCACGGTCAAGGAGCTGATCCTCGCCACCGACCCGAACACCGAGGGCGAGGCGACCGCGACCTACCTGGCGCTGATGGTCAAGCCGATGGGCATCTCGGTGACCCGACTGGCCAGCGGCCTGCCGGTCGGCGGCGATCTGGAGTACGCCGACGAGATCACGCTCGGCCGCGCCTTCGAGGGCCGTCGGGCGATCTGACCGACGGCGACCGTCACGTCCGCCGGCGGCTCTTTCATCGACGCCTGTTCGCCGACGCCTGTTCGCCGGCGCCTGTTCGCCGGCGCCTGTTCGCTGGCGGCTCTTTCGCCTGAAGCCTGGTTCGTCGGCGGCCCTTCGTCGACGCCTGTGCGCCGGCGGGCTGTCCGACGGCCGTCGGAGCGGTCCGCGTGGTGGGGGGCGGACAGGCCGTCCGGGTCTGACATCGGGGCAGATCAACACGACGATGCATGTAACAACTTCGCATAGTCTGATCAGGACAAAATAGCCCGTTTGTTGACCATGTCGTACGCTCTGTCGTCCGCATCATGACGGTCAGGACACGATCAGGTACCAACCCCCTCCCGGGCCGTTTCCGCCCCGTCCGCATGGCGGCTAATGTCTCGCCATCGGTGGCCCCCGTCACCGCGTTTGTCGTATCCACAGGACGAGGTGAAGCACCATGCGTGCACCAAGACCGAAGGTCGCGATCGCGGCCGCCGCGGTCGCGGCCCTCGCGGTAGCCGGCTGTGCCGAGAGCGACCGCGGAGATTCGGGCTCGAGTTCGAAGGACACCCTGGTCTTCGGCGTGGCCGGCGACCCGAAGGTGCTCGACCCCAGCCTGGCCAGTGACGGCGAGTCGCTGCGGATCGCCCGGCAGATGTTCGAGACCCTGGTCAAGCCCGAAGAGGGCGGCACCAAGGTCACGCCCGGTCTGGCCGAGAGCTGGACCCCGGACTCGACCGGCACCGTCTGGACCTTCAAGCTCCGCTCCGGCGTGAAGTTCCACGATGGTACGGACTTCAACGCCGAGGCAGTCTGCGTCAACTTCAACCGGTGGTACAACGCGACCGGTCTGATGCAGAGCCCGGACGTCACGCCGTACTGGCAGGACGTGATGGGCGGCTTCGCCAAAAACGAGCGCGAGGACCTGGGCGAGAGCCTCTTCAGGTCCTGCACCGCCAAGGATGCCACCACTGTGGACCTCGCCTTCAGTCGGGTCTCCAGCAAGGTCCCGGCCGCGCTGATGCTTCCCTCGTTCTCCATCCACAGCCCCAAGGCGCTGCAGGAGTTCCAGGCCAGCAACATCGGCGGTAAGGCGGACAACATCCAGTACCCGCCGTACGCGATGCAACACCCGACCGGCACCGGGCCGTACAAGTTCAAGTCCTGGGACATCGCGAACAAGACACTGACGATCGAGCGTAACGAGGACTACACCGGCGGTCCGAAGGCGAAGATCAAGACCATCATCTTCAAGACCATCTCGGACGAGAACGCCCGCAAGCAGGCGCTGCGCTCCGGCGACATCAACGGCTACGACCTGGTCGGTCCGGCCGACGTCGAGCCACTGAAGGGTGAGGGCTTCAACGTCCTGACCCGTCCGGCGTTCAACATCCTCTACCTGGCGATCAACCAGAAGGGCAACCCGAAGCTGGCCGACATCCGGGTCCGGCAGGCGATCGCGTACGCCCTGAACCGGCAGGCGCTGGTCGACTCCAAGCTGCCCCCGGGCGCCAAGGTCGCCCTCCAGTTCATGCCGGACACCGTCGACGGCTGGAACCCGAACGTCACGCAGTACAACTACGACGTTAACAAGGCCAAGGCGCTGCTGGCCGAGGCGGGTGCCAGCAACCTGACCCTGCGGTTCCACTACCCGACCGAGGTCACCCGGCCGTACATGCCGAACCCGAAGGACCTCTTCGAACTGCTCTCGGCCGACCTCCAGGCGGTGGGCATCAAGGTCGAGGCGATCCCGCTGAAGTGGACCCCGGACTACCTGAACGCCACCAGCACCGGCACCGCGCACGACCTGCACATCCTCGGCTGGACCGGTGACTACGCCGACGGGTACAACTTCATCGGTACGTTCTTCGACCGGCAGAAGGACGAGTGGGGTTTCAACAACCCGGCGCTGTTCGACCTCTTCAAGCGGGCTGACAGCACCGCTGATCTGGCCGCCCGGGCCGAGCTGTACAAGGAGCTCAACGCCGAGATCATGAAGTTCCTGCCGGGTGTGCCGATCTCGCACTCGCCGCCGGCGATCGTGTTCGGCAAGGACGTCACCGGGGTCAAGGCGAGCCCGCTGACCGACGAGCGGTACTCCACCGCCGAGTTCACGTCCTGACCGTCGAGGAAGCGCTGAGATAGAGGAATAGGGAGTCGCGGGCGGGCGCGCCCTGACCGTCGGCCGGCAGTTCCGGCCGGAGGCCAGTCGAGCGCCCGCCCGCGCCACCCTCCGCACCCCCGCCAGAGGCCGCCTGTGTTCCGGTTCATCGTCAGACGCCTGCTGCAGCTGATACCTACGCTGTTCGGGCTCTCCATCCTTCTGTTCATCTGGCTGCACCGGCTGCCCGGCGGCCCGGAGACCGCGATCCTCGGCGAGCGTGGCACGCCGGAGATGCGGGCCGCGATCCGCGCGAACCTCGGCCTGGACGAGCCGATCCTGGTGCAGTACGGCCGGTTCATGCGGCGGATGATCCGTCTCGACCTCGGCAGTTCGATCGCCACCAAACGTGAGGTCACGACCGAGTTCCTGCAGCGGTTCCCGGGCACCGTCGAACTGGCGGTCACCGCGATGATCATCGCGATCGCGGTGGGCATTCCCCTCGGTTACCTCGCCGCCCGTCGTCGCGGCCGACTGCTCGACCACGTCTCGGTCGCCGGATCGCTGGTCGGCATCTGCATCCCGGTCTTCTTCCTGGCGTACGTCCTGAAGGCGATCTTCGCCGAGAACCTGCACCTGTTCCCGTCCACCGGACGGCAGGACCCGACCATCGACGCCACCCGGGTCACCAACTTCTTCGTCCTGGACGGACTGCTGACCCGCGAGTGGGACGCCGCCGCCGACGCGCTCTGGCACCTCGTGCTGCCCGGTCTGGCGTTGGCCAGCATCCCGCTGGCGATCATCGTCCGGATCACCCGGGCCAGCGTGCTGGAGGTGCTCGGCGAGGACTACATCCGGACCGCCGAGGCCAAGGGCCTCACCGAGCGGGTGGTACGCGGCCGGCACGTGCTGCGCAACGCGATGCTGCCGGTGGCGACCACCATCGGTCTGCTCACCGGCGGTCTGCTCTCCGGTGCGGTGCTCACCGAGACGGTCTTCGCGTTCAACGGCATCGGCGCGTTCATCGCCGACTCGATCAGCCAGCGGGACTACCCGGTGCTGATGGGCTTCATCATGATCATCGCGGTGCTGTTCGTCCTCGTGAACCTGATCGTCGATCTCTCCTACAGCCTGATCGACCCGAGGGTGAGGGTCCGATGAGGACGATCCGGTTCAAGAGCGGGGTGTTGGTGAGCGCGAGGAGTGAGCGAGCGCAGCGAGTGAGCCCCGCAGTCGCGAACGAAGGACGGATCTGGTGAGCGCGAGGAGTGAGCGAGCGCAGCGAGTGAGCCCCGCAGTCGCGAACGAAGGACGGCTCTGGTGAGCGCGAGGAGTGAGCGAGCGCAGCGAGTGAGCCCCGCAGTCGCGAACGAAGGACGGCTCTGGTGAGCGCGAGGAGTGAGCGAGCGCAGCGAGTGAGCCCCGCAGTCGCGAACGAAGGACGGCGCCGATGACCATCACGGACAGGGCTCGGAAGAAGGCGGAGAAGCTCGACCGGCTCGGCGAACTCTCCGCGATGCGCGACGACGAACGCGGGGTCAGCCTCTGGCAGGAGGCGTTCCGTCGGCTGCGGCGTAACCCGGCGGCGATCGTCGGCGCGGTGGTCCTCGGGATCTTCGTGCTCGTCGCGATCGTCGGCCCGTTCTTCGTGCCGTACGGGCCGACGGACACGGTCGGCATCCGGGAAGGGCTGGTCAAGTCCGGCCAGGGCATCATTCCCGGTTCGTCCGCCGACCACTGGCTCGGCTTCGACCACCAGGGGCGGGACGAGTTCAGTCGGCTGATCGTTGGTGCCCGGCAGACCCTGCTGGTCGGCGTGGTCTCGACCCTGATCGGTCTGGCCGTCGGCGCGCTGGTCGGCGGGATCGCCGGCGCCGCCGCCGGTCTGGGCGGGCGCTGGGGCCGCTGGGTCGACACCACCCTGATGCGGATCGTCGACATGCTGCTGGCGCTGCCCAGCCTGCTGCTCGCGGTCAGCATCGCGGCACTGCTCGGCGCCAGCCTGACCACGGTGATGATCGCGGTCGGTGTGGTCTCGGTGCCGGTCTTCGCACGGCTGCTGCGCGGCTCGATGATCGCCCAGTCGAACAGCGACTACGTGCTCGCCGCCACCTCGCTCGGGGTACGGCGCACCCGGATCGCGCTCAGTCACGTGCTGCCCAACTCGCTCGCCCCGGTCATCGTGCAGGCGACACTCACCCTGGCCACCGCGATCATCGAGGCGGCGGCGCTCTCCTTCCTCGGCCTCGGCAACCCCGACTCGGCGGTCCCGGAGTGGGGCGTGATGCTCGCCGACGCGCAGCCGTACCTCGGGATCCGGCCGGCGTTGGCGATCTATCCGGCGTTGGCGATCATCATCACCGCGCTGGGTTTCACCCTGCTCGGTGAGGCGATGCGCGAGGCCCTCGACCCGAAGCTGCGGAAGTAGTGGCTCCCGTGAGTGCCGGAACAGTGAGCGCGAGGAGTGAGCTTGCGAGCCCCGCAGTCGCGAACGAAAGGCCGGAACGGTGAGCGCGAGGAGTGAGCTTGCGAGCCCCGCAGTCGCGAACGAAAGGCCGGAACGGTGAGCGCGAGGAGTGAGCTTGCGAGCCCCGCAGTCGCGAACGAAAGGCCGGCACAGCATGGCACTGCTTGAGGTGGACAATCTCTCCGTCACGTTCCGCCAGCGCGGCAAGCGTACGGTCCGGGCGGTCGACGGGGTGTCGTTCTCGGTGGACGCGGGTGAGGTCGTCGGTCTGGTCGGCGAGTCCGGCTGCGGCAAGAGTGTGACCTCGCTGGCCCTGATGGGGCTGCTGCCTCGGCAGGCCGGGATCACGGTCGAGGGGCGGGCGGACTTCGACGGCACCGACCTGCTCAGGGTCGACCGGCGGACGATGCGGGACATCCGGGGCCGGGACGTGGCGATGATCTTCCAGGATCCGCTCTCCTCGCTGAACCCGGTCATCCCGATCGGCCGACAGGTCACCGAGGTGCTCACCCGGCACCGGGGGCTGGGCGGCGACGCGGCCCGCAAGGAGGCGGCCGAGCTGCTGGACCGGGTCGGCATCCCGGACCCGACTCGGCGGCTGAAGGAGTATCCGCACCAGCTCTCCGGCGGGATGCGTCAGCGGGCGCTGATCGCCATCGCGGTGGCCTGCCAGCCCCGGCTGCTGATCGCCGACGAGCCCACCACGGCGCTCGACGTGACCATCCAGGCGCAGATCCTGGAGCTGTTGAAGGACCTGGTACGCGACTCCAACACCGCCCTCGTCATGATCACCCATGATCTGGGGGTGGTCGCCGGCATGTGCGACACGGTCAATGTGCTCTACGCCGGCCGGGTGGTCGAGACCGCCCGCCGCCGGCCGCTCTTCGCCGAGCCGCGGCACCCGTACACGGTGGGGTTGCTCGGGTCGATCCCACGCCTGGACGCGGGCCAGGGCGAGCGGCTCTCCCCGATCCCCGGTTCGGTCCGTGACGTGCTGCCGTGGGCCGAGGGCTGCGCCTTCTCGCCCCGGTGCAGCCGGCAGATGGAGGCGTGTGTCGGGGAGCCGCCGGCGATGGTGCTGACCCACACCGACCGCACCTACCGGTGTGTCAACCCGGTGCCGCCGGCCGGTGCGGTCGACCCGGCGGCGTCGGAGACCCGGGGCGATGCGGCCGCTCCGAAGGCGGAGCCGGCAGCGCGTACGCCGGCGCCGCGTACGCCGGAGCCTCCGGCCGCCGAGCCGGCGTCGCGGCCCACCCGGGGTGAGGAGGAGTCGGCATGACCGAGCGGAGCGCGGAGATGACGCCGGAGCGCGGCGGGAACCTGGTCGAGGTCCGTGACCTGAAGGTGCACTTCCCGATCACCCGGGGTGTCGTCTTCGACCGGGTGGTCGGGCACGTGAAGGCGGTCGACGGGGTGGACCTGACGATCCCGCGCGGCCGGACGTACGGGCTGGTGGGCGAGTCGGGCTGCGGCAAGTCGACGCTCGGCCGGGCGCTCCTGCAGCTCACGAAGCCGACGTCGGGTCAGGTCTCCTTCGACGGTACGGAGCTGACCAGCCTGCCGGCGAACCGGATGCGGACCATGCGCCGCCGGATGCAGATGATTTTCCAGGATCCGATGTCCAGCCTGGACCCCCGGCAGAACGTCGAGTCGATCCTGGTCGAGGGTCTGCAGGCGCACGGCATCGGTGCCGACCGGGCCGCCCGTCGGGAGATCATCACCAAGACCCTGGACGCGGTCGGCCTGCCGAAGTGGGCGCTGTCCCGCTACCCGCACGAGTTCTCCGGTGGCCAGCGGCAGCGGATCGGCATCGCCCGGGCCCTGGTGCTCGGTCCCGAACTGATCGTCGCCGACGAGCCGGTCTCCGCGTTGGACGTGTCGATCCAGGCCCAGGTCGTCAACCTGCTCGATGAGCTCCAGGACGAGCTGGGGCTGACCTACCTGGTCATCGCGCACGACCTGGCGGTGGTCCGGCACATCTCCGACGTGGTCGGGGTGATGTACCTGGGTGCGTTGGTGGAGGAGGCGCCGAGTGACCGGCTCTATGCCGAGCCGCTGCACCCGTACACCCGGGCGCTGATGTCGGCGGTGCCGGTGCCGGACCCGGAGGTGGAGGACCGACGGGAGCGGATCCTGCTCGCCGGGGACCTGCCGTCGCCGGCCAACCCGCCGGCCGGCTGCCGGTTCCACACCCGCTGCCCGTGGGCGCAGCCGACCCGATGCGCCGACGAGCGGCCGGCACTGCGCCAGATCGGCACCAGCCGGGTCGCCTGTCACTGGGCCGAGCAGATCGCCAGCGGTGAACTGCGGCCGCACAAGGTGACGGGCCAGGTCACCCGGCCGGAGGACGAGGGCGAGGCGCCGCACACCGTCTCGGCGCCCAGCGAACCCGGCTCGTTTGTCTAGTCCGTGTGTCAAAGGTGGTTGGGCGACATGGGCGGCATCGCTGCCGGACGGTCGGGGTCGTCTGCCGATGCTGGCCTTGTCGAGGTGGCCGTACCCGGTGGAACGGGGAGGGGTGTGGTCGCACCGCGCGGCATCCACACCGAAGGAATCGGCTACCCCGCGCGGCTGGTGCGACCGTGCAGCCTCGTCCTTCGCGCGTAGATTCTGGTCAGATCGCAATTCACCACTGCGCATTCAGCTTCGCTGGAAGCGAACGCAGTCCAACAAAGCAACACGGTCCGGCTAGTGTCGATCTCATGATCGCAAGACGGGAAGTCAGGTATGACATCGACGGCTTGACGATGGTCGGTCACATGTCGCGGCCAAGTGGCGACGGGCCGTGGCCGGCCGTGCTTCTTGGACATGACGGCGTCGGTCTCGATGACTATCAACGCAGCCGAGCCGACGACCTCGCCGAACACGGCTATCTGACCTTCGCAATGGACTACCACGGCGGCCGGACCTTCTTCGGCGAGCCGCAAGCGATGCTGGATCGGGCCCTGCCGCTGATGGCCAACCCCGCCCGCATGTTGACCATCGGTCAGGCCGCGCTTGACGTGCTACTCGCTGAACCCGGCGCCGATCACAATCAACTTGCCACGCTCGGTTACGGGGCCGGCGGCCGAATCGTGCTGGAACTCGCCAGGACGGGAGTGCCCTTCAAAGCGCTCGCCGTAATCCACCCCGGCCTGCCAACCCCGCGCGCCGAGGACTGGACGAATGCCGGTGGGACCTTCCTGCTCTGTACGGGTTCCGAAGATCCGCTCTGTACTCCCGCTCAAATCTCAGCGTTCGGCAGCGCGCTCCAGGACGCTGGCGTCGATTGGCGAGCACACATTTATGGCGGAGCCAAACATGCCTTCTGGGCCGCTCCGACTCAGCCTGACGGGACACCTACCGGCGGCGCTGACCACCTCAGCCCCACCGTGCCCGGAGTGGGCTACCACGCTGCCCACTCCGCGCGGGCGTGGCGGGCGGTTCTCGACTTGTTCAGCGAAAGCATCGGGGCGCAGTCACCCGGTTGCTAGGCCGTGTGTCAAGAGTGGTCGGGTGACGGGGCCGGGTTGACCGGTCGGGCGTGTCGATGATCGATACGAGGCGAGGTCCCCTGGTAGATGGGTATCGACCAAGACAACCATCTGCGCGGAGACCTCGTGGCCGGTGTAGCGGTGACGAGGCGATTCGACCTGACTGACGCGCAGTGGGCGGTGCTGGAGCCGCTGCTGCCCCGACCGAAGAAGGCAGGCTGGGCGGCGTTGGCGAGCGCTGCGCCGGCCGATCACGCGTTGGGCCGCCCGCCCGCCTTTGACTCCAGCGCATATCGACAGCGCCATGCCGTCGAATGCGGCATCAACCCGCTCAAACAGCACCGCGCCGTGGCCACGCGCCACGACACACTCGCGATGCGGTACGAAGCCACCCCCACCCTCAGCATGATCGACGTCTGGCTCAGACGACTTGAACGGCACTTATGACACACGGCCCAGGCGTTCGCTCGACTTCGTCTGGGAGTCCGTCGACCGGCAGGCGGGCGGGGCCGGTACGCCGGACCCGCCCGCCTGCCGGGATGCGACCGGGTGCTCAGCCAGCGACCTGCTGCTCCGAGGCGGCGATGACCTCGTCCGGGTCGTGCAGCCAGATCGGCCGCCAGTCGGCCAGTTCGTGGAAGCGGCGCAGCTCGGCCAGCCCGCTGAGCCAACCGCTCCAGGCGCCGTACGGCGGGTTCGTGGTGTCGAAGCCGCTCTGCACGAACGACAGTTTCGTCTTGCCGTCGCTTTCCGCCAGCTCCCAGGTGACGACGCCGACCGGGCCCCAGTCGACCGTCATGCCCTTGCCGGGGGTCACCTCGAGCACCTTCGCCGGGTTGGGGTTGTTGTCGAAGCCGCCCATCGCCCACCGGCCGCCGACGTACGGCTCGATTCCGATCGGGTAGCCGAACCACGTGCTGGCCTGCTCGGAGTCGGTGAGAGACCGGTAGAGGGCGTCGGCCGAGGCGCCGATCACGATCTCCTCGCGGAAGGTCGCCGAGGTGAAGTCGGTCTTCGGGGTGAGTGGCCGCCCCTCGACGTGGTCGACCAGATTGGCGATCGCCAGCGACCAGTACGTCTGCAGCACGCCCCGGATGGTGGTGCCGCTCATCGCGTCGGCGAAGCTCCAGTGGCTCTGGGAGAGCGTGATCAGGGTCGACTCCGGGCTCTCCTCGACGAGGGTGATCTCGGTGCTCGTCTGCTCGCCGTCGAGCAGCCAGCTGAACCGGATGGTGTGGTCGTCGACGTGCTGCGGGGTCTGGTGCGGGGCGTCGCCCTCGGGGGTGTGCCGGCCCCAGAACTCGTACCGGTGCGGAAGCTCGACCTCGGCGTGCTCGGCGAGCCAGATCCGCAGTTCGGCGGGGTCGGTCAGGGCGTGCCGGACGGTCTTGAGCGGAGCGGCGGCGCGGGCGCGCAGCGTCAGCGGTGCGGTCATGGCGTACTCCTGTGTGGGTAGCAGGCGACGGCGAGCTTGAAGGCGTCACCTTCGGCTCCGCCGTAGCGGGTGAACAGGTCCTGCAGTGCGGTCCGCAGGTCGTCGAGGAACTGTTGGCGCTGCTCGGCGGGGACCCGGATCTCGCCGGAGACTCCGATCGAGGGCAGTTCTGGCGCGGTCCGGTCGAGCGCGGCGATGTCGGCCTGGACCTCTTCCATCAGGTTGAGCAGGTAGCCCAGGCTCAGCTCGTCCTGCGCCTTGCGTAGCCCGAGCCGGCCGACCAGCCGGGGCGACAGCCAGTACGACCGGGCACTGGCCTGGTAGATCCCCTCGTGGATGCCGCGGACCTTCCGTTCCGAGACCTGGTCGACGAGGCCGGCCTCGACCAGGCGTTTCACGTGGTAGTAGACGCGTTGGGGGGTCTGGTCGAGCCGGGCCGCCACCTCGGTGCAGGTGCGCGGCTCGGCGAGTTGCCGCAGCACCTCGATGCGCTGCGGCTTGAGCAGGGTCTCCGCCTGCTCGATCTGTTCGAGGTAGATCACGTCTCTCATGGCAAAAATCATCCTGTATGTAAAACAAAATTTTGTCAATCGCTCACGCGAAAGTCGGGCCGGGTCGAGCGGGAGGGTCAGCCGTCAGGCCGGTCGAGCAGGCCGACCGCGATCGTGTGCACCGCGTCGAGGTCCGCCGGATCGGAGAGCCGGGTCCGGCCGCCGGTGACCACGTACCACTCGGCGGCGTCCTTGTACTGCACCCGGAGCGCCACCTGGTCGCCGTGCAGCTCGGTGCGTAGCGTCAGTTCCCCGGTCACCACGCCGACCTCGTCGGTCATCACCCCACCCGGACCGGGGACGATGTCGGTGGTCCGGGTGGCCGACGGCTCGTCGTCGGGTGGGGTCTGCCCGGCCGGCGGCTCACCGTCGGACGTGACCTGCTCGGCGGCCGGCTCGCCGTCCGGTGGGGTGCCGGGCGGGGCCATCAGCAGCTGCCCAGCATGTCGCCGAGCGCCGCCCGCTCGGCCTCGGTGACCGTGAGCCGCCAGTAGTGCTTGACCGCGATCCAGTCCGCCGCGTACCGGCACCAGTCGTCCCGGTTCGGCGGCTTCCACTGGGACGGATCCTGATCACCCTTGGAGCGGTTTGTCGTTTTCGACACGGCGAACAGCTGCGGCTGGTCCAGGTCGTTGGCGAAGTCGCCCCGCTTGTCGTCGTTCCACTCGTCGGCACCCGAACGCCAGGCGTTGGCCAGCGGCACCATGTGGTCGATGTCGACGTCACTCGGGTCGGTGAGCGTGCGGCCGTCGTACCGACTGGGCCAGCGCCCACCGACGACGTTGCAGCCGGACAACTTGATGTCGGTGCCGTCCCGCTGCAGCACGGTGTCCCGGACGTCGCAGTTCTTACCGGCGTTGCGCCAGTGCGGGAACCGGTCCCGGCTGTAACCCCGCATCGAGCCGGCCGACGCCGTGGTCAACTCTTCCAACTGCGCCTGCGGGCCGGCGCTACCGGCCGGGCGCGGAGGCAACGCCTCGTCGGCGCCACAACCGGCGGCGCCGCCGAGGGCGAGCGCCACCGAGGCCAGGACGGCGATTCCCGGCCGGGATCCTGATCTGGTACGGATGAACGGCACGGCTTCCAGCTTGTCGGGTCGACCGGTGGACAGGGCAGCCGGATCTGGTTCCGGTGTTTCGCGGCATCTTACGCCGAGAAGGGGAAGTCTGGCACTGTGAGTGACTCCGCAGCCGCGCTCAGGCTGGCCAGTCCGGCCGGTCGGGGGACCCTGTTCGCGGCCGTCGTGGCCTCCGGGATGGTCTTCCTCGACGCCACGGTGGTCAACGTCGCCCTGCCCCACCTCGGTACGGAGCTGCGCGCCAGCACCGCCGGTCTGCAGTGGACGCTGAACGGCTACCTGCTCAGCCTGGCCGCGTTTGTCCTGCTCGGCGGCGCGGTCGGGGACCGGCTCGGCCGGCGACGGGTCTTCCTGGCCGGCGTCCTCGCCTTCACCGTCGCGTCGGTGCTCTGCGGCGCGGCGCAGAACACCGGCTGGCTGATCGCGGCCCGCTTCCTGCAGGGGCTCGGCGGCGCCCTGCTGACCCCGGGCTCCCTCGCCCTGCTGCAGGCGAGTTTCCACCCGGACGAGCGGGGCCGGGTGATCGGCGCCTGGTCCGGGCTGGCCGGCGTCTCCACCGCCTTCGGTCCCTTCCTCGGCGGCTGGCTCATCGACGCGTTCTCCTGGCGGTGGATCTTCTTCCTCAACGTGCCGCTCGCCGTCGTCGTGGTCCTCGCCACGCTGCGCTGGATCCCGGAGAGCCGCGCCGACCCGACCCCGGCCCGGTTCGACCTGGCCGGCGCGCTGTTCGGCGCCCTCGGCCTGGCCGGCATCACCTACGCCCTGGTCGAGGCCGACCAGCTCGGCGGCGGCGCCGCACCGGTGGTCGGCGCCGCAGCGGCCGGCGTACTCGCCGTACTGGTGTTCGTCCTGATCGAGCGGCGGCGCGGCGAACGGGCGACGCTGCCGCCGGCGCTCTTCGGCAACCGGCTCTTCGGGGTGCTGAACCTCTACACCGTGCTGGTCTACGCGGGGCTCGGCGGGCTCACGTTCTTCTTCTCGATCTACCTGCAGAACGTCGTCGGCTACTCGGCGCTGGTCACCGGCCTGGCCACGCTGCCGATGACGATCCTGCTGCTGGTCGGCTCCGCCCGCTCCGGGGCGCTGGCCGCCCGGATCGGGCCGCGTCTCCAGCTCACCGTCGGGCCACTGCTGGCCGCCGGCGGGCTGCTGCTGTTGCGCCAGATCGGGCGCGGCGCGTCGTACTGGGTGGATGTGCTGCCCGGAATCACCCTCTTCGGGCTCGGGGTGACCCTGGTGGTCGCCCCGCTGACCGCCTCGGTGCTGGCCGCCGCGCCGGACCGGTTCGCCGGCGCGGCCAGCGGACTCAACAACGCGGCTTCCCGGGTCGGCGGGCTGCTCGCGGTCTCCGGGCTGCCACTGCTGGTCGGGCTCTCCGGCGGGGGTTACCGGGTCGCCGGCGAACTCACCCCCGCCTACCGGAACGCACTGCTGTGGTGTGCCGGGCTGATGGTGGCCGGCGCGGTGCTGGCCCTGCTGCTGGTGCACCGGCCGCACCGCCCGCCGCAGCCGTCCCGGCCCTGCCCGTCACTGCCGCCCCCGGTGCACCCCGAAACGGCCCGGAACCCGGGCGAAATCCGGTAGCCCGCGGCGGGCCGGGCGGTTCACTCCCGGGCGACGAGCTCCAGTACCCGGATCTTGTGAAACTCCACGACCTGCGCCACCACGAACCGGTCCCGCAGCAGGTCACCGATGCGGCCCGGCTCCCGATCCAGCGGATCCGGCCCGAGTCTGGTGCTGACCCACCAGATCCGGCGGACGTCGCCGAGGCACCGGGCGGGCCGGCCACACTCCTCGGCGTGGTACCAGCCGTTCTCTGCCGGAGGTACGTCCAGGAAGACGTCGATCGGGCGGGGATCGTGCCGCAGTTCGTAGGCGAACGCGCGACGCAGGTAGCGGTAGTTGCTGTACGCGATCCCGTCACCCTCCCGGGCGTGGGTCCGGACGAAGCCGGCGGCGGCCCGGAAGGCGTGCTCGTCCTCCAGCAGGTCGCTGCGGACGAACCGGTGGCCGGCGAGCCCGTACCCGGCCACCAGCGCCAGCGCCAGCGCGCCGGCGGCGACGGACAGCGCCGGCCGCAGCACCGGCCGGCCGTCCGGTACCGGCGCGGCCTGGCCGAGCCGGGCCATCCACAGCGTCCCGGCGGCCGCCAACAACACCCAGGCCGGCACCGTGAACAGCAGATACCGGTGGTAGAAGAGTTGGAACTGGTCGAAGGTGAGGTAGGTCAACGCCGGCGCGACCAGGATCCAGGCGCTCAGCGCCAGGCTGGGCCAACGGGACACCGCAAGCCCGACCAGGGCCACGAAGAACAGCACGATCGCCACCGACCGGCTGCCGAACAGCTCGCCCGGCAGCCGGAGCAGGTCGAGCGGTTCCGGTGGCAGGATCCAGACGATCTGGTGACTCTGCTGCCGTGCCTGGAAGACGACCGGCACCACCGGGGCCAGCCCGACCACCACCGCCAGCAGCCAGGGTCGGAACCGCCGGACGACGATCCGCCGGTCCTGTCCGCGTACCTCGCCGAGCACGAGCAGGGCGTGCGCGACCAGCACCGCGAGCGCGACCAGGTGGCTGAGCCCGACGGCGACGACCGCGAGCGCGTACCAGACCCAACGGCGGGGACGAGGCCGGTCGAGGGCACGCAGCAGGAGCAGGGTCGCGCCGATCGTGACCGCCAGGGTCTGTGCGTACGGCCGGGCCTCGGCCGCGTACCGGGAGACCGTCGGCAGGATGGCGAAGATCAGCCCGGCGAGGAGCCCGGTGGGCGCGTCGTAGAGCCGACGGCCGAGCAGCCCGAGCAGGGCCGCGGCGACCGACATCCACAGCAGCGAGGGAAGCCGGAGCGCGGGTGCCGAGTCACCGAACACCGCGGTCCAGAGTCGCATGTAGCTGTAGTACGGCGCGAAGACGATGTCGATGTGGCTGAGCAGCCGGACGAAGTCGGTGGTGGACACCTGGCTGGCCGCCCACCAGGTGGCGTGTTCGTCTCGCCACAGCTGGCGGTCACCGATACCGATGAGTCCGCAGATCAGCATGACCAGGGCGGGAAGCCCGGCGACCACGGCGGTCCACCGCCGTCCGTACCCGGGCGGGATCCCGTCGGCCGGCCCGCTGACGGGCCGACCGGACGCCGCCAGGACCGGCGCCACGGATTCGACCGCTCTCGCGGCTCCGCCCCGTACCGCGTCCGTTGACATCCGTGCCCTCGCTTCCGCCAGACCGCACGTGCCTGTCCCGGTCAATGCTAGGAGCGCGGCGCGAAGTTGGAAAAACGATCAGTTGCGGCGCGGGGCGGCCGGGATCACCGGTCCACCCCGCGCCGCAGCTCAGGGCGCGTACGCGGAGAGTGTGAAATCAGTCGCGTCAGCGCAGGGCGCGGTTCACCGCGCTGGTCACCGCCCGCACCGAGGCGGTCACGATGTTGGCGTCGAGTCCGACGCCCCAGACCGTCTGACCGTCCACTTCGCACTCGACGTACGCGGCCGCCTGGGCGTCACCGCCGGAGGACATCGCGTGCTCGTGGTAGTCCAGCACCCGGACCCGTACGTCGAGGGACTGCAACGCGTTGACGTACGCGTCGATCGGGCCGTTGCCGGTCGCGGCGAGGGTGTGCCGAACCTCCCGGAACTCCGTCTCCGCCTCGATCTCGACCTTGCCGTCGACGGTGCCGATCGTGTAGCTGTCCACCCGCACCGCCGGCTGCGGCTGCCGGTCGACGAGGTACTCGGCGGCGAAGAGCCGCCACATCGCGTCCGGCTCCACCTCGCCGCCGTTGTGGTCGGTGACCTGCTGCACCACGCCGGAGAACTCGATCTGGAGCCGACGTGGCAGGTCGAGCTGGTGCTCGGTCTTCATGATGTACGCGACGCCGCCCTTGCCGGACTGCGAGTTGACCCGGATCACCGCCTCGTAGCTGCGGCCCAGGTCCTTCGGGTCGATCGGCAGGTACGGCACCGCCCAGGTGAACTCGTCGACCGGCACCCCGGCCGCGGCGGCGTCCGCCTCCAGCGCGGCGAAACCCTTGTTGATGGCGTCCTGGTGCGAACCGGAGAACGCGGTGTAGACCAGGTCACCGGCGTACGGGTGCCGCTCGTGCACCGGCAGCTGGTTGCAGTACTCGACGGTCCGTTTGATCTCGTCGATCCCGGAGAAGTCGATCTGCGGGTCGATGCCCTGGGAGAAGAGGTTCAGACCCAGGGTGACCAGGTCGACGTTGCCGGTGCGCTCACCGTTGCCGAACAGGCAGCCCTCGATCCGGTCGGCGCCGGCCAGCAGCCCCAGTTCGGCGGCGGCGACCCCGGTGCCCCGGTCGTTGTGCGGGTGCAGGGAGAGGATCACGCTGTCCCGGCGGGGCAGGTGCCGGTGCATCCACTCGATCGAGTCGGCGTAGACGTTCGGGGTCGCCATCTCCACCGTCGCCGGCAGGTTGACGATCAGCGGCCGGTCCGGGGTCGGGTCGATCACCTCGATGACCGCCGCGCAGACCTCCAGCGCGTAGTCGAGTTCGGTGCCGGTGTACGACTCGGGGGAGTACTCGTAGAAGACGTCCGTGTCCGGGGCGTGGATCTCGGCGTACTTCCGGCAGAGCCGGGCGCCCTGGGTGGCGATGTCGGTGATCCCGGCCCGGTCCAGGCCGAAGACGACCCGGCGTTGCAGGGTCGAGGTCGAGTTGTAGAAGTGCACGATCGCCCGCCTGGCGCCGCGGATCGCCTGGAACGTACGGTCGATCAGGTGCTCCCGGCACTGGGTCAGCACCTGGATGGTCACGTCGTCCGGGATCAGGTCCTGCTCGATCAGCTGCCGGACGAAGTCGAAGTCGGTCTGGCTCGCCGACGGGAAGCCGACCTCGATCTCCTTGTAGCCCATCTGGACCAGCAGCTGGAACATCCGCCGCTTGCGTTCCGGCGACATCGGGTCGATCAGCGCCTGGTTGCCGTCCCGGAGATCCACCGCGCACCACCGGGGCGCCGCCTCGACCCGGCGGGTCGGCCACCGGCGGTCCGGCAGGTCGAGGGCGAACTGCTGGTGGTACGGCTGGTAGCGCTGGTACGGCATCCGGCTGGGCCGCTGGCGGGCTATCGGATCGGCGTCGGTGGTACCGGTCGGTTGTGACATGGTGCGGGACTCCCGTGGTCATGTGGCTCCGGTGGCGAGGTCGCCACCGCGCGGACGGCACCGACGGTCCGGTGCCGGAACTCTGGGTCTGGTGTCGAATCAGATTGGCCGCAACGGGGACCGGCCGAGAGAAGCAGGACGGCGTGCGTCAACTCCGCGACGAGGTGCCGATCCGGTTGGCCTCGTCGCGGCAGCGAAGGAGCAGACCCTGCCACATGACATTGGTGACCCTACGTGGTTGCCGTCCGGTCCGGAAGCGTAGTCCGGAATCTGGGATGTGCCCAGTTCACGACAGTTGCTCGCCCGTTCGGCCGAGCAGCAGGTCCGCCACCGGGCGGCGCTGGCGCAGGCCGACCTCCCGGACCCGCAGGTCCTCGGGGAGGGAGTACGGGTCACCGAGCCGGCCGACCGCGACCACGACCTGTGGCCGTACCGTCGGGGGCAGGTCCAGGTCGGCGCGGAGTCCGGCGGTGTCGAAGCCGGCCATCTGGCGTACGTGCAGCCGCAGTGCGGTGGCCTGGACGGTGAGATGCGCCACGGCCTGGCCCAGGTCGTACGCGGCGTGGGTCAGCGGCTCGCCGGTCGGGTCGACGGTGGTGTGCGCGCCGAGCAGCAGCGCGGCGGCGCGGCCCGCCCAGCGCTGGTTCTCGGCCGAGAGGTTGGTCAGGATCCGCTTGTACGCCTCGTCGTCACGCCGGCCCACCAGGAACCGCCACGGCTGGGTGTTGTCGGCGGACGGTGCCCACCGGGCCGCCTCGAGCAGCGACGCGACCTCGGCGTCGGTCAGGTCCGCGACCGGGTCGAACGCGTGCGGACTCCACCGGACCGCGAGCAGCGGGGAGAGCTGGGCCATGTCGCCGAGTGTGCCGTATCGCCCCGTCTGTCCGTTCAGCGGGGTCACCCGACGTGACCGGGCGCACTCCTAATGTGATCATCCCGTGGGTCTGGTCGCCGTGGCGCCCGGATTCCCGGCGGGGTCGTTCCCGGCGGAGTTGTCGCTCCCGGTCGGGCTGCCGTCGCTCCCGGCGGTGTCGTCGGGCGCCCCGGCGATCCGCAGCGGCGCCCGGTCGACGAGCGGACCGGGCAGCGTGATCGAGGCGGGTCCGGCGGCGGGCGTACCGGCCAGCCGGAGGTCACCGGCGGAGAGCCGGGCCGCGGTCAGCGTGCCGTCCGGGTCGTAGCAGTAGATGCCGGAGTCCAACGGCGGGCTGACCGAGGTGGAGGTGGGCTCGACGGCGAAGCAGCGCCCCCGCGCCCCGGGCAGCGGCGCGGCCGAGACGGCGAGCGGGGCCTGACGGTCGGTCAACACCTCCGGCCAGTCGGCGAACAGGTGCTGCAGGCGCGGGTCGATGCCGGCGTCGAGACGCTGACCCGGGTCGGCCACCCGTACACAGCCGGCCGGAACCGTTCCGCCGCCGGTGCCGGGCAGCGCGCACTGGAAGAGGCCACTGCCGTTCTGCGCGATCGACACGTCCGCACCACCGCCGAGGGCACCGCCCGGGATGTCGACCCGCCAGGACCCGTCCAGCGCCCGGGTGACCGAGACCGTGCGGTCCGGCCGCCCGGCGGCGGAAAGCGTGTACGCGGCCACCAGCCGGCGGTCCTGCGCCGCGGCGGCGTACGCGGCCAGCTGGTCGCGCGGCTCGGTCGGCTGGTTGTCCGGCGTCGTCGCGGCGACGGTCGGCGTCGGTGCCGGCGGCGGCGTCTCCGAGGCGCAGGCGGCGACCGGCAGACCGGCGCCGGCGAGCAGCAGCAGCCCGAGTGTGGCCCGGACCGGTCCCGGCGACAACCACGTCCGGCCGCGCGCGGACCGGCGGCCGACGGATCGGCAGCGGACGGACCGGCGACAGGTGAGCTGCGGCAGGTGTCGGCGGAGGGTCCGGGCCGGCGCGGAGGTGGGGTGAGAGGGGCTCACACGGCACACTCCGCCATTCTCCGGGCAGACCGTCGGATTCGGCGGTCACCGGGCCGTCTCGCGTGTCGGCACCGTCACCGCTGATCGCCGCCGATGGCGGTGCTTCGAAGCGGTGCCCGAGCCGGATGGTGGGAACGCCTGGTCGGGGCGACGATGCCGGCCGGTACCCTGAGGACGTCTCACAGAGCGCCGCCGGCCTCGTACCGGCGGCGTTGGCACGCTCAGGGCCGGTGCGCCTCGCCCGGCCACGGAAGGAGTGGACCGTCGTGGCACTGGTGGTGCAGAAGTACGGCGGATCCTCGGTCGCCGACGCCGAGCGGATCAAACGGGTCGCGGAACGGATCGTCGCGGCCCGCAAGGCCGGCGACGACGTCGTCGTGGTGGTCTCGGCGATGGGCGACACCACCGACGAGCTGCTCGACCTGGCCAACCAGGTGAGCCCGCTGCCGCCCGGCCGGGAACTGGACATGCTGCTCACCGCCGGGGAGCGGATCTCGATGGCCCTGCTCGCCATGGCGATCCACAACCTCGGGTACGAGGCGCGGTCGTACACCGGTTCGCAGGCCGGCGTGCTGACCACCTCGGTGCACGGGCGGGCCCGGATCATCGACGTCACCCCCGGGCGGCTGCGCAGCGCGCTCAACGAGGGCGCGGTGGTGATCGTCGCCGGCTTCCAGGGCGTCGCCCAGGACACCAAGGACATCACCACGCTGGGCCGGGGCGGTTCGGACACCACCGCGGTCGCGCTGGCCGCCGCGCTCGACGCGGACGTCTGTGAGATCTACACCGACGTCGACGGGGTCTTCACCGCCGACCCGCGGATCGTCCCGAACGCCCGGCACATCAAGACCATCACCTACGAGGAGATGCTCGAACTGGCGGCCTGCGGCGCGAAGATCCTGCACCTACGGAGCGTCGAATACGCCCGACGGGCGGGGTTGCCGATCCGCGTACGTTCGTCATACTCGACCAACACCGGAACCATGGTGACCGGATCGACGGAGGACCTACCCGTGGAGCAAGCACTGATCACCGGGGTCGCCCACGACCGGAGCGAGGCGAAGATCACTGTCGTCGGCGTTCCGGACGAGCCGGGGGCGGCGGCCCGGATCTTCGAGACCGTGGCCGGTGCCGAGATCAACCTCGACATGATCGTCCAGAACGTCTCCACCGAGGGGACCGGCCGGACCGACATCTCCTTCACCCTGCCGAAGGCCGACGGGCCGACCGCGATGGCGGCGCTGAGCAAGGTGCAGGAGCAGGTCAAGTTCAAGGGCCTGCTCTACGACGACCACGTCGGCAAGGTCTCCCTGATCGGCGCCGGGATGCGGTCGCACCCCGGGGTGGCGGCGAGCTTCTTCGCCGCGCTCGGCGAGGCCGGGGTCAACATCGAGATGATCTCGACCTCCGAGATCCGGGTGTCGGTGGTCTGCCGCGACACCGACCTCGACGCCGCGGTCCGCGCCGTACACGAGGCGTTCGAGCTGGGTGGCGACGAGGAAGCGGTGGTCTACGCCGGGACCGGGAGGTAGCCGCGATGGCTGCGCTGCCCACGCTCGCGGTGGTCGGAGCGACCGGTGCCGTCGGTACGGTCATGTGCGACCTGCTCTCCTCCCGCAAGAACGTCTGGGGCGAGATCCGGTTGATCGCCTCCGCCCGCTCCGCCGGGCAGAAGCGGATGTGTCGCGGCGAGGAGCTGACCGTCCAGGAACTCACCCCCGAGGCGTTCGACGGGGTGGACGTCGCGATGTTCGACGTACCGGACGAGGTCTCGGCGCAGTGGGCGCCGGTGGCGGTCTCCCGGGGTGCGGTCGCGGTCGACAACTCGGCGGCGTTCCGCAGCGACAAGGACGTGCCGCTGGTGGTGCCGGAGATCAACCCGGAGCAGGTGCGTAACCGCCCCAAGGGCATCATCGCGAACGCCAACTGCACCACCCTGACGATGATCATCGCGGTGGCGCCGCTGCACCGCGAGTACGGCCTCCGTGAGCTGGTGCTCGCGTCGTACCAGGCGGTCTCCGGGGCGGGACAGGTCGGGGTGGACACCCTGCACGACCAGCTCTCCAAGATTGCCGGGGATCGGGTGCTCGGCTCACTGACCGGCAACGTACGTCAGGCCGTCGGCGACGACCTCGGCCCGTTCCCCGCCCCGATGGCCCTGAACGTGGTGCCGTGGGCCGGCTCGCTGCGCGACGGTGGTTGGTCGTCGGAGGAACTGAAGCTGCGCAACGAGTCCCGCAAGATCCTCGGCCTGCCGGACCTGAAGGTCTCCGCCACCTGTGTACGGGTGCCGGTGGTCACCGGGCACTCGGTCGCCGTACACGCGGTCTTCGGCACCGAGGTGGACGCGGAGGGCGCCCGGGAGGCGCTGCGCAACGCGCCCGGGGTGATCCTGGTCGACGACCCGGCGGCGGGCGAGTTCCCGATGCCGATCGACGCGGTCGGCACCGACCCGTCCTGGGTGGGCCGGATCCGCCGCTCGGTCGACGACCCGCGCGCGTTGGACCTCTTCGTCACCGGTGACAACCTACGCAAGGGCGCGGCGCTCAACACGGCACAGATCGCCGAGCTGCTGGCGGCGGAGTTCACCAACCGCTGATCCGGGCTGGGTGGTCGGTTCCAGCTCGCGGTGCGTCGTGGGCTGGGTGGTTTCAATGTGCGGTGCGTCGTGGGCGGGGTGGGCCGGGGCTGCCGTGCCCGCTCAGGGCGGTCAGGCTTGATCCCTTCGCCGGTCACGGCAGCCCCGGCCCCGGCTCGCCGCCGGGTCGTGCCGTCCTGCCCGGGCCCGAGGGCGGTCAGCCGGCGGCGAGGCCGACGCCGTCGCGGCCCTGCCGCTTCACGCCGTAGAGCGCCTCGTCGGCCCGGCGCAGCGTCCGGTCCGGGGATTCGTCGTCCCGGCGTACCGCGACTCCGACGCTGATCGTCCGGCCGGTCCGACGGGCCGCCTCCACCAGCCGCTGGGCGATGCCGGCCGCCTCCTCGGCACGGAGCACGTCGACCACCGCGACGAACTCGTCACCGCCGGTCCGGTACAGCTCGTCACCGTGTCGCAGTGCGCCCTGCAGCGCCCGGGCCAGTTCGACCAGAGCCTGGTCGCCGGCCTGGTGGCCGTACGTGTCGTTGATCGACTTGAAGTCGTCCACGTCGATGGCGAGCAGCGCGGTACGCCCCTCCGGCCGCAGGTCGGCGATCCGTTCCCCGAACGAGCCCTGGTGCCGCAGCCCGGTCAACGGGTCGGAACTGGCCCGTTCCCGCAGTTGGGCCAGCCCGCGCAGCCGCTCCAGGCAGATCCACGCCTGGGCGCCGAGCAGCTCGATCAGGTTGACCGTGGTCGGGTCGGGGTGCACCGTCCGGGTGTCGCCGACCAGCAGCACCCCGCAGAGTTCGGTGGGCCCCAGCGGTACGGAGATCATCGTCCGTACCCCGGCGGCGATCAGCAGCTCCTGGTCGGGGGTGGTCGGGTGGCCGTCCTCGCCCAACGTGTACGAGGCTCCGTGCCGGTGGGCGAGCGTCCGGAGCCGCTCCAGCACCGGACGGCCGGCGCCGACCAGGGCGGCGTGCACCCGCGACTCGAGCCCGTCCGGTACGACGCTCGGGGTAGCCACCCGCGGACCGGTCGGCCCGTCCAGGACGAAGACCGCCGAGGTGAGCCCGGAGACGTCCCGGGCGGCCCGCACCGCGGCGGTCATCAGCTCCGGCTCGGTGACGGCGGCGGTCAGCGCCGAGGCGTGCCGGAGCAGTTTCTCGCTCCGGGTCTCGGCGGGCGGGCCGCCGAGCGCGTCGATCCGGGTGCCGAGCCGGGCGGCGATCCGTTCCACCGTCTCCTGCCAGCCGTCCAGGTCGACGTGGTGGGTCCATTCCAGGTCCAGTACGCCGATCGGCCGGCCCACCGGGTCGAGGATCGGAACACAGAGTTCGGCCACCACGTCGGGGCGCAGCGCCGCGTAATCGAGGTCGAGCCCGCCCTCGGGTACCACCTCGGTTTTGCCGGAGGCGTAGACCCGACCGACCGTGCCGGCGCCGGCCGGCACCGAGGCGAAGACCTGCCAGGATCCGGTGGCGGCAACACACCGGAGCCGGTCGTGGACCCAGAGCAGGACGGCGATCCGGGCCGGGGCGTACCGGACCAGCGCCGTCACCGTCGCCTGGCAGCACTCGACGGCGGTGGACGCCGTGGAGAGCCGGGCGGTGACGTCGCGGACGACACGCGCGTGATCGAGGGGGGACACCGTTCCGATCCGGGGAAGAGGGTCCGAGGGTGCCGGGCCGAGGAGTGGGTGGGCGGAAAGCAGGGTGGGCAAGGGGCAGCGCCCGTCCAAGATTACTCAGGGTGCTGGAAAGCCGCTGTGCACCCGACTGAGGAAGGGCCCCCTATCAGCGCTTTTGACAGCGGAAGGGCTCTTTCCTGGGAGCTCGTCGGCTGTGAGCCTCGTCTCGTACCGTGAGGTTCGGGGCCGTCGGCAGGTTCGGGACGAGGTTCGGGGTTGTCGGCAGGTTCGGGACGGCGGTGACGGGTCCGGGCGGCTGATCCGGGGTGGGATCACAACACGCCGGGCGGAACGGCGGGATCGTCGGCGGGTACCGGACTAGGATCGGTCGGGACCTTGATGATCATGATCCCGTCCTGGCGATCGTGGTCACGAAGTGCCGGAGACGACGGAGAGCCGAAAATGACGAGGCTGCCCGACGAGGTGGTGTCCGCGGTCGGCCGGGTCACGATCGCGGCCGGCGACCTGGAACTCATTCTCGCCTGGATCGGGGCCGACCAGGCCGGCGGCAACGCGTTCGAGGTGCTGGCCCGGCCCGGCGAGCCGGTCCGCGCGGCCCGCAGCGCCGTCGAGTTCGCCGCCCCGCAGTACCGGCAGGCGTACCTGCCGATCATCGAGATCGCGGCCAAGCTGCTGGCGAAGCGGCACGCGGTGGTCTCCGCGATGTGGGTCAGCGAGGCGCCCGAGGAGTCGCAGCGCTGGGAACTGCTCGACGACAAGACCCACATCCGGCAGCTCGTCGACGCCCGCGCCCTCGACGAACTGGCCCGTCAGCTGTTGGAGGCACGCAACCGGCTGGTCGAGATCGTCACCGCCCAGCTCAACAACGAGGCCGTCCCGGCGTCCTGAGCCGCATCGGACGCCCTGCGGCGGTCAGGGAGGAAACCGGCGTGGGCGACGTACGGATCGAAGAGGTGGCGCCGGACGACTGGTCGGCCTGGCGCGACCTGCGGCTGCGCTCGCTGCGGGACGCCCCGGACGCGTTCGGCTCGACCTACCAGCGGGAGGTGGCCTTCGGCGAGGCGGACTGGCGGTCCCGGCTCGACGTCACCAGCGGCCCGGACGTGATCGCGTACGCGGACGACCGGCCGGTCGGGCTGGGTGCGGGCTGGCGCGACGAACCCGGCCAGCTGATGGTGGTGGCGATGTGGACCGAGCCGACCTGGCGGGGGCGTGGGGTGGGCCGGCAGGTCCTCGACCACGTGGTCGGCTGGGGCGCGGCGCGGGACCTCCGGGTGCACCTCTGGGTCGCCGACGCCAACCCGGCCGCCCGCCGACTCTACGAGCGGTACGGCTTCCGGCCCGACGGCCGGACCATGCCGCTGCGGGACGGCAGCCCGTTCACCGCGAGCCACCTCGTCCTGGCCACCGAACCGGTCGGATCCGCCGGCTGACCTCCGGGTACGGCCGACAGGCCGGTGCCGGGACCGGGCGCGGCATGATCCGATGGTGACACGGACGGAGCGGCCGGTGGACTGCGCCGGTGGGGGCGTCGGTCCGCCGGGAGCCGCGGCGACCGGTCCCTGGCCGGCTCGCGTCGCGGCCCGGCTCGTCCCGTCGGCTCGTGTCCACTCGCCATCGGCTCGGGTTGCCGGCATGGCTGTACGAATGGCTGCACGGATACGGCCACACGGTTCAAGAATTGTGGGCGTCGTTCCCTCCTTGCTTTTCATCCACTGACGGTAATATCTCCATGTTTTGATGCACAACGGGGAGGAAGCTCCACATGCGATGGAAGACCGCGGCCGGCGTCCTGATAGCGCTGGCCTTTTTGATTCCGGCAGCACCGGCGCTGGCCCAGGCTGGAACGCCCGGGTTGAACGAGGCCTGCCAGACGGTTGAACGCAAGGTGTACAAGGACCTTCGGGAGCTTGTCACCATCGACCTGGATACCGCCACCGAGCAAGAGGTGCGGGTGTTGACCGCGCAGATTCTGGCTGCGGCGATGGCCGACTCGTTGAGCGTCTTGCCTGGCGCGATACAGGAGCGACTCAACGGCGCCCCGGATGAGCTTCGCGCATTCCTCAAGTCGGGCATGCAGAACGCCTGGTCGGTTGATCTGCGGATTTCGGTGGTCCGGACGCTGACGGGCGCTGGTGCCAACGTGAAGGCGGCCGCCCAGAAGGTGCTCGACGACGGAACCATCGATGCATACCTGGCTTACCTGAACAACGGCCTGTACGACGCACGTGCGCTCGACTGCGCGTCTCAGCCCACGCCGACTCCGAGCGCCACGCCCAGTGGCACGCCCAGCGCCACGCCGACCCCTGCTTCCTCCGCCAGCCCGGGCGCCCCCGGCGGCGAGGGCGGCGAGGGCGGTGGGCTGCCCGTGACCGGTGCGGGGACCGCGACCGTGGCCGCCATTGGCGGTGCGCTTCTGCTCCTCGGCGGTGCGGGCTACCTGTTCGGACGCCGACGCCGTTCCCGCTTCGTGGCATAGCTCGCTCGACGCGCCCGGCTCGATGCTCCGTCGGGCCGGGCCCGGGCTCGCGCTGGGGCTCGAAGATTGACATACCCGCCTGGCAGGCTCGCCGCATGTCGGATCTCGCCGCCGTCCTGGCGGATGTCGCTGCCCGGGTTCACCGCGACGGGCCCGAGGCGCTGCTCGACGGTGGCCTTCCCGCTCCGCTTTCCGAGCGCGAGATCGACCGGGCCGAACAGCGACTGGGCGTACGGCTGCACCCCCTGCTGCGGGCGGTTTACCGTGACTTTGCGAACGGCGGATTCGGCCCCGACTACCAGCTGATGAGCCTGACCGACGGACCCACCGACGAGCAGGTGGTCGACACCTACCTCCAGATGCGGTCCGAACACGCCGGCACCGAGTGGGCCTGGCCGGAGGGGGTCCTCCCGATCCTGACCTGGGGCTGCGGCATGTACGCCTGCGTCGACTGCCGAAGCGACCAGGGCACGGTCCTGCTGTTCGAACCGAACCCGGGAGATCCCGATGCCGCATGGTTCATCGACTCGCCCAGCCTGGTGGAGTGGTTCGCGCACTACGTGAACGACACCGGCTGGTGGGTCAAGCTCGAGGAAGGCGAGGATGTCGACGACCTGGCACCCTGGCCGGAAGCCCGGCAGCGGGCGGCCGGTTGACCGACCCGCGCCCGGCCGCCGGCTCCGTCCCGCAGGGGGTGACCGGCCCGTACTGGTCCCGGCACTCGCCCCGACGACCGGCAGAGGACCTTACGGCTCGGCGAGAACGGCCGCGACGATAACCGTGCCGAGGATCAGAGCCCACCCGCCGGCCCAGCCGACAATCAGTCCTCGTTTGAAGCGTTGCCTGCCGCGCAGGGACAGAATGAGGATGAGGCCGGATATCAACAGCAGTACGTGCGTGACGTAGTACGTGATCAGTACGGAAGCGACGACGGCGAACCGGCCACCGGCGTCCAGGTCCTCATCGGGACTGCTGGCACCGTACCTCTCGGCGGGGATCCTCAGGGCGACAACAGCCAGTGCATGACCGAGCGTGGCCAGGCCGATGCCACCGATCAACGGCCACCAACCCTGGCGGGTCCTCGACTCCGAAGCGCTGTCGGGCCCCGACATCCGCACCTCACTCAACGCCGCAAGGCACGACCGGGGCCGTCCGCAGCGATGGGACAAGATCCGAGGAGTGTGCGGCAAGCCGGTCAACAGTCGGTTGTGTGAAAGCAGCCGCCTCGTGTCGGGAGCGAAGCGGCAAGGTGTCGGCGGCGACCAGCCGGAGCCACACCTCCCGACCCGGAGGGTCGTCGCTGTTGACCTCTCCCGCCGTGTCCAACGGTTCACCCTGGGGCTGTTCGGCGCGGCGAGCGGCGAAGAACAGGTCGTAGGTCATGGCGATGGACCGTACCGCCGGCGCGGCGGCCCCGCCGGGTCAGGTGGGTGCGTTGAACAACAGGTACCCGCTGACGACCAGCGACACCAGGCCCAGCCCCATCATGAACACTCCGAAGAGCCTGTCGAACATGACGGAGAAGGCGCGTAGCCGGGCGCGTTGCTCATCCGACCGACGGAACGGGCTGAGCGGGCGGACAACCCGCTCAGACAGTTCGACGTGCTTTGTCGCGATGCCACGGTAATCGTGCGCGAGCGTCGCTCCGACCATGATCAGGAGCACTCCGAACGGAAACCCGAGCCAGGCCCGCCACATCACCATGCCTCTCCGACCGGGTCTGGGCAGTCGTGTCGATCCGCCGGTCAGCGGGACCGCATCTCCGCCCTGGAGCCGGAAGCGTAGTCACCCGGAGCAAAGCAGGGCTGCCCACCTGATGCCTCACCCGTCAAAGCGAGACCAGCGGAATCCGTGTTCGAGCAACGGTGACAGGGTCCCGCGGTGGAGCGCGCCGAAGAAGACAACGGCTTCGTTCGCGTCGCTGCTGACCGACGTGAGCAAGCCCGGGGCCACGAAGAACCGCTCGGCCGTGTAGGTCGGCAGGAACGGATCCAGGGGTACGGGACGCAGCATGTCCCACAGCCCGTCAAGGCGCGCAACCGGCATGCAGTACGTCGATGCTCTGTAGGGGGCGGCATTCATGGCTTCGTTGAGGGTGAACTGCAGGAGGAAACGGCTGAGTGGCTCCGCTTCGAGAATCGTCTCCGGTTCCGCGGCGTAGGGGTCTTCGGTGAGCCACACGCGGGGACCCGCGTCACCCGGCTCCTCCGGCGGCCACCGGATGGACCAGTCCATCCCGCCTCCGTTCCACGCGGCGAAGACCAGCCGGTCGCCGAGTGGTCCGGAAGCGAGCCTGGGCTCCGTCAGGACCGGATCGACGAATCTGTGGATGGCCGGGCGGAGACGGGCCAGGCGGTGGAAGGCAGCCAACGCCTCCGGCAGGTGGTCCAACTCGCCCGCCGCGCTCTCGCTCTCGGCCGGCTCGTACTCCTCGGCGGAAAACCAGCCGAGCACGAACGACTCCAGGGCCTGGCTCGGATCTGTTTCCACGTGGTCGACCCACTCCACTCCGGGCACCGCCCCGGGCGGCGGGACCGGTCGAACCGCATCCAGCATGTCGCGGGTCAGCGGCTCGTAGAGCTCCAGTTCGGCGTGGTGGAAATCGGCAGGGTACGCCGAAGTTCGTCGGCAGCGGGCGGTGCCCAGGGGAAGGCAGCCCTGGTCCAGACGGGCGAAGACGTGGATGGGCAGGGGAGACTGGAAGCAGAACCGTGAGTGAAGGTCCGGAATCCTGTCCCCGTACAGGAGCACCTTGGTGGAGTCCTGGACGCCGCTGACCCCCGGGTTGTCCCCACGGGCGACGATGACCACGGTCGCGTCCGCCCCCGCCCCGATCGTCGCCGGGCCCATCTCGTAGCGCCGGAGCCCGGCTCCGGCGACGGAGAAAGCCGCTTCCTCAGTGATCAGGCGCGGGAGCGTTGGTGACACGTGGTGACCCTATCCAGCACGACCGACCGGACTGATGATCGCGGTCCGATACGGGGTGAAGGGCCGGCTCAGCCCCGGAACTCGGCGGGGTGGCCAAGGGCGCGATCGACAAGAGGGGTACCGACCCGGGAACGCTCGATCTTGACGGCTGCCGGACGACACCCCGCGCCCTCGCGCTGCCGCTCCGAAACGTCAACTCGCCATGCGCCGGCACGGCAGGTGCCGGACCGGACCGGAGACGCCGGCGCCGACCGGCAGCACGTGTCGGATCGTCTTCGCCGTCTCGGTCGGCACGGGTCGGCCGCGAGGTTCAGTCACTAGGATGGTCATTCAGACACAGAAGAAGGGCACACCCGTGAATGGATGTGCCCTTCTTGCCTGGTCGGGGTGGCCGGATTCGAACCGACGACCTCTTCGTCCCGAACGAAGCGCGCTACCAAGCTGCGCCACACCCCGAAACCGTGCTGAGCCATAGTAGCCCACCCGCCCCGTGGGGCAAATTCGGTATCCGGCCCGGCGAGACGGGGCGCACACGGCTCGCCGGGCCGGGCCGATCAGGGCCGGTTGTATAGCGGGAGATCAGCGGGGGATCAGGGTCAGCAGCGACGCCTCGGGCCGGCAGGCGAACCGGACCGGGGCGGTCGGGTGGGTGCCGAGCCCGGCCGAGACGTGCAGCCAGGAGTCCGACTCCGGCCAGCGGTGCAGGCCCCGGGCCATCGACCGGGGCAGGTCGCAGTTGGTCGTCAGGGCGCCGACGAGCGGCACCCGGACCTGACCGCCGTGGGTGTGCCCGGCGAGCAGCAGCGTGAAGCCGTCGGCCGCCATCTTGTCCAGCACCCTCGGCTCCGGCGAGTGGCTGATCCCGATCGCCAGGTCGGCGGCGGCGTCCACCGGTCCGGCGACGGCAGCGTAGTCGTCCCGCTCGATGTGTGGGTCGTCGACGCCGACCAGCTCGATGGTCCGGCCGCCCGCCTTGATCGACGTACGGGCGTTGTTCAGGTCGGCCCAGCCGGACCCGACCAGCACCTCCCGCAGGTCCTCGAAGGGCAGGTCGACGCCCTGGACGTACTCCCGGTCGGGCAGCAGGTAGCTGAACGGATTTTTCCAGACCGGGCCCCGGTAGTCGTTGGAGCCGAAGACGAAGGCCCCCGGGAAGTCGAGCAGCGGCTGCAGCGCCCGCAGCGCCCCGGGGACCGCCTCCGGGTGGGCCAGGTTGTCCCCGGTCACCACCACCAGGTCCGGGTCGGTGCCGGCGAGCGCGGCCACCCAGGCCTGTTTGCGGCGCTGGTCCGGCATCATGTGCAGGTCCGACAGGTGCAGGATGCGCAGCGGTTCGGCGTCGGTGCCGAGTACGGGTACGTCGTACCGGCGCAGGGTGAAGAGGTTGCGCTCGATGAGCGAGGCGTACGCCAGCGTGGCCCCGCCCGCGACGACGGCTCCGGCGGCCAACCGTAATACTGTGCGCTTTCGCATGGTGCTCAGGGTAGTTTGACCCTCCATGAGCACCTTGAAGGACCTCCTGACCACCGACATGCGTACCGCGCTGAAGGCCCGTGACGAGCTGACCACCTCCACCCTGCGAATGGCGCTGGCGGCGATCGGCAACGCCGAGGTCGCCGGTAAGGCGAAGCGGGAGCTCTCCGACGAGGAGGTGCGGACGGTGCTGACCAAGGAGTCGAAGAAGCGCCGGGAGGCGGCCGCCGCCTTCGCCGACGCCGGCCGGGCCGAGCAGGCGGAGCGGGAGCGGGCCGAGGGTGAGGTGCTGGACCGCTACCTGCCGAAGCAGCTCTCCGACGAGGAGTTGGCCGAGCTGGTCGCCGGGGCGCTGACCGCCGGCGGCTTCACCGAGCAGCGGCAGATGGGCCCGGCGATGAAGGCGGCCCAGGCCGCGGTGGCCGGCCGGGCCGAGGGGGGCCGGGTCGCCGCCGAGGTACGTCGACAGCTCGGCGCCGGATAGTCGTACCCGTTCCGCCAGACGACGAGGGCGGGCACCCCCGGCTGGGAGTGCCCGCCCTTCTGTCGTACCGGAGGGTGAGTCGGCGGGTCAGCGGCCCGGCGGTCGCGTACCGCCCGGACCGCCGGGACCGCCCGGACCACCGGGGCCGTCGCCTCCGGGGCCGTCACCGCCGCCCTGGCCGTTGCTGACCAGGATCGTCACCGCACCGCCCTTGATGGTGCGGCCGTCCGGGCTGGTGCCGGCCGCGGTTCCGGCCGGGCAGCGGGAGTCGACCCGGTTGCCGGAGACCTCGACCTCGAAGCCGGCGCCGCGCAGCCGGGACCGGGCGGTGTCGATGGACTGGCAGGTCACGGTCGGGATCACCCGCTGGTCACCGTTGACGATCTTGCCGCTCGGCGGAGTGAACTGGATCGCCTTCTTGTCCTTCATGGCGTCCCGCAGCGTCTGGTAGACGGCGTGGTTCACACCGCCCGGCTCGTTGTGGCCCATGTTCTGGGTGGTCTCGGGCCAGTCCGGGTCGGTCAGGATGCCGGCGACCGAGAGCTGCTTGGTCATCACCACCATGGCGGCGCTCTTCTCGCTGTCGGTGGTACCGGTCTTGCCGGCGACCGGCTTGCCGACCGCGCCCCGGACGTTCGGCGCCGTGGCGCCGGTGCACCGACCGCTCTGGGCCTGGTCGCCGACCGGGCAGCGGGCGGCGTCGACGGCGGCCCGGGCCACCTCGGTCTTGAGGTTCTGCTGGCAGCGCGGGTTGGCGACGTCGAGCTTGTTGCCCTCCTGGTCGCGGATCTGCTGCACCGGGATCGGCTCGCAGTACTTGCCGTCCGCGGCGAGCGTGGCGTACGCGTTCGCCAGGTCCAGCGGAGTCGTCTGGGAGACGCCGAGGGTGAACGCGCCCCACTGCTTGGCGTACTGCTTGTTGCTGGCGAAGTCGGCGTCGTTGCTGGCCCGGAACCGGATACCCATCCGCTCCGCCGCGTCGACCACCTTGTCCGCACCGACCCGCTCCTGCAGCGGTACGAAGTAGGTGTTCACCGACCTGCCGAACGCGCCCCACATGTTGTGCCGGCCGGCCATGCTCGCACTGGCGTTCGTCGGGCAGTACCGGCTGGTGCCCCGGCAGGCAGCAGGGGAGTTGAACTCCACCGGGTAGTTCGACTTGTACTGCACCGGCGAGTCGATCGAGTACGCCAGCGGGTAGCCCGCCTCCAGCGCCGCCACGATCGTGAAGATCTTGAACGTCGAGCCGGCCTGGTAGCCGGTGATGTCCCCACCGCCGGTGAGCAGCGGGTTGGTGGTGTTCGGGTAGGTGCCCCGGATTCCCTTCCGCGCCTTCGCCGGGTTGGTGGAGATCTTGTTCTTCGGCTTGTCCGGGTCGTCGAGCTTGTAGTTGCGGTTCACCGCCAGCGCCCGTACCCGCCCGGTGCCCGGCTCGACGGCCGCCACCATCATGGCTTCCTTCTTGCCGGTCTTGACGTTGCGCTCGACGGCCTTCTTGGCCGCGTTCTGTACCTTCGCGTCAAGGGTGGTGACGATGCTGTAGCCGCCGCTCTTCAGCCGCCGCTCCCGGTCGTACTGGGTGGTGCCGAAGGTCGGCTGCTGCATCCACCAGCGGTAGAAGTAGTCGCAGAAGAAGCCCCAGTCGTTCTTGTTGGTCGCGACGCAGCCGTTCGGGGTCCGCTTGTCCTTGACCACCAGTTTGGTGGCGATGGCCTTGGCGGCCTCCTCCGGGGTGATGGCGCCGGTCTTGACCATCTCGCCGATGACCCAGTTGCGCCGGTTCAGTGCCTCCGGGTAGCCGCTCTTGGTGGTCGGGTCGTTGTCCGAGGGCGCCTTGACCATGCCGGCCAGCATCGCCGCCTCTTCGAGCTTCAGGTCCTTCGGGTGCTTTCCGAAGTAGACCTGGCTGGCGGCGAAGATGCCGTACGCCCCGTTGCCGAACGGGGCGATGTTCAGGTAGCCCTCCAGGATCTGGTCCTTGCTGAGGTCCGCGTCGAGCTGCAGGGCGTACCGCATCTCGCGCAGCTTCCGGGCGCTGGTGTCCTCGGTCGCCGCCACCACGTCCTGCGGGTGGGTGGCGGAGTAGGCGATGCTGAGCCGGACGTACTGCATCGTCAACGTCGAGGCGCCCTGCTGGGTGACGCCGGCGTTCTGGTTGGCCACGAACGCCCGGGCGACGCCGCTCATGTCGACGCCGTTGTGCTCGTAGAACCGCTTGTCCTCGGCGGCGATCAACGCCTTGCCCACGAAGGGGTTGACGTCCTTGAGCGGCACGTCGCGGCGGTTCTCGTCGTACATGGTGGCCAGCGGCGTCTTGCCGTCCGACGCGTACAGGTAGCTGATCTGGGGCGCCTTCTTGACGGTCAGCTCGGTGGGGAGCTTGTCGAACGTCTCCGCGCCTGCCTTCGCCGCCAGGCCGGACATCGCCACCGCGGGGAAGGCGGCTGCGGCGACCACCACGCCGGCCAGTAGTCCGCAGATCAGCAGCGACGCGGCGTTGGTGAAGACATTGTGGTCACGCTTCCGCATCCAGGTCACCTCGACAGGGTACGTGAATCTGCACCGAGGTCGCCTCCGGCGTACTTTCCCCATTTCCTGCGGGCGCCGACCTCGTTGTGCTAAACGCACGACCCCTGGTGTGCGGTTGCGGGCTTCCGCTGCCAAGTCTCCTCCATCAGACGAGTCTTCGCAGCGTTTTCCAGGATCGTCGCCGGGTAGTCAGGGCCGGATTGCCGGACAGAGCATCACGGACCGTCCGGGTTGATGGATTTGGCTGACAACGTTGCGTAATCAGTTGACTACAGAGCATGATGGTCGAGCGAGAGAATCGCACGTCGTCCGTGGTGCCCGGGGGGAGGGCGGCACGGGTGGCCGGGGGGTTATCGCCGGCTGACCGGCTCTGGTCGGTAGCGGGACAGCAAGGGGGGACAGAAACAGATGGGCATGATCACAGACTGGCCCACATTGGCGGCTTGTCAGAACGGTGACCCGGACGCGCTGTTCGTACAGGGTGCCGAACAGAACGTGGCGAAACGGATCTGCCGCAGCTGCCCGGTGCGGTACGAGTGCCTGGCCGACGCGCTCGACAACCGCATCGAGTTCGGGGTGTGGGGTGGCATGACCGAGCGGGAACGCCGGGCACTGCTGCGTCGCCACCCCAACGTGGCCAGCTGGCGGAAAATGTTCGAGGCGGCGATGAAGAACAAGGACAAGGTCCTCGTCAACGCCGGCTGACGGCGCCGCCGCCGTACCAGCCGGCGAGGGGCTGATCGTGGCTCGCGAGGGGCCGGTCGCGGCTCAGCGGTGGCTGATCGCGGCACCGATCGTGCGTAGCCCGTCGACGTCGTGGACGTCGGCGGGCTGTGCCGTGACCGCCGCCGTCGGCACCGCCGGAAACGCGTCGGTGAAGACCCGGGCCACCCGGCGCTCCCGGGCCGCCTGCTGGGCCAGGGCCGCGTGCGCCCGCAGCGTCTCCACCGTCGCCTCGTGGCCGCCCAGGTCGGCGAGGTGGTCGGCGGCGGCCAGACTCTCCGCCGCGGCCGGCGTCCCCGGCGCGGTCTGGTGCACCCGGTTCAACACCAGGCCGACCAGCGGCATCCGCTCCTCACCCAGCCGGCCGGCGAAATAGGCCGCCTCCCGGATCGCGTCCGGCTCCGGGACCGCGACCAGTAGGAACGCCGTCTCCCGAGCCTGCAGCACCCGGTACGTCTGCTCCGCCCGCTGCCGGAAACCGCCGAACATCGAGTCGAGCGCCGCGACGAAACCGGACAGGTCAGTGAGCAACTGCGCGCCGAGCACCTTCTGCACCACCCGGGAGAACATCCCGAACGAGGCGGTGACCAGGCTGAACATGCTCCGGCCACCGCTGCGCGCCGGGGCGAGCAGCAGCCGCAGCATCCGACCGTCCAGAAACCGGGAGAGCCGGGCCGGCGCGTCCAGGAAGTCCAGCGCGGACCGGGACGGCGGGGTGTCGACCACGATCAGGTCCCACTCGTCCCGGGCGTGCAGCTGCCCCAGCTTCTCCATCGCCATGTACTCCTGCGTACCGGCGAAGGTGGAACTCATCGCCTGGTAGAAGGGGTTGGCGAAGATCTCCGCCGCCTTCGCCGGATCGGTGTGCGCGAGCACCACGTCGTCGAAGGTCCGCTTCATGTCCAGCATCATGGCGTGCAGTTCGCCGCCGCTGGCCTCGGCGTCGATCCCCTTGACCTGGCGCGGCGTGTTGTCCAGTTCGGTCAGCCCCAGCGACTGGGCCAACCGTCGGGCCGGGTCGATGGTCAGCACCACCGTGCGTCGACCGTGCCGTTCCGCCGCCCGCAGCGCCAGCGCCGCCGCCGTGGTGGTCTTGCCGACCCCGCCCGCGCCGCAGCAGACCACGATCCGTACGCCGGGGTCGGCGAGGATCCGGTCGATGTCCAGGTCAGCGGCGCTTGAGGTCGCCGACTCCGCCGCCGGGTGATCGGAACGCACGAAACGAGCGTATCGGGACCGCGCGGCCCGGACGGCCTGCTGGCGCTCAGGTGTGAGTCAGTCGGCTACCTCCCACCCGTTGGGTGTAGGGAAAGGCCCCCCGGTTATCGCCCAGGCGGTAGCCGATGGTGCGGAAGTGCTCTTCCTGACCCCGCTCAGGAGGAGCCGGTCAGCAGACTGTCCCCGATGACCTCCAGCCCGGCCCGGTCGACTCCCTCGGCCAGCAGCGGCAGGCGTACCAGGGGGCGGCCCAGCTCGACCAGGTCGGCCCGGAGCGACTCCTCAAGATCACGGCGGACGGCCTGGTCGCGGGCCTCGGCGTGCAACCCGGCGACGGCCGCCCGGTCGGCCGGCAGACCCGCGGCGGCCAGGCCACGCCGCAGCTCCGCCTGGGTGACCTTGCCGGCGAGCAGCGCCGGACGGGTCGCGTTCAGGATCAGCCGCCCGACCGGAATGCCCAGCTTGTCGAGGTCGGCGATCGCGTCGATCGTCTCCTGGACCGGCATCTCCTCCAACAGCGTCACCACGTGTACGGCGGTCATCGGCGACCGGAGCAGCGCCGCGACCCCCTCGCTCTGGGTCTTGATCGGGCCGACCTTGGCCAACCGGGCGGTCTCCGCGGTGACGTTCAGGAACCGGCCGATCCGGCCGGTGGGCGGGGCGTCCAGCACCACCGCGTCGTACACCCGGCGCTGGTTGACCGTCCGGGTGGTGGCCTCCTTGACCTTGCCGGTGAGCAGGACGTCACGCAGGCCGGGCGCGATCGTGGTGGCGAAATCGATCGCGCCGAGCTTTCGCAGGGCCCGACCGGCGGCGCCGAGCTTGTAGAACATGTCCAGGTATTCGAGGAGAGCCTCCTCGGGGTCGACGGCCAGCGCCCGGACCTCACCCCCGCCCCGGGCGGTGGCGATCGTCCGCTCCTCGTACGGCAGCGGATCGGTCCCGAACAGCTGGGCGATGCCCTGCCGGCTCTCCACCTCGACCAGCAGCGTACGGCGGCCACCCCGGGCCAGGGCGAGGGCGAGGGCGGCGGCGACGGTCGTCTTGCCGGTCCCACCCTTGCCGGTGATCACGTGCAGCCGGGCGGGCCACCCGGCGCCGCCCTGGTCGGCGCCGACCGGGTCGACCAAATCTTCGCTCCCTCGCACCCTTCGAGGGTAGTTGACCCGGCCGGGCACCGATCCCGTCGGCGAGGCCGCGCCCGCCGGGCGGCGGTGATCAGTTGACGTCGCAGACCCACCAGCCGGTCTTCTCGACCACGATGAACCTGAGCTGCTGTTCCACCGCCCGCTCGTCGCCGGTCACCATGGTCAGGGTGGTGGAGACGAGAGCGCGTTCGGCGTTGCGTTCGTCGAGCCTGGGCTCGACCCACCGGAACCGCGGACTGTCGTACGTCCGCGCGTAGCCCGCCACCTCCTCGATCTTCGCCTCGATCTGCCCGCTGTCCCGGGCCTCGGCGCAGACCAGGCTGGCCGCCTTCTCGGCGTTCTGGTCGGCGTAGACGGCCTCCAGGAAGCCGTCCACCGCGGCCACCGGATCCGCGGCGCCCTCACCGTTCTCCACGTTGCGGATCACCAGGAAGGCGGAGACCCCGCCGCCGACGCAGAGCAGCAGGGTCGCGGCCAGGACGATCGACACGATGAGCAGGGTGCGTCGCTTCTTCAGCGGGGTCGGTACCGCTCCGAACGGGGGCTGACCGGGCGGCGGCGGGTAGCCCACGCCGAACTGACCGGGCGGTACAGGGTGTCCGGGGGCGACCGGGAAACCCACCGGTGTCGCCGGCCCGGGGACGGGCGCGGTGGGGTCGTGGCCGCCCGCCGTGGGCCGGGGTTGCGGGGCCGGGTCCGGGTCCGGGAGCGGCCCGGGGTCGACCGGTGACGTCGTCGCGCTGCGGGGTTCCGGCGCGGCGGGCGTCTGACCGGACGACGGCTCGGGCGTGTCCGGGTTCGTGGCGGTCGCCGTCTCGTCACCCGTGGGCGGTTGCGTCATGACGTCCCCAATCGACGACGGACCTGGCTACGCCGGTGCGCACGGTCGGCCCCGGCGGGCCATGTGACGGGCTGGCATGCTGCGTTCAGTGTGGCGGAAGAGCATAGTGGGGCCGATGCGGCGAGGGTAGCGCCCGGCCGCGAGGCCCGACGCCGACGTACGCCTGGCGGCGGGCCTGCCGGTAGCCGTACGTCGGCCGTCGGACCAGCCCGTAGGCTGTCGCCGAAAAGCCCGAGACCGAGGGAGACCTCTAGTTATGCAGAAGTGGGAGTACGCCACGGTGCCGCTGCTGGTGCACGCGACCAAGCAGATCCTCGACAACTGGGGTGAGGACGGCTGGGAGCTGGTGGCCGTGGTGCCCGGACCGAACCCGGAGCAGCTGGTCGCGTACCTCAAGCGGGTCAAGTCGTGACCACCGGACCGCACGGCAAGCTCGCCGAGCTCGGTCTGGTCCTGCCCGAGGTCGTACCACCGCTGGCCGACTACGTACCGGCGGTGCAGTCCGGCCGCCACGTGTACGTCTCCGGCCAGTTGCCGCTGGCCGAGGGGAAGCTGCTGGCCACCGGCAAGGTGGGCGCCGGGGTCTCCGCCGAGCAGGCGAAGGACCTCGCCGCCCGCTGCGCGCTCAACGCGCTGGCCGCGATCGACGCTCTGGTCGGCCTGGAGAGCGTGGTGAAGATCGTCAAGGTGACCGGGTTCGTCGCCTCGGCGGAGGGCTTCACCGGCCAGCCGAGCGTGGTGAACGGCGCCTCCGAACTCTTCGGCACGGTTTTCGGCGAGGCGGGCCGGCACGCCCGGAGCGCGGTCGGGGTGGCCGAACTGCCGCTGGGCGCACCGGTCGAGATCGAGGTCATCGTCGAGGTCGCCTGACCGTCGGTCAGGCGTACGACATGGCGCTGTCAGCTGCCGGTCGTACCCTTACAACCGTGACCGGGCATGTGACCGCACCGGCGGCGGCGTTGGCCGCCCAGCTACCGGGCTGGGCGGCCCTGGTCAGGGCACCCAATCCGGGGCCGATGACCCTGGACGGCACCAACACCTGGGTGCTGGGCCTCCCCGGTGCGGGCGGGGTGGTGGTCGTCGACCCGGGGCCGTTGGACGAGGGCCATCTGGCGGCGGTGGCGGCGCGTGGCCCGGTGCTCGGTGTGCTGCTCACCCACGGGCACCCCGACCACGGCGAGGGGCTGGAGCGGTTCCTGACGCTGACCGGTGCCGCGCGGTTGACCTTCGACGGGGCGCGGGCGGGCGCCGGGGCGCCGGGGCTGGCGGAGGGGCCGGCCGGGTCAGCCGCGGCGATGGTCGGCGGGGTGGTGGAGATCGCCGGCCTGTCGGTACGGGCCCTGGTCACGCCGGGGCACACCGCCGACTCGCTCTGTTTCCTGGTCGAGTCGGCCGACGAGCGGGTGGTCTGCACCGGGGACACGATCCTCGGCCGGGGGACCACCGTGGTCGCCCATCCGGACGGCGACCTCGGCGACTATCTCGGCAGCCTGACCGCGTTGACCGCGTACGAGGAGGTTCCGGCGCTGCCGGGACACGGCCCGGCGCTGGCCGACTGCGCGGCGGCGGCGCGGTTCTACCTGGCCCACCGGCAGGCCCGACTCGACCAGGTCCGGCAGGCGGTCGCGGCCGGGGCGGGGACCGCCGCCGAGGTGGTGGCCACGGTCTACGCGGACGTGGACCGGGCGCTCTGGCCGGCGGCGGAGTGGTCCGTCCAGGCCCAGCTCGCCTACCTCGACCGTGCGGATCACCGGTCTGATCGGCCGAACCGGCAAGCCGATCAGGTGAATCGGGAATCCCGCCCCGGGGCGGGTGGGTTGGACCCAGCGTGACCTGCCCGGTGTGTGGAACCGTCGCCGTGCCCGGCGCGCGGTTCTGCCACAACTGCGGAGTCGCGCTGCCGGCCGCCGCGACCCTGCCGCAAGCGGAACGACGCGTCGTTACGGTCCTCTTCGGCGATTTGTCCGACTTTACCTCCTGGTCGGAGGATCTCGACCCCGAGCGGGTCAGCACCGTCACCGACCGGGTCCTGGCCGCCCTCGCCGGCGCGGTGAAGACCTTCGGCGGCCACGTCGACAAGCTGACCGGCGACGGGATCATGGCGGTCTTCGGCGCCCCGGTCGCCCACGAGGACGACGCCGAGCGCGCCGTCCGGGCCGCCCTCTCCATGCAGCGTGCGGTCCGCCGGGTGCTCGACGACGAGCGCGGTGGCGGAGCCCCGCTCGGTCTGCGGGTCGGGCTCAACACCGGCGACGTGGTCGCCGGGATCCAGGCCGCCATCGAGTACACCGTCATCGGCGACACCGTCAACACCGCCGCCCGGCTCGCCGACGCCGCCGCGATCGGCGCCGTCTACGCCGGGGCCCGGACCGCCGCCGCGACCCGACGGGTCGCCTCCTGGCGGCAGCTCCGGCCGCTGCGACTCAAGGGCAAACGCGAGCCGGTCGAGGCGTACGAGCTGCTCGGTCTGCTGGACGCCCCCGGCACCCGCTCCGGGCTCGGCGACGAGGCGCCGTTCGTCGGTCGGGAGACCGAGATCGGTCGGGTCGCCGGCCGACTCGCCGAGGTCATCGACCAGGGGGAACCCCGGGTGCTGCTGATGACCGCCGAGGCGGGGATCGGCAAGTCCCGGTTCGCCGCCGAGGTCGAACGACTCGCCACCGGATACGACGTCGGCGCCGGCCGGTACGCCACCCACACCGGCGCCCGGGTCCTCTCGGTGAAGTGCGCGGCGTTCGGCGAACGACGTCGGCTGGGTCCGCTGGCCGACCTGGTCCGGGCCGCGGTCGGCCTGCCCGACGGGCCGGCGACCGCGTTGACCCGTTCGGTTGTCGAGGAGCGGCTGCGCCGGCTCGGCCAGCGGTTGGCCCGGCACCGGCCCGACCCGCCGCCGGTCGCCGTCGACCTGCTGCTCGCCCTGCTCGGCTACGCCGAACTGCCGTCGGCGACCGGCACCGTGCCGGCCGGCCCGGCGGAGTGGTCGGCGGGCGAGGCCGTGGCCGCCGCCGACGCGATCCCGGGCGCCGTCGCCGAACTGCTCAGCGCGCTCGCCGCGGAGACCCCACTGGCGGTCATCGTCGACGACCTGCACAACGCCACCCCGGAGACCGTCGACGCGCTCGGCGTGACCCTGTCCCGGCTGACCGGTCCGGTGCTCGTACTGCTGCTCGGCCGTCCCGAACTGGTCCGGGCGGCCGGTGCGCTGACCCGCGTCGCGGACGCGGAGGTGCACGCGCTGCCGCCGCTGCGGGGTGCCGACGCGGCCCGGCTGCTCACCACGTACCTCGGTGGCGGGCGGCTGCCGCAGAACGACGTGGACCGGCTGCTCGCCACCGCCCAGGGAAACCCGTTCTACCTCGCCGAACTGGTCACGCTGCTGATGGAACGCGGCGCGCTCACCACGGTGCTGGAGCCCGCCCGGGTCGGTTCCGTCGGCGCCCGCGCCTCCGCTGCCGCCCTCGGTACCGCTTCCGGTTCCGCCGTCGCCCCGACCGAGGCGCCGCCGGCCGGCCGGGCGGTCCGCCAGACCGCCCCGACCACCCGACCGCCGGGCGCGGAACCGGGGCCGGCCGTCGGCCCGGCACCCGGCACCGTCTGGCGGCTGGTGCCCGGCTCGCTCGGCAGCCGACTGCTCTCCCGGGACCTCGCCGCCGTGCTGGCGGCCCGGATCGACGCCCTGCCGCCGGACGCGCGAGCGGCGCTGCGGGACGCGGCCGTCATCGGCGACACCGTCCCGGCCGGCGCGCTCGAGGCGCTGCGCGAGCGGCGGGCCGGCCGGGAGGGCCGGCCGTCGGCCGTCGTCGCGGTGGAACTCGAACGGGCCGTCGAGGAACTGCTCCAACGTCGCATGCTGCACCGCAACCGCGACGGTTACCTCTTCGCGACCCCGCTGATGCGGGAGGCGGCGTACGCCGGGATCGGCAAGGCGGACCTCGCCGACCGGCACGCCGCACTCGTCGAGTGGGCCGCGCCGACCGGTGCCGACGGGCTTCCCGGCCGGGGCGGCGTCACCCCGGCGGTGCTGCCGGAGGCGGCCCGGGACGCGTTCATCGCCGAGCATACCGAGCGGGCCACCGCGCTCGCCGACGTGATCAACCTGCCGACCGACGCGACGGCCCGGAAGGTGGCCCCGCTCGGTATGGCCGCGCTCAACCGGTCCGCCCGGCGGTCCCTCGCCGTGGGCGAGCCGCTGCAGGCCGTCGAGTACGCCGAGCGGGCCGACCGGCTCGCCGGTGCCGCCGTGCCCGGCGGTGCCCGCCTGGTCCACGCCCGGGCACTGCTCCAGGTGGGCCGGATCGCCGACGCGCTCACCCTGGCCGAGAAGATCTGCGCGAACGCCGGGGACGACGCGGCCGTACGGGCCGGGGCGCTGCTGGTGCTCGGACAGGCGTACCGGGCCCAGGGCGACCGGACGCGTGCGGTGCAGATCTGGCAGGAGGCGCTGCGGGTGGCCACCGAGGCGGACCTGCCCGGCCCCCGGGCCTCGGCGATGCGCCGGCTCGGCATGGCGGACTTCGTCGCCGGTCGACTCGGCCAGGCCAGCAGTCGGTTCGCCGGGGCGTACCAGGTGAACCTGGACGCCGACGATCCGCGTGGGCAGGCGTGGTCGTTGCAGAACCTGGCCTGGGTGACCACCACCCGGGGCGACTTCGCCGGCACCGACGCGGTGCTGGACCGGGCGGCGCAGCTCTTCGCCGAGATCGACGACCCGGTCGGCGAGGCGTGGCTGCGCGGCACCACCGCCTTCGCCCGGCTGCTCGCCGGCCGGCTCGCCGAGGCCCGCCGACTGGCCCGGGTCTTCCTGCCGCTCGGCGAACGGGTCGGCGACGCCTGGGCGGTCGGCACGTTGCGGGCCGTGGAGGCGTTCGCCGCCGCCGAGCTGGGTGAACTGGCCGAGGCCGACCGGGAGGCGCGGCGGGCGTACCGGGACTTCGCCGCCGCCTCCGACGACTGGGGGCGGGGTTTCGCGCTGGTCGTCCGGGGGGCGGTGGCCCGGGGGCTGGGCGAGCCGGAACACGCCGCCGACCTGTTGACCGACGCGCTCGCGTACGCCCGACGTACCTCCCATCCGCTGCTCACCGGTCTGGCCGGTACGTTGCGTGGAGTTGTCGCGCTGGACCGGGGTGACCCGGCCGCGGCCGGCCGGGACGCCGAGGCGGTGTTGGCGGCCGTCGAGCCGCACACCCCGATGGCGCTGATCCAGCTCGGGCCCCAGGTGCTGCTCGCCGAGAGTCGGTTGGCCGAGGGCGACGCCGCGGCGGCGGTACGCCTGCTCGAACCGATCGTGGTCTCGGACGCGCTGCCGTCGGTGCTCTTCTCCCGCCGCCAGATCCTGGCCCGGTACGCGGCCGCGCTGCTCGCCGACGGGCGGACCGAGGCGGCACTGGACTGGGCCCGGCGGGCGGTCGACGCGTCGGGGGAGGACATCCGCAGTCAGGTTGTCGCGACCGAGGTGCTGGCCGAGGCGCTGGCCGCGGCCGGTGAGCCGGGGGCGGCGGTGACCGCCGCCGAGGAGGCGGTCCGGTTGGCGTACGCGACGGAGCAGGCCAGTGAGCGGAGCCGGGTGACGGCGCTGCGGGCCCGCCTGGTCGGTGCGGCCGACGCCAGGACGGCGTTGTCCGATGTGGTCGGGGCGGTGTCCGGTGCGGACACCGGATCGGTCTCCGGCCCGGACGGGGCGACGGTGTCGGGGGCGGTCGGCGAGCGGAACCCGGTACGGGTCGTCCGGCAGCGGACCGGTGGCGGCGATCCCCGTCGTGCTGGGGGCGTACGCGACGAGGTGGCGACCGCGCACGGGACCGGATCGTTCGATCTGCGGGATACCGCGCAGCCGGGTCAGGCGCTAGCCTAGATCCACTTCCGTCCACCGGGGGCGGGTGCTGCTGCACCGGAGGATCCGCACGATGAGGCTGCCCCGCTCGGTCGCGGCATGGACGATCGCCGTCTTCGGCGGGTTGGCGGTGCTGCTCGGTGCCGTCGGTCTGATCCGCCCCGAGGTGCTGCTCGGACTGCTCGGTTTCGAGGTGCTCGGTTCCGCCGAGCGGGCGACCGGTGACTACACCCGGACGTTCGTCACCGCCTCGTCGATGGCGTCGTTCAACATGGGCGTCTACTACCTGCTCGCCGCGACCATGGACTGGCGGCCCTTCTTCCGGTTCACGGTGGTCTTCCGGCTGGTGACGTTCACCGTCTTCACTGTGCTGGTGGTGACCGGGACGGCGCCGTTGCGGTTCCTCGGGGTGGCGGTCTGGGAGGGGCTCGGGGCGGTCGCCACCGGGGTCGGGCTGTGGCTCGACCGGACTCGGAATGGCAACCAGCCGGTAACAGCCACCGCTTCAGGGGGCTGAATCGTCTCATGTCTTCGGTATTTTCGACTCTGTGACCGACACTCCACGAGGCGCGCTGCCCCTGCCTGTTGTGCCGGGTCTGACCGACTTGCAGGTGATTGCCCGAGGTGGTTACGCCACCGTGTTCCGGGCCACCCAACAGTCCGTCGGGCGGGAGGTAGCGGTCAAGATCGAGAACCGTACTCTGGACGACGAGCGCGACCAGCGACGATTTCTCCGGGAGGCGCGGGCAGCGGCCCGGATGTCGTCCCACCCGCACGTGGTCGACCTCTTCGATGTCGGGGTCACCCAGGACCGGCACCCCTATCTGATCATGGAACTCTGCGACGGGTCGTTCGCGGACCGGATGCGTACCTCCCCGCTGAGCGCGGCCGAAGCCCGTGACGTCGGAGTGAAGATCGCCGACGCGCTCGCCGACGCCCACCAGTTCGGGGTGCTGCACCGGGACGTCAAGCCCGCCAACATCCTCTACTCCCGGTTCAACGACGCGACCCTGGCCGACTTCGGGCTGGCCGTCCTGGCCGAGGTCCGGGACTCCGCGATCACCCTGGAGGTGCTCACCCCGGCGTACGCGCCACCGGAGATGTTCCGGCACAGCCCGCCCTCGCCGGCCGTCGACGTGTACGCGCTCTGCGCCACCCTCTACGCGGTGATGTACGGCAAACCGCCGCGCTGGCAGGCCGACCGCAACCCCGGTCTGCTCACCCTGATGGAACTCTTCGCCGAGCCGATCCCGGAGCTGCCGGGTGTGCCGAGCCGGCTGTTGGACCTGCTCCGCTACGGGATGGCGAACGACCCGGCCGACCGGCCCAGCGCGGCCCAGCTGCGGGACCTGCTCGCGACGGTCTCCCTCGACTTCCCGGAGACCGGGGTACCCCCGATCTCCGGCGTGGTCGCGGCCGTGCCGGTCTCCCCGGGCCCGGTGCCCGGCACCCCGGTCTCCGGTGTCCCCGCCGGGACGATGCCGGCTGGGACGATGCCGGCTGGGACGGTGCCCGGCGGTGTCGGTCCGCCGGCCGCCGGGCTGACCGGAGCGACGTCGAACGGTGCGCCCGCCGCCGGGGCAACCGGGCCGGGCGGGGTGGCCGTGGCCGGTCCGGCGGGCGTACCGGGCCCGCGTCCCGCCCACACCCCCACCTCCGGCGCGCCGGCCCCGGCGGCACCCACCTCGGGCGGCGCCCCGCCGAAGGTCTACCTGTCCAGCGCCTACACCCCGCCGCCTCCCTGGACGGTCGGGCCCCGGACCGACCCGCATCCGACGGTTCCGCACTCCGGCCGTCGCCGACACCTGTACTGGTTCCTGGGCAGCCTGGGCGCCCTGATCCTGGTCGCCACCATCGCCGGCGGTTCCTGGTACGTCGCCCACCGAACCGGGTCCGGTCCGTCGCCGAACGGGGGCGGGCGCAGCAGCAGTGCCACTCCGGTCAACCCCGGCCCGTCTCGCAGTGCCAAGATCGGCGCGTTGCGCGGCTGCCTCGCCCCGCTCCCCTCCGGAGTCAGCTGTCCGGCAGAGCCGGAGTGCTTCGGACCGGTGCGGGTGCAGCGGGGGCGGGCGGAGGTCCGGACACAGTCCTGCGAGGGCCGGCACACCTGGGAGACGTACGCGTTGGGTGAACTGCCGGCGGGCCTCGACCCGGCCGACCACGCCACGGTGAAGCAGCATCCGGACGTGCAGGAGATCTGCAGCCCGTACGTGTTCCGGCTGACCACCACTTTGATCGAGGTCGACGGGTGGCGGTTCGAGGTGCTGCCGTCGCCGGCCGGGGGGACCGACCGGACCTTCCGGTGTCTGGCCGGCAAGGGGGTCAACGCACTCGGCGGCCCGACCCTCGCCCAGGGCTGAGCCCCGGCCGGCCGCCCTGTCGCCGGCTGACGGCCCGGTCCGCCCCGCGCCGGCGGGGGTCGGGGCGCGGTCCACCGTTCCGCGCGGTTACCACAGTGGACCTGATCGGCTACGCTGAGCGCTCGCTACTCCCTCCTCCGGAGGCCGACGATGCGCGACGAAACACACCGGGGCCGGGTCCAGGTGTTCGGCCGTACCCTCGCGGTTGTCCTCACCCTGCTGCTCGCCGCCGGCGCCGGCTGCGACGGCCGGGATCCGGGCGTCTCCGTCCAGGACAAGCTCCGGGAGTCGCACATCTACGGCCAGAGCAAACTGAAGATCGGGGTGGCCACCTTCGAACCGCTGATGGGCGGACTGGAGGACGGCAGGCACGTCGGCTTCGACATCGAGATCGCCCGCTACATCGCCGCCTCGCTCGGCTATGCCGGCGACGAGCGGATCGAGTTCAAGGCGCTCGACACCGAGGACCGCGTCCCCGCGCTGCAGAGCGGCCAGGTCGACATCGTGGTGGCGAGCTTCTCGATCACCGAGGATCGGCAGAAGCTGGTCAGCTTCGCCGGCCCGTACCTGGTCACCACCCAGGAGGTGATGATCCACAACAAGCACCGGGACGCCATCCGGACCATCGAGGACCTGCGCGACCCGAGGTACCGGGTCTGCACCAGCGGCGGTTCGACAAGCGAGGCGGAACTCGGCCGGCACGAGGTCAAGGCGCTGGTTGTCAAGAACGTCGGGGACTGTGTGGACGGGATCCTGGCGGGTCGCTACGACGCGGTCAGCTCGGACGAGACCATCCTGGCCGGCTTCCTCGCCCAGCACCCGACCCAGCTCCGCATGGTCGACATGCCGTTCGGCACCAGTGAACAGCTCGGCGTCGGGGTGCCGATCAGCGATCCGGCACTACGCGACCTGGTCGCGTACTTCCTGCAGAAGAGCTACCTGGAGGGGCGGAAGGGCCGGACCAGCCCGTGGCTGGCCGCGTACCACAAGCATCTCGGGCCGTGGCTCGGCGCGGACCGGGAGCAGCCGCCGCCGCTGGACGTGCCCGACCTGGTGGACTTCGACGAGAAGGCGCCGCCGAGATGAGCACGGCGGGCCGGGAGGATGCCGCCGTACGCGGGCCGGCCGCCGTCGCGTCCGAGCCGGCGCAGCCGTCGTCCGCGCCGCTGACGGTCCGGCCGGGCGTTCCGGCATCTGGAGGTTCAGCACCGACGGGTACGCCCACGGCGGCCCGGACCGGGCGGGATACGGACCCGGACCTGCCGCCGGACGGGGACGGTGACCTGCCGACGACGTACGTCGGAAAGGGTGCCGAACCCGGCGGTGGAGCCCCCGCAGCGGATCCGACGGATCAGCGGTCCCGGGCGAGCCAGTCGTTCTGGACCCTGGCGGTCGGCGTACCGGCGCTCTTCTCCGTCCTCCGACTCGGGGTGGAGGCGGGCGGTGAGCTGCAGACCACGCTGCTGCTGGTGGCCAACGTCAACCCGGTCAACCTCGCCGCCGCGCTGGTCACCACGGCGGCCCGACTGGTCTCCGCCGGCCTGGTGGCGATCTTCGCTATCGGCGGCACGCTGGCGGTCAGCGCCGAGGCCGCGCCGACCCACCGGATCGGGCGCCGTCCGCCGCTCTTCGCCCGGTGGCGGCGGATGACGCCGCACTGGGCGGTGATCGCCTGTTTCGGGATCGCGCTCGCCACCTGGCCGATCCTCTACCTGCCGCTGCTGTTGCCGGCGTTCGCCGCCGCGTTCCAACTCTCCCCGGCGACGGTGGAGGACCGACGGATTCCCCGGGCGCTCGGGCTGCTCACCCTGCTGGCCGGGTACGGGGTGCTGATGGCGCCGACGCTGGGTGCCGGGTGGACACAGCGGGAGTATTTCGCGGTACTGGTGATCGCGGCACCACCGCTGCTCGCGCTTCTTGTCGCCGGGCCGATCCCGGCGGCGGTGGCCCGACCGGTGGCGATGACGACCCAGCTGGCGGTGCTGGTCACGCTCTGCTGGGCGGCGTTACCGGTGATCACGACCCCGGTGCTGCCGCTGACCGTGACCACGGTCCGGACCGGCGGAACCGCCGTACCCGGCGAGCCCGACGACGACACCGGTCCGGAGCGCGGTGTCGTGCCCGACAGCGGGACCGAGCCTGACGGCGGGACCGAGCCTGACGGCGGGACCGAGCCTGACGGCGGGACCGAGGATATCCGTGGTCACGTCATCACCGTTGACGACGTGCACGCGGTGATCCTGCAGGAACGTGGCGGGGTGCGGTACGTCCCGGTCGAGCGGATCGAGGCCCAGGTGCTCTGCCCCACCGAGGGTGAACTGCCCCGGTACCGGCTGCGGGTGTGGGGCTTCCACGTCGAGGACTCGCTGCTGGAGGGACTGGGCCGGCGGGTACGTCGCCACCCTGCACTACGTGCCGGTCAACCGGGTCGACGCCGCCTGCCGCATCCCACCCGCCACGAACTGAGCCCACCGACCGCGCTCCGGCCGCCGCTCACCGGGCCACCGCCACGTAGTGCAGGGTGGCGACGTACCCGCCGGTGGTGACGGTGAGCGGGATCGTCACCGGCTGTTGCTGGTCACGGTCATCATCACAACGCCCTCCTGCTGCAGGGTGTCGCCCGGGATGCCGGTCAGCGCGAACTCCGGGGTCAGGTCGGTGAGCGTGATCGACCGCTCGACCACGGTGGTGGTCGAGGTGCAGCCGGGGGTGCTGCCCGGCGGCGGGCAACTGCTGCCCGGCGGTCCGCCGGTCACGATGATGATGGCCTCGACGGCCCCCTCGGGTTGCGCCCATGCGGGCGACGCGAGGAGAGCGAGGCAGGCGATGGTCGCCAAGAGCCGGACCCGCAACTTGCCGATAGGGGTCGTTCCGCAGTCGGTAATTCGAAGAGGATTCGTGCCAGGTTTGTTGACGCTGTTATGCGTGGATAGTACTTTGTGCGCTACTTCACGCTTTTGTGAAGTTGACTCATCGCTCTTGACCGAGGGGCAGGGCAACAAAATGGACGACCCGGTGGAGGAGATCCAGGAAGCTCTGGACGATCTCGAGGACGCGTTGGAGGACATCGGCATCGACGTCGAACTCGACGGCGAGTGAGTGCCCGGGGTGGCCGGGTCGCCGGTCACCCCGTACCCCGACCAACTCCACTCCGGACATTACCGGGTCGGCGTACCGCCCGGTGCCGCCGGACGGTGGCCGGCGCGTCCCGGCTGTTCGACCGGGCCAGCGCCACCCCGGCGAGCACCAGCAGCATCCCGCCGAGCATCGGCAGGGTGGTCGGCTCGTTCACCACCAGGGCGCCGAGCACCACCGCGACAACCGGCAGCAGGTAGGTGGTGGTCGAGGCCGTCGTCGGCCCCTCGTCGGTGATCAGCCGGTAGTTCAACAGGTACGCGACACCGGTGCCGAGCACCCCGAGGACCAGCAGACTCACCACCGCGTCGGTACGCCAGGTCGGCGCCGTCAGCCCGCCGACCGGCACGGCGAACCCGATCAGTACGGCTCCGACCGCGAGCTGACACGCCGCGAGCATGATCGGCGGAATCCCCCGGTTGGTGAGGAACCGGCCCTGGTAGACGTAGCTGACGCCGTAGCTGGCGGAGGCGACCAGGCAGGCGAGGCCGCCCCAGCTCGCGATCTCACCGGCCGACTGCCACGGCGAGAAGATGAGCACGGTTCCGGCGGAGCCGAGCACGATGCCGAGCCCACGCCGGAGACCGGTCACCCGGTCGGTGCCGGCGAGGAAGGCGATCAGGACCGTCCACACCGGCGTGGTCGCGTTGAGCACCCCGGCGACGTTCGAACCGACGGTACGTTCGCCGTACCCGACAAGGGTGTACGGGATGACCGTGGCGACCAGGGCGGCGATCGCGAGATGCAGCCAGGTCCGGCGGTCGGTCGGCGGACGCAGCCCCCGGGCCAGCGCGATCGGCATCAGTACGGCCGCACCGAGGACCAGGCGGACGAGCACGATCTGCACCGGGGCGAAGCCCTGCAGCGACAGCTTGATCCAGAGGAAGCCCGAGCCCCAGAGCAGGGCGAGCAGCCCCAGCCGGAGCACACTGCCGCGCCGCATCCCGGCTCCCTCAGTCCTCAACCGGCATTTCGTAGTCGAGCCCGTTGAGATCGGCCCGCATGACGAAGCGGGTCACCTCAAAGGGCCGCTGCTTGTCGTCGAGGCTGGTGTGCAACACCTCGATGACAGGTACGCCGGGCGGGATCTGGAGTCCCTCCGTCTCGTCGCGGCTCGGCATCCGGGCGGAAATCTCCTCCCGGATTCGGCTGATGACGTAGCCGAGGTCCTCGAACCGGGCGTAGATGCTTCCACGGCCGAGTACCTGCTCGCTGGCCAGTGGTGAGGTGCCGGCGACTGCCTCCGGGATGTACGTAACGCCCACCTGTACGGGTTCGTCGTCGGCGAAGTACCAGTTCTCGCGGCGGACCACCGTACTCGCTTGTGGATCGACTCCGAGTCGCTGAGCCACATCGGCCGGTGGCAGCTCTCGGGTGACCGAGCGACATTCGGTTCGTGGCGTCCGACCCTGCTTGGTCACCTCGATCCGGAACGGGGAGACGCCGGTCTCCTCGCGCAACCTTCGCGAGTACCTGTTGGCGCCGAGACGCATCAGCGGCGGTCGGCTCCGCACGAACGCGCCGCGTCCGTGCTGGCTGATCGCCAGACCTTCGCGTTGAAGGATCGCGATGGCTTCTCGGGCGGTGTTGCGGGCGATCCCGTACTGAGCGGCGAGTTCTCGTTCCGAGGGCAGTTTTCTGCCCGCCGGCAGGTCGCCGCTTGTGATGGCGGCACGCAACTCGTCAGCGACACGCCTACTTGGGGGCTGCCTGTCAGAGTTCGCTGCCTGGCCCATGTGGATTCGCCGCCTCCTGTGAAGTTCCCTCGCACAGCCTAGCCCAACTGGCTCAAGCCACCTATTGACGGAGACGTTCATCTCTGGTCAACTGGCTTAAGCCAGTTTTCACTCCTGGTGCTCTGCGGAGCTTTCGTGTTCCCGAACCGGAGACGGCGGTAGGACCTTTCGTCGGCAAGCGGTAGGCCCTGCGCACCGTGCCCATCCGCAGGCGGTGTGGGACCCGGTTCCCCTTCCGGTCCCACACCGCCTGCCCCGATGGCGGTGTCTGCTGCTCCGGGCACGGCCGCCGAACCCGTCAGCCGAATGGAGATCCGGGGATGAAGCTGTGGATCGGATGGCGTACCCGCCGTCAGAGACTCGCCGCGCAAGGCGAACAGGCCGCCCGCGAACAGGACGCCGCCGAGGCGGAGGCTGCCCGGCAGCGGGTCCTCGATCTGGCCCGTCTCCAGCGGTACGACGACGGACACGGCACCGTGGGCTGGAACAGCCGGTGCTGGCACCGCTTCCGGAGCCGGTGATGGCCGACGAACGACCACCGGTAATCAAGCCCGAGGTCGTGATTCCCGACCTGCCTGAGGGCACCCTGCTGCGGCTGGCCCCCGCCGACTGGTCACACGGCGCCACGCTGCCGGTCGGGGCGTGCGTTCAGCTGACCCTGAGCCGGATCCACCGCAACGTCACCCGCCACGACGAGTCTGGTTGCTGGGTCTGGGTCGTCGGACACGAACATCCGGCCTGCACCTGGCCACACGTGGAGCCGCACCCGCCATGCCTGCAACTTCCGGTCCGGGTCGGCGCCCTCGACGCGTCGGCGTCGCGGCCGTGATCCGGATGGGGAGCCGGGCGGCCCGGGCCCCGGACACGCCGCTGCCGACCGGTTCCTGACGGAGGACCGGTCGGCAGCGGGACAGCAGGCAGCGGCGGCTGCGTGACGTACGGGTCAGACCCGGGCGCGCCGGGCCAGCCGCTCCGGGTCGAGGATGATGATGCTCTTGCCGTCCAGCCGGAGCCAGCCACGCGAGGCGAAATCGGCCAGCGCCTTGTTGACGGTCTCCCGGGAGGCGCCGACGAGTTGGGCGATCTCCTCCTGGGTCAGGTCGTGGGTGACCCGGAGTACGCCGCCGTCCCGGGTGCCGAACCGGCCCGCCATCTGGAGCAGGTTCTTCGCCACCCGGCCCGGAACGTCGGTGAAGATCAGGTCGGCCAGGTTGTCGTTCGTCCGGCGCAGCCTGCGGGCGAGCACCCGGAGCAGCTGCTCGGCGATCTCCGGCCGGTTGTTCAGCCACGGCCGCAACGCCTGCTTGCGCAGTCGGGCCAGCCGGGTGTCGATCACCGCGGTGGCGGTCGCCGTACGCGGACCCGGGTCGAAGAGCGACAGCTCACCGACCATGTCCGACGGGCCCATCACGGCGATCAGGTTCTGCCGGCCGTCGGCAGCCCGCCGACCAACCTTGATCTTGCCGCTGAGCACAATATAAAGACTGTCGCCCGGCTCGCCCTCGTTGAAGACGATCTCGCCCTTACGGAACTCGATCGTCTCCATGTCCTTGGCGAGCGCCTCGGCAGCCTCCGGGTCGACACCCTGGAAGATTCCGCTGCGGGCCAATACCTCGTCCATCGCGCCACCTCCGCCTACGCGGGCCGCCTGCCCCCGGTTGAGTTCCCGGTCGTGATCCGCCGCGCGCCGCCAAGTCTAGGCGCATGTGAAGAGTAATCGGAGCTGCACCCCTGGAATCTTGATCCGTCGCGAACCCGACGTCGACGTATTGAGCAGGGAATACGTGCCCGTTCAGGGCGAAACCGGTGTCGGCCGGGTGGGCCCGGGACAGCGTCGGGACGTCTCGTAGGGTCGACCGGATGTGGGCCGAGCCGGTACTCACCCACCGTCTTGAGGACGGGTGGGACATTCCGCTGCTGGTCTGGCGACTCGCCAGCCCGGCGCTGGCGATCAGTTCCGGGCCGCTCGGCGGCGGGATCGGCGTACGGCAGTGGGTGGTCAACGCGACCGTGCCGATGACGTACCGGCGGGACGACCCGGACGCCCACCTGACAGCCCTGGCCGACCAGCTCGACCTGCGCGGACCCGGCGTCGGACTGCTCACCGGGGTGGACGTGACCGAGCGGGTGAGCGCCGTCGACCAGGATGTCCGGGTCTGGGCCACGGTGGGGCTCGGTACCCCGATCTGGGCCGCCGAGGCCGGTGAGCCTGCCGAGGCCGACGAGGTCGGGGCGGTGGACGCCGAACCGGCACGGCCGGTCGGGACCGTCAACATCGTCGCGCTGCTGCCCGTACGCCTGAGCGAGGCCGCCCTGGTCAACGCCGTCGCCACGGTGACCGAGGCGAAGGTCCAGGCACTCCGGGAGCTGGGCCTGCCCGGCACCGGTACGCCCACCGACTCGGTGACCCTGCTCTGCCCGCCCGACGGCCCCGTCGCCCCGTACGGCGGACCGCGCTCGCGCTGGGGTGCCCCGCTCGCCCGGGCCGCCTGCCGGGCGGTCCGGACCGGTGGTGCCACCCCCTGCGTGCCCTGGTCCGACCAGCCGGCCCGGCGGACCGATGTCGCCCCGGGCTGACCTCCGGCCGGTCCGCCCCCGAGCGGCGTCGCCCCGGGCCGAGTCGCGGCCGGTCCGTCCCGCGTCGGCCTCGGCCCTGACCGGGGACGGCAACCGGATCGGCGGCGGAAACCTGGCCTGACGGCTGTCGCCCGCCCCGGCCGCCCGACGGTAACGTCGGCGGGCGATGTACGACACCGATCCGCCCACGCCGCGGCCCCGTCGCAAGCGACGGCGGTCCGGCCGGCAGACGCTGCTGATCGTGACCGCGGTCCTCGCGGTGCTGCTCGGCGTCGGCGTCGCCGGGGTGGCGATAGTCGACATGGCGGACGACAGGACCACCGGACCGGCCAGCGCGACCGGAACCGACGGCTCCCCCTCGACCGGGCCGTCACCGACCGGTGAACCCGAGCCCAAGGTCATCACGATGTCCGCCACCGGGGACATCGTGCTGGGTAACGCGCCCGGCCGGCTGCCGGCGAACGGCGGCAAGGGCTTCTTCAACTCGGTGAAGAAGGCGCTCGCCGCCGACCTGGTGATGGGGAACCTCGAGGAACCGCTCACCGATGACACCGGCACCGGCAAGTGCGGCCCCGGCTCCAGCAACTGCCACCAGTTCCGCGCCCCGCCGTCCTACGCCAAACACCTCGCCGACGCCGGCTTCGAACTGCTCAACCAGGCCAACAACCACGGGTACGACTACGGCCGGGCCGGCTACCGGAACACCCAGGAGGCGCTGGAGAAGTACGACCTCCAGCACACCGGCGCGCCGGACCAGATCACCGTCGCCGAGGTCGAGGGCGTCAGGGTGGCCGTCGCCGGCTTCTCGTCGTACGCCTGGTCGAACAGCCTGATCGACATCAAGAAGGCGAAGAAGGTCGTCGAGAAGGCCGACCGGATGGCGGACCTGGTGGTCGTGCAGGTGCACATGGGCGGCGAGGGCGCGGACAAGACCCGGGTCCGGCCCGGAACGGAGATGTTCCTCGGCGAGAACCGGGGTGATCCGGTCAAGTTCTCCCACGCCATGATCGACGCGGGCGCCGACCTGATCGTCGGACACGGCCCGCACGTGCTGCGCGGGCTGGAGTTCTACCAGGGGCGCCTGATCGCGTACAGCCTCGGCAACTTCGCCGGTGGCGGCGGGACACTCAGCAACAACGGACGACTCGGCTGGGGCGGGATCCTCAAGGTGTCACTGGCCGCCGACGGCAGTTGGGCGGGCGGGGAGTTCGTTCCGACGTACATGAACGGTGAGGGGAAGCCGACCATGGACGGCCAGAAGCGCGGCCTGGGCCTGGTCCGCGACCTGTCCCGGTCGGACTTCCCGAAGACCGGTGCCCGGTTCTCCGCCGACGGCGAGATCTCCCCGCCCGGCGACGACACCTGAGGCCGGGCGTGGGCTCCGGGGCGCGCCCCGCGACGTAGGCTGGCCGGCGTGAGCGCGACAGATTCCGTCGACCCCGAGGTCGCGGTGGTCGGTGTCGGGGCCGGCCGACCCCGTATCCGGCGGCTGAATCCGACCGCGGAGTCCGATCTCGGTCGGAAGCGGCGGGCCCGGCGGATGGGCCGGTTGCTGACCGAGACCCACCCGGACGCGCACTGCGAGCTCGACCACGAGGGCCCGCTGCAACTGGCGGTGGCGACGATCCTTTCGGCGCAGTGCACCGACAAGCGGGTCAACGAGGTGACGCCGAAGCTTTTCGCCCGGTATCCCACCGCCGCCGACTACGCCGGGGCGAACCGTACCGAGCTGGAGGAGATGATCCGGCCGACCGGCTTCTTCCGGAACAAAACGACCTCGCTGATCAAGCTCGGGCAGGACCTCGTCGAGCGGTACGACGGCCAGGTGCCGGGGCGGCTCGTCGACCTGGTGACTCTGCCGGGAATCGGCCGGAAGACCGCCAACGTGATCCTCGGCAACGCGTTCGACGTACCGGGGATCACCGTCGACACCCATTTCCAGCGTCTGGTCCGGCGGTGGGCGTGGACCGCCGAGAGCGACCCGGTCAAGATCGAGCACGCCGTCGGGGCGCTCTTCGAACGGCGCGACTGGACGATGCTGTCGCACCGGATCATCTTCCACGGCCGCCGGGTCTGTCACGCCCGCAAGCCCGCCTGCGGCGCCTGCACGCTGGCCCGGTTCTGCCCCTCCTACGGCACCGGACCCACGGACGCGGCCGGAGCGGCGAAGCTGCTCAAGGGTCCACGGGCCCGCGACCTCGCGGTACAGGCGGGAGTCGACCCCGACCTGGTGCCGGTGCAGGCTGTCGTCGCGGACGACGTACCGTGAGCCGCCGACTCGGGACCCGTACCGGGACCAGCCGGATCCGTACCGCCAGCAGCCGACTCGGGGTCCGTACCGTGAGCGGCCGGCCGGCCCGGACCGGACCGCAGCTCCGCCACGTCCGCCACTCGGCGCTCGGCGGCCTTCTGCTCGGCGTGCTGCTGCTCGCCACCGCCTGCACCGGGTCGTCGGACCCGGCGGAGGGCCGGCGGCCCGGGGCGACCGACCAGGGCGGGACGACGACAGCGTTCGCCGACTGCGCGACCCTGAGCACGCCACTGACCGGCGCGTCGGCCGGGACGGCACCGGCCGGCACCCCGACGCCGGGCGGCAGCGGGACCCCGACCGGCACGGCGACGCCGGGCGGCACGACGGTCCGGCCGTTGCCCCGGCTCTCCCTGCCCTGCCTGGTCGGGGAGAGCACCGTCGAGGTCGGCGCGCTGCGCGGACCCGCCGTGATCAACCTCTGGGCCTCCTGGTGCCCGCCGTGCCTGAAGGAGCTGCCGGTGTTCCAACGCTTCGCCGACCAGGCCGGCGGGGCGGTACGGGTGATCGGGGTGAACAGCGGCGACGACCGCGACGCCGCGCAGTCCCTCGGCGCGGACTTCGGGCTGCGCTTCCCCAGCCTCTTCGACCGCGACAAGCGGCTGCTCCGGCACGCCAAGCGCCCACTCGTACCGGTCACCTTCTTCGTCGACGCGGAGGGGCGGATCCGGCACGAGGACCAGACCGGGGCGTTGGACTACGCCGAACTCACCGAGCTGGTACGCGAGCATCTGGGGGTGACGGTACGGCCGTGACCGAGCGCGAGCTGCCCACGTGGTGCGAGCCCCTGCTCGCCCGGGTCCGGTCCGCGCGCGCCGAGGACTTCACCCGGCTGCGTACGCCCCGGAACGGGGGACGGGACAGCGCCGTCCTCATCCTGCTCGGCGAGGACCCGGAGCACGGGCCGGACGTGCTGATCCTGCAACGGGCGGCGACCCTGCGTACCCACGCCGGCCAGCCGGCCTTTCCCGGCGGCGCCTGCGACCCCGAGGACACCGACGCCGCGTCGACCGCGTTGCGTGAGGCGTACGAGGAGGTCGGGCTCGACCCGGCGAGCGTCACGGTGCTGGCCGAACTGCCCCGGCTCTGGATCCCGGTCAGCAACTTCGTGGTCACCCCGGTCCTCGCCTGGTGGCACCGGCCGCATCCGGTGCACTCCCGGGAACCGGCCGAGGTGGCACACGTGGCCCGGCTGCCGATCGCCGAACTGGTCGACCCGGCCAACCGGGTCCGGGTCCGGCACTCCAGCGGCTGGATCGGCCCGGCCTTCCAGGCCCGCGGCATGCTGGTCTGGGGCTTCACCGCCGGGGTGCTCGCCGCCCTGCTCGACATGGCGGGCTGGTCGCGTCCGTGGTCCCAGGACCGGGTACTCGACCTGCCGCCGACCCCTCCACCGCCGCCGACGGTCGGGTCCGACGAACTGACCGGGCCGGCGGCCACCTAGCCGGCCGGGCATCGGCACGACCGGCCGGGCATCGGCACGACCGGCCGGGCATCGGCACGACCGGCCGGGCATCGGCGTGGCCGGCCGGGCATCGGCGTGGCCGGCCGGGAGATCGGACGGTCTGCGTCGCGGCCGGGCGAACTCACAGCTGGCCCCCGTACCCTGAACGGGTGTCGGTGGTGGATGTGGTCCTGGTCCTGCTCATGCTGCTCTTCGCGATCAGCGGCTATCGGCAGGGCCTGGTCATCGGCCTGCTCTCCTTCGCCGGCTTCTTCGGCGGTGCGCTGATCGGGCTGCAGATCGGACCGCTGCTGGCCGACCGGTTCTCCAGCGGTGTGACCCGGGTCGTGGTGGCGTTGATCGCGGTGTTCGGGCTGGCGGTACTCGGCCAGGCGCTCGCCGGTTGGCTCGGTTCCCACCTGCGGCACGCGATCACCAGCAAGATCGGTCGCAGGGTGGACGACGTCGGCGGCGCGGTCGTCTCGTTGTTCGCCGTGCTACTGGTGGCGTGGCTGGTCGCGGTGCCGCTGGCCTCCTCGTCGATGCCCTGGCTGGCCAGTGCGGTACGCAACAGCGCCCTGTTGACCGTGGTCGACCGGGTCCTGCCGCCGGAGGCCCAGACACTGTCCCGGGCGCTGCGGGACACCGTCGACACCAACGGCTTCCCGGAGGTTTTCGGCGGGCTCGCCACCACCCGGTCCCGCGAGGTGGCCTCCCCGGACCCGGCGCTGGCGAACTCGCCGGTCGTGGTCAACGGCCGACGCTCGGTGGTGAAGGTGCTGGGTACGGCCGACATCTGCGGACGTCGGATCGAGGGGTCCGGCTTCGTGTACGCCGAGGACCGGGTGATGACCAACGCGCACGTGGTCGCCGGCACCCGGACCGTCTCGGTCGAGTTGAACGGCGACCGGCACAGCGCCCGGGTGGTCGTGTACGACCCGAACCGCGACCTGGCCGTGCTCTTCGTACCCGGTCTGTCGGCCCCGGTGATGCCCTTCGCGAGCCGTGAGGCGGCGGTCGAGGACGACGCGATCGTGCTCGGCTTCCCACTGGACGGCCCCTACAACGCGCAGCCGGCCCGGATCCGCGACGTCGGCGACATCCCCGGCCCGAACATCTACGAGTCGGGACGGGTGACCCGGGAGATCTACACGATCCGGGGACTCGTCCGCAGCGGCAACTCCGGCGGGCCGCTGGTCGGCCCGGACGGTCAGGTACTCGGGGTGATCTTCGCGGCGGCGGCGGACGACCGGAACACCGGCTTCGCCGTCACCGCCGACGAGGCCCGGTCGACGGCGACGGCCGGGCTGGAGCGTACCCGGGCGACCAGCACCGGCGACTGCACCTGACTGACCGACGAGGGCCGGCCGTCCGTGGGGACGGCGGTGGGTGAGCCTCCAGGGGGTGCCCCGGGGCGATCCTCCAGGGGGTGAGGGGGGCGATCAGTCCGGTTGTCGGTGCCGGCTGAACCGGCGGACCGCGAGCACGCCGCCGACGACCACCACGAGGAACAGGGCGACCCCGTTCCAGAGCCCGTCCATCCCACCGGGGATACGGCCACCCGCCGGCTCGGCGTCCCAGTTGCCGGAGCGCCCGGAGGCCGCCGTACCGATCTCGTTCCGTTCGTCGTCGCGGGCGTCCTCGGCCTGCTCGCGCCCGGGCGCCGCACCGAAGCCGGCGACGCCCGGGGCGGCCTCGCCGTCGTCGAGCGGATTGTGGTCGATGGCGGAGACCTCGCCGTTGAGCGCGGCGACCGGGTCGACGACCCCGAAGCCGAACTGGTCGTCCCGGCCGGCCGGTCCGATGTCCCGAGCGGTGCTGATCAGCCGGTTGACCACGTCGCCGGCGGACATCTCCGGCCAGTGCGAGCGGACCAGCGCGGCGGCGGCCGCCACCAGCGGGGCGGCGAAACTGGTGCCCTGGACCCGCCAGAAGCCGCCCGGTCGGGCACCGGTGAGGCCGGTGGCCGGGGCCGAGAGCACCGTCTCCTGGCCGGTGATCGCGCCGGACCAGAGGGCGTTGCTCTCCCGTTCCAGGCCGGTCACCGCCACCACACCCGGCTCCCGCGCCGGATACCAGACGTCCTTGCTGGAGGACGAGCCGACGTTGCCGGTGCAGGCCACGACCACCACGTCCCGGGCGAACGCGTAGTCGAGGGCGGCGGCCAGCGCAGGGCTGTCGCCGGTGCCGCCCAGCGACAGGTTCACCACCCGGGCGCCGTTGTCGACGGCCCACCGGACGCCCTTCGCGACGATCAGGGCATCGTCGTAGCGGTTCTCCTCGTCGAGGACCCGGACCGGCAGGATCTTGGCCTTGGGGGCGAGGCCGACCACGCCCCGGTTGTCGTCGCCGCGCCCGGCGATCAGCCCGGCCACGGTGGTGCCGTGTCCGACCGGGTCGGTCTGGCCGTTGCCGATGCCGGTCACCAGGTCGATGCCGGGCAGCACCTGCCCGGCCAGGTCGGCGTGGCTGGCGTCGACCCCGGAGTCGATGACGGCGACCGTCACCCCCTTGCCGGTGGAGACCCGCCAGGCGTCCCGGGCGTGGAACAGGTCCAGTTGCCACTGCTCGTCGCGGATCGGGTCGGTTCTGACCGGCAGGCCCACCGGCCGGGCCGGTACGACGGTGGTCGCCGACCGGGCCACGGCGGACTCCGGTACCACGGCGGAACTGGGCACGACGGCTGACTCGGGCACGGCGGCAGCGGCCGGTACGGGCACCGTGCCGACCAGCGACACGGCGATTCCGGCCGTGGCGAGCAACGCCGTCCCGGCGACTCGGGCGGCAGCGCGTTGGTGTTGATGCGGCAGCCTGGTCACAGCATGGCCATTTCACCCCGGGGGACACATGATGCACGGAGGTTACCCCGTTTCACCGTGCTCGCGTGGCCAAACTTCGGGACCCGTCCCCACCTGCGGGCGGCCCGCCGTACCTCGGACGGGCACGGCGAGCTCACCCGGTGACTCAGGTCGGCGGCAGGAACGCGAGCTGGACCAGTCGGATCCCCTCGCGTCGGGTGACCATCTGACCCCGGCCCGGCGGATGCGGCATCGGCCGGACGCCCTGCAGCAGCGCGCCCTCGTCCTTGTTGCCGGACATCACCAGACCGGGCGAGTCGAGCTCCCGGAGCCGCTGGATGATCGGCTCGTAGAGCGCCCGGGAGGCGCCACCGGACCGCCGGGTGACCACCAGGTGCAGCCCGACGTCCCGGGCCTGCGGCAGGTACTCGACCAGCGGCAGCAGCGGGTTGTTCGGGCCGGTGGCGACCAGGTCGTAGTCGTCGACCAGCACGAACAGCTCCGGACCGTCCCACCAGGAGCGGTCCCGCAACTGCTGCGGGGTGATGTCCGGCCCGGGCAGCCGGCGCTGCATGTAGCCGGCCACCGACTCGATCAGGTCACTCGTCCCGGCGGCGGCGGTGCCGTAGCCGATCAGGTGGTCGGACTGGATCACCCCGAGCAGGCTGCGCCGGTAGTCGACCAGGATGACCCGGGCCTCGTCCGGGCGGAACCGGCTGGTGATCGAGGTCGCCAGCGCCCGCAGGAACGACGACTTGCCACACTCGGCGTCGCCGAAGAGCAGGAAGTGCGGCTCGGAGGCGAAGTCGACCGAGACCGGCTGGAGGTCCGTCTCGGAGATGCCGATCGGGATCCGCAGCCCGGAGCTCTGCGCCATGTCCAGGTCGGTGTAGTTGAGCACCGGCGGGAGCAGCCGGACCCGGGGCGCCCGGGCGCCGCTCCAGTTGGTGGCGACCGCCTTGACCAGCGCCGGTGTCTGCCCGCCGACGCTGGACAGCTCCGGCAGTGCGGTCAGGAAGTGCAACTGTTCCGGGGTGATGCCCCGGCCCGGGATCTGCGGCACGTTCGCCGCCGCCTTCCGGCCGATCACCGAGTCGGTGGGGTCACCGAGGCGCAGCTCCAGGCGGGAGCCGAACAGGTCGCGGATCGCCGGCCGGAAGTCCATCCAGCGGGGCGCGGCGGCGACCACGTGCACGCCGTACGACAGACCTCGGGTGGCCAGGTCGGTGATCCGGGGTTCCAGGTCCTCGTACTCGCTCTTCAGGGTGGGCCAACCGTCGACGATCAGGAACACGTCGCCGAACGGGTCGGCGCCGACCCCGACCCCGCCGGCCGCGGCCCGCCGTTTGCGGTACGACGCCATCGACTCGACGCCGAGTTCGGCGAAGCGCTGCTCCCGGGCGGCGAGCAGCGTGGTGATCTCGCCGACGGTGCGTCGGACCGCCGCCGCCTCCGACCGCCCCGACACCCCGCCGACGTGCGGCAGGTCGCGCAGCGTGCCGAGCGAGCCACCACCGAAGTCGAGGCAGTAGACCTGGACCTCGGCCGGGGTGTGGGTGAGCGCCAGCCCGCAGACCAGGGTACGGAGCAGCGTCGACTTGCCGGACTGCGGACCGCCGACCACCGCGACGTGCCCGGCGCTGCCCTCCAGCGCCAGCCAGAGCAGGTCACGCCGCTGCTCGTACGGCTTGTCGACCAGCGCCACCGGGACCTGCAGGGCGCCGTGCAGTTCGGGGTTGCCGAAGGTGAGACCCCGGGCCGGGTCGGTGACCACCGCGCCGAGGATCTCGTCCAGGGCCGGCGCCTGGGACAGCGGCGGCAGCCAGACCTGGTGGGCCGGCGGACCCTGACCGACCAGCCGGGAGACCATGACGTCGGAGAGGGTCGGCGCGGTCGGGTCCTCCTGGACCTGCTTCGGCTTCTCCTGCACCACCGGCTTCGGCACCGGCACGAAGTGGGTGGAGTACGACAACAGTTTCGGGCCGGTGTAGCCCTGGGCGCCGGGACCGCTCGTGCTCGCCTTGCGGTACGGGCCGGAGACGTACGCCGCCTTGAACCGCTGCAACGGTTCGGTGCCGAACTTCAGGTAGCCGTGACCGGGTGCCCGGGGCAGTTCGTACGCGTCCGGTACGCCGAGCACCGCCCGGGACTCCAACGCGGAGAAGGTCCGCAGACCGATCCGGTACGACAGGTGGGTGTCCAGCCCGCGCAGCCGGCCCTCCTCCAGACGCTGCGAGGCGAGCAGCAGGTGGACGCCGAGCGACCGACCGACCCGACCGATCTGCACGAACAGGTCGATGAAGTCGGGCTTGGCGGTGAGCAGTTCGGAGAACTCGTCACAGATGATCAGCAGCGAGGGCAGCGGGGCGAGCGCGGCACCGCCGGCCCGGGCCTGCTCGTACTCGATGACGTTGGGGTAGTTGCCGGCCTTGCGGAGCAGTTCCTGCCGGCGGTTCAGCTCACCGCTGATCGCGTCGACCATCCGGTCGACCAGGACCAGTTCGTCGGCGAGGTTGGTGATGACCGCGGCGGTGTGCGGCAGCCGGTCCAACGCGGCGAAGGTCGCGCCACCCTTGAAGTCGACCAGGACGAAGTTGAGCACCTCGGAGGAGTGTGTGACGGCCAGCGCGAGGACCAGGGTGCGGAGCACCTCCGACTTTCCGGAACCGGTGGCGCCGATCAGCAGGCCGTGCGGACCCATACCGTCCAGGGAGGACTCTTTGAGGTCGAGTTCGATGGCGCCGCCGTCCGGGCCGACGCCGATCGGCACCCGGAGCTTGTCCCGGTTGGGGCGGGGTGCCCAGACCTGGGCGAGGCTGAAGTTCTCCGGGTCGCCGATGCCGAGCAGTTCGTCGAAGGTGAACTCGGTGACGGTCGGGGCGTCCGAGGTGGCCTTGGAGGCGGCGGCGAGCCGCAGCGGGGCGAGCCGCCGGGCGACCGCCTCGGCCTCCTCGACGCTGAGCTGGTCCGGGGTGCCGACCTCGGCCTGGCCGTCCATCGAGTAGGTGTTCAGTCGCTTGCCCTCGACCTCCAGCACCAGCATCGCCCGGTCGAGCAGCCGGGGCGGCGGGCTGTCCAGGTCGATGATGGTGACCGCGTCGATGCCGCTGTCGCCGCCGAGGTAGCCGGCCCCGTTCAGGTCACCGCCGTCGAGGACGATGACCACGTGCGGGCCGTCGGTCGCCGGGCCGGCCAGGCTGAACCGGGACCGGTTGCCGACCACGTCGTCGATGAGCCGCTCCAGTTCGGCGCCGGAACTGGCGACCAGGCGTACCGGGCCGAGCGCGTCCACGGCGGTGGGGTGGTGGTTGTGCGGCAGCCACTTGACCCACTCCCAGCGGTCCCGGCGCTCCGGACCGGCGCAGACCGCGACGAGCAGTTCCTCCGGGGCGTGGAAGACCGAGAGCTGGGCGAGCATCGCCCGGGCCAGCGCCTGGGCCTCGCCGCCGCCCGCCTGGTCGCGATACTGGTCGCGATACTGGTCGCGGTACTGGTCGCGGGCGGCGGCGCTGCGGACGAAGACCCGGGCGAAGCCGCGGATGGAGAGCGCCACCGGCAGGTCCGGCACCACCGAGTACGCGTCGAGGAACCGGCGCAGCGCGCCGGCGGTCATCGGTTCGAGGTCCTCCAGCGGGCGGGTCACCGGGGGCACCAGTGGGGTGGCCAGGGTCTGCGGGCCGACGGCGACCCGGACGACGCCGAAGTCCCCGTCGTTGGGGCGCCGCTCCCAGACCCGGTAGCTGCCCACCGTGGACCAGAGCTGGCTCGGCTCGGGGTGCCGGTAGAAGAGACCGGACCGCTGCATGGAGGCGGTCTCCCGGACCCGCCGGCGCAGGGTCGCCAGGTGCCGCAGGTACTCCCGGCGGGCCGCCATCATCTCCGACTTTTTCGGCGATCCGGACGAGCTGCTCCAGGAGGTCGCCACCATGGCGAGCGAGGAGATGCCGAACATCGCGCCGACGACGTACGAGTAGGTGCCGCCGCTTCGACCGAACATCATCGCCATCGCGACGCCACCACCGAGCATCGGCAGCATCATCATCATCTGCTGCCACTTGCCGCCGGTCGCCTGTGGGATCTCCGGCGGCGCCTCGACGACGAGTTCGCCGGTGGGAATGTCCGGGGCGGGTCGCCGCGGCGGACGCTTGATGACAACCGTGCTCACCGGGCGCCTCCACCCTGTTGGCCAGCGGTTTTCGCTTCGGACCGGAGGTGCGGCAGGCATCCCCCGGTCAGCCGTTCGGCGCGTCCGGCGCCGTACCGGCGCAGGCTACCCGTGTCCATGTGAGACCTCCCCTAAGGCCGCGCCGATGGAGCCGATGTCCGGTGCCGGGCGGGTTGTCCGGCGCCTCGCGCCGCAAATGTCCTCGTGCTCGGTCGGACGAGCCCGCCCCATCCTAGGTAAAGTGCGGTCGTCCGCGCAGCCATGGGTTGCCCCTTCGATGGAGGACTGTCGATGAGTACCGGGCTCGCCCGCGTCACGATCAGCGCGCCACAACGACGGGTCGACGTCGCACTGCCCGAACACCTGCCACTGGCCGAACTCCTCCCCGAGGTGTTGCGGCACGCGGGTGAGGGGCTGGCCGACGACGGCGAGAAGCACGGCGGCTGGTTGCTGCGCCGGACCGACGGCGAACCGCTGGCCCCGGGCAAGGCCCTGCTGCCGCAGGGCATCCGCGACGGCGACGTCCTGCACCTGGTGCCCGCCCGGGCACAGTGGCCGGAACTGGAGTACGACGACGTCGTCGAGGCGATCGCCGACGGCGCCCGCCGCCGGGGCAGCGCCTGGGCCGGGCGGAACACCCGGATCGCGACGTTGAGCGGGGCGGGCGGGCTGCTCGCCGTCGGCCTGCTCGCGGTGATCGCCGGTGGCCCGCTCTGGGAACTCGGCACCTTCGTGGCGCTCGGCGCCGCCGTCCTGCTCGCCCTCGGTGCGGTGGTCGCCTCCCGGGCGTACGGGGATGCCACGGCCGGTGCCGCGCTCGGCGCGTACGCGATGCCGTTCGCCTTCTTCGGCGGCGCCCTGCTGGTCGCCACCGGTGACCCGGCCGGGGTGCTCGGCCCGGTCGGCTGGCTCGGCGCGCCGGAGGCGCTGGCCGGTTCGGTGGCGCTGCTGCTGATCGCCGTGCTGGGCATGGTCGGGGTCGCGTCCGGCCTGCGGGTCTTCGCCGCCGGGGCCTCGATCGGCCTGCTCGGCGCGTTGACCGCGTTGTTCGGTTTCCTGCTGTCGGCCGGCGGCGCGGCCGCGGTCCTGATGGCGACCCTGGTCTGCGCGATCGGGCTGCTGCCGCTGCTGGCGATCCGGTTCGGCAAGCTGCCGATGCCGCCGATCACGCTGCCCACCGGAGCGGAGGCGGCGGAGGGCTTCACCGCGGCCAGCCCCAGCCAGAGCGGGGTACGGGAGCGGCCGGACCGGGGACGGGTCTTCGCCGCCGTCGCCCGGACCGAGGAGATGCTCACCGGGATGCTGGTCGGGCATGCCGTGCTGGCCGTGGCGGCCGCGCTGCTGCTGGTCGCCGACGGCGGAGTCGGTGGCCGGCTGATGGTGGCGGTCTCGGCGGCCGCCCTGCTGCTGCGGTCCCGGCTCTTCGTAACGATCCGGCAACGGGTGCCGTTGGTGCTCGCCGGGGTGGTCTCGGCGGTGGTGCTCGGCGTCGCCCTGCTGCTGCGGGCCGGCGAGACCGAACTGCTGCTGCTGACCGCCGGTGGGCTGGTGCTGGCGCTGGTGGTCGTCGGGGCCGGTGCCACGTACTCCCGGCGGGAGCCCGGGCCGTACCTGGGGCGGACCGCCGACATCGTCGACACGCTGATGGTGGTCGCGGTGGTCCCGGTCGCCTGCGCCGTGCTGGGCCTGTACGGCCGGGCCCGGGGCCTGGTCGGCTGACGCACCGACAACAACGCTGACGCCCCGACGACAACACGGAACGGCCGGCTCACCCCTGTGGGTGAGCCGGCCGCTTTCGTCTGCTTCCGGGCGGTCCGGCGCTCAGTGCGCCGTTTCGCCCCGTTCGACGGCCTCCTGGTGGCGGCGGTACGAGGTGCGGATCTCCGCCTCGGCCTCGGTACGCCCCACCCAGGTGGCACCCTCCACGGACTTGCCCGGCTCAAGATCCTTGTAGACCTCGAAGAAGTGCTGGATCTCCAGCCGGTCGAACTCGCCGAGGTGGTGGATGTCCCGGAGGTGCTCCTGACGCGGGTCCTCGTACGGCACGCAGAGGACCTTGTCGTCGCCGCCCTTCTCGTCCGTCATCCGGAACATGCCGATGGTCCGGCACCGGATGAGGCAGCCTGGAAACGTGGGTTCGGGTACCAGCACCAGAGCGTCGAGAGGGTCGCCGTCCTCGCCCAGCGTGCCTTCGATGAAACCGTAGTCCGCCGGGTACTGCGTCGAGGTGAAGAGCGTCCGGTCCAGCCGGATCCGGCCAGTCGCGTGGTCCACCTCGTACTTGTTGCGGTGACCCTTGGGGATCTCAACCGTGACGTCGAAATCCATCTCGCACGCTCCCTCGTTTGCCGGCGCTGGCCAACGGAACCACAACAGCCGGCATCGGCGCGGGTTATCTGGCGATTTCGCGGGCCGCGCCGGCCGCCGTGCGGTGTTCGGACCAAAGTAGTGTCGCCTAGGCAAGTTTCAAGGGGGAGGAGGGGCCGGTGGGGAGTGAAGATTCACACTCGGGCCCGACGGACGGGGGTCCGAAGGAACCGCCGGCGCGCGGCCGGGTGGTGATACCGGGCGTCGGCGGGCCGCAGGTCAGCCCGCCGGAGGCCCCGCACCGGGGCCGGGCCACCGTGCCGCTGCCGACCACGCTACCGATTCCGCCGTCTCCCGCCCGGCCGCCTCAGCCGTCGGGCCAACCGGCGCCCCCGGTCTGGCCCGGCCCGAACCGGACGGCATCCCAGTCCGGCCCAGCGTCCGGGACGGCTTGGCCCGGCCCACCGTCCGGAGCGGCCCAGTCCGGCCCACCGTCCGGGACGGCCTGGCCCGGTACGCCGTCCGGAGCGGCCCAGTCCGGCCAGACCACGCCGTCAGCCTGGTCCGGCGCGGGTGGACCGGATGGCTCTCCGGCCCGGTCGGCCGGCGGTGTCCCGGACGGCCCGCCACCGACCGGGGAACCGCAGCCGGCGGACGAACCGGCGGAGCCGCCCCGGCGCCGCCGCACCGGACTGCTCGCCGCACTCGCGGCCGTGCTGGTCGTCGGCCTCGCCGCGGCCGGAGTGGCCGTGGTCCAGCCCGGTCCGGTCGCCGGCTGGCTGGGCGAGGCCCCCGCCACGCCCGACGGGGCCGCCGACCCGAGCGAGCCGCCGCCCCCGCCGGTGCTGACCGCCGCCGGCACCGCCGCCCCCGCCCCGACCCCGGACGGCATACGTGCCGCGCTGACCCCGTTGATCAACGGCAGCATCCTCGGCAACGAGGTGAACATCTCGGTCGTCGACCCGGCCGGCGGCGAGGTGCTGTACGAGGCGGGCCAGGAGACCCCGACCGTGCCCGCCTCGACCACGAAACTGGTCACCGCCGCCACGGTGCTGGCCGCCCGTGGTCCGGCGTACCGGATCGCGACCAGGGTGGTGGCCGGCGCCAACCCCGGCGAGGTCGTGATCGTCGGGGCCGGCGACCCGACCCTGGCGGTCAACGGCACCGGGTGGTATCCGGGCGCCGGCCGGCTCGACCGGCTCGCCGGACAGGTCAAGACGGCGCTCGGCGGCACCAGACCGACGAAGGTGATCGTCGACGGCAGCCTCTTCCCCGGGCCGGAACTCGAACCCGCCTGGGACTCGGACATCCCCACCGGCGGCTTCGGTGCGGTGATCACCGCGTTGATGACCGACGGGGCCCGGATCAACCCGAAGGACCCGGGCCGGGCCCAGGCCCGGTACGCCGACCCGGACATCGCCGCCGGTCGGCTCTTCGCAGAGCAGCTCGGACTGCCGGCGTCGGCGGTGCGCAAGGGCCAGGCTCCGGCCGGCGCCACCGGCACCGCCTCACCCGCCGCCGGTGCCAGCCCGGGCGCCGGACCGCCGGCCGCCGGCGCCGAACTCGGGCGGGTGGAATCGCCGCCGGTGATCCGGTTGGTCGAGTTCATGCTGGAGAACAGCGACAACGTGGTCGGCGAGGCGCTGGCCCGGCAGGTGGCGCTGGCCCGGAACAAACCCGCCTCGTTCGAGGGCGCGGCGGCGGCGATGGACGAGGTCGTCGCCGAACTGGGGCTACCGGCGAACGAGATCGACGTCTTCGACGGCAGCGGTCTGTCCCGGTCGAACCGGATCACCCCGAGCGGGCTGACCGACCTGCTCACCCTCGCCGCCAAGGGCAGCCGACCGGAACTCGGCGACCTCTTCCCCGGTCTGCCTGTCGGCGCCTGGTCCGGCTCGCTCAGCGAGCGGTTCGACCGCTCCGACGGCGCCGAGCCGACCACCGCCGGCGCCGGCGCGGTACGGGCCAAGACCGGAACCCTGAGCGGGGTGCACGCGATCGCCGGGATGGTCACCACCGTCGACGGACGGCTGCTCACCTTCGCGGTGCTCGCCAACAAGGTGCCGGACAGCGTCGGCATCGACCGGGCGCGGCTCGAGCTCGACCGGATCGCCGCCGCCCTCGCCGCCTGCGGCTGCCGCTGAGCTGTCACGAAGGGCCCTGCCGTCGTCGAAGCGGTGGCCGGTGGGCAGGAAGGGCCCCTTCCGCACACCCGGGCCGGGGTGTCCGCAGCCGGGTACGGTGGGTGCATGGCGCAGTTCGTGGACTGGGATCTGGCCGCCGCCACCGCCGGGGCGTTGGGAAAATCGGGACCACGGGTCTCGTACGACGAGGCGACGGACGTGGTCGCCGACCTGCGACGGCTGACTGACGAGGCCGCCGGGCACGTGCTGGGGTACACCGGTCTGCGGCCCCAGGTCGCCCACCCGCCGGTCCGGGTGGTGGACCGTCGGGACTGGGCGGCGACCAACATCGCCGGACTGCGTGAGGTGATCACTCCACTGGTCAACCGGCTCTCCGGGGACAAGCCACCCGGGGCGTTCACCGACGCGATCGGTTCCCGACTGACCGGCGTACAGGCCGGCACCGTGCTGGCGTACCTCTCCGGTCGGGTGCTCGGCCAGTACGAGGTCTTCTCCGCCGACCCCGGCCAACTGCTGCTGGTCGCACCGAACATCGTCGAGGTGGAGCGGAAGCTGCAGGCCGACCCCCGGGACTTCCGGCTCTGGGTCTGCCTGCACGAGGTCACCCACCGTACCCAGTTCACCGCCGTACCGTGGATGCGCGGGCACTTCCTCGGCGAGGTGCAGGCGTTTGTCGACGCCTCCCAGGCCGGCGGGGACAACTTCCTGGACCGGCTGCGCCGGGGCATCGGCACCCTCTCCGACGCGATCCGCAACCCGGAGAGCCGGGCCAGTGTGCTCGACATCGTGCAGACGCCGGGCCAACGGGCCGTACTGGACCGGCTGACCGCGCTGATGACGCTGCTGGAGGGGCACGCCGAGTTCGTGATGGACGGCGTCGGGCCGGCGGTCATCCCGAGCGTGGAGTCGATCCGGTCCAAGTTCAACCGCCGTCGGGAGTCGGGCAACCCGCTCGAGAAGGCGATCCGCAAGCTGCTCGGCGTCGACGTGAAGATGCGGCAGTACGCCGAGGGCCGCAAGTTCGTGCACGGTGTGGTGGACCGGGTCGGCATGGACGGCTTCAACAAGATCTTCAGTTCGCCGCTGACCCTGCCCCGGCTCGAGGAACTGGCCGACCCGGACGCCTGGGTGGCCCGGGTGCACGGACCGGTCGGCCCGGTCGCCGCCACCGGCTGAGCGGCGCGGCGATGGCCTCCGTACCGCCGGCGCTGGCGGCCGTCCGGGTCGCGGTGCGGCGGGCGCTGGTCGACGTACCCCGGGACCGTCCGGTCCTGGTCGCCTGCTCGGGCGGCGCGGACTCGCTGGCGCTGGCCGCCGCCACCGCGTTCGTCGCGCCCCGGCTCGGCATCGCGGCCGGGCTGGTCACCGTCGACCACGGCCTGCAGCCCGGCTCGGCGGACCGGGCCGCGCGGGTGGCCAAGTGGGCGACGGAATCCGGTTTCGCCCCGGTCGAGGTGGCGACCGTCGAGGTCGCGGGCCGGCCGGGCGGCCCGGAGGCGGCCGCGCGGGAGGCCCGCTACCAGGCGTTGGTCCAGCTGGCCCACGGGTACGACGCCTCGACGGCGCTGCTCGGGCACACCCGGGACGACCAGGCCGAGACGGTGCTGCTGGCGCTGGCCCGGGGCGCGGGACCGCGCGGGCTGGCCGGGATGCCGGCCGGTCGGACGGTCGACGGGGTGCTGCTGGCCCGGCCCCTGCTGGAGATCACCCGGGAGCAGACCCGGGCGGCCTGCGCGGCGCTGGACCTGACCCCGTGGCAGGACCCGCACAACCGCGACGACCGGTACGCCCGGGCCCGGGTCCGGGCCGACGTGCTGCCGGCGCTGGTTCAGGCGTTGGGGCCGGGGGTGCTGGACAACCTGGCCCGGACCGCCCGGCTGGTGGCGGCCGACAACGCCGCCCTGGACGCGCTGGCCGACGAGGCGTACGCCCGGGCCCGACTCCGCCCCGAGACCGGGGAGGACGACGGCGACAGGGAGGCGGGGCCGGCCGCCGGGCTGGCGGTACCGGTGCTGGCCGGGATGGTGCCGGCGGTGCGTACCCGGATCCTGCACCGCTGGGCCCGCGATCTGGGTGCCCCGCCGGCGGCGCTGTCGCACCGGCACGTCGGCGCGCTCGACGCCCTGGTCACCGCCTGGCGCGGGCAGGGCCCGACCCACCTGCCCGGCGGGATCCGGGTGACCCGCCGGGGCGCCGCCCTGGTCGTGGAGTAGGCCGGGGCCGGAGGTCGGCAACGGGGCGAGCCGGGGGTGGCGATTTTTTGATCACGGAGTAGACATGTGCCATGTCGTCGCCTCGCCAACCGGTCTTCGCCCCACAGGGTGCCGTCGCCACCAGCCAGCCGCTCGCCGCCGCCGCCGGGCTGGCGGTGCTGCGCCGGGGCGGCAACGCGGTGGACGCCGCGCTCGCCACCGCGATCACCCTCACCGTGGTCCAGCCCGGCTCGAACGACATCGGCGGTGACCTCTTCGCCATCGTCTGGGACGGCCGGCGGCTGCACGGACTGAACGCCTCGGGACGGTCGCCCGCCGCGCTGACCCGCGAGGCGGTGCTGGCCGCGACCGACGGGCGGGGCGCGGCGCCGACGCCGGCACACGGCGGCGCCCAGGCGAGCGGGGCGGCGATGCCGGCCCGGGGCTGGCTGCCGGTGACCGTGCCGGGGGCGCCGGCCGGCTGGCGGGACCTGCACGACCGGTTCGGCCGGCTGCCCTTCGCCGAACTGTTCACCGACGCGGTCGGCTACGCCGAGCACGGCTTTCCGGTCTCGCCCCGGGTCGCCGCCGGCTGGGCCAGGGCGGTCGACACCCACGCCGAGCTGACCGGCCCGGAGTACGCCGAGTGGGGGCGGATCTTCACCGTCGACGGCGGTCGGGCGCCCCGGGTCGGCGAACGCTGGCGCAACCCGGACGCCGCCGACACGCTGCGCCGGATCGCCGCCACCCGGGCCGGGGCGTTCTACACCGGTGAGATCGCCGCGACGCTGGCCCGGTACGCGGCGGCGACCGGCGGCCCGCTCGACGGCGACGACCTGGCCGGCCACGAGTCGACCTGGGTGGATCCGGTGCACGCGACGTACCGGGGGCACGAGGTGTGGGAGCTGCCGCCGAACGGGCAGGGGGTCGCCGCGCTGCTCGCCCTCAACATCCTCGACGGGGTGGACCTGTCGGCCCTGTCGCCGGTCGAGCGGCTGCACTGGCAGATCGAGGCGGTCAAGCTCGGCTTCGCCGACGCGCACGCGTACGTCGCCGACCCGGCCCGGGTCGACGTACCGACCGCCGCGTTGTTGACCCCGGAGTACGCGGCGGCCCGCCGTGCCCTGGTCACCGAGCGGGCCGGCGTCCCGGCACCCGGGGACCCGGCCCGGGGCGGCACGGTCTATCTCAGCGCCGCCGATTCGGACGGGACGATGGTGAGCCTGATCCAGTCCAACTACCTGGGTTTCGGCTCGTACGTCGTACCGCCGGGGCTCGGGTTCGGCCTGCAGAACCGGGCCGCCGGGTTCAGCCTCGACCCGGACCACCCGAACGTGGTCGCGCCGGGCAAGCGGCCGTTCCACACGATCATCCCGGGTTTCCTGACCCGGGGCGGGGAGCCGGTCGGCCCGTTCGGGGTGATGGGCGGGCACATGCAGCCGCAGGGGCACGTACAGGTGGTCTCGTCCACGGTGGACGACCGCCTGGACCCGCAGGCGGCGCTGGACCGGCCCCGCTGGTACTGGCACGCCGGCCGGTCGGTGCTGGTCGAGCCGGGCCTGTCGGCGGAGGACCCGGGCCGGGACGTGGTCGCCGGGCTGCGGTCGCGCGGCCACGAGGTCACCGTCGAGCCCGAGGCGTCGAGCTTCGGGTACGGCCAGGCGATCTGGCGGCTTCCCGACAGCAGCGGCTATGTCGCCGGCTCGGAGCCTCGGGCCGACGGCTGCGCGGTGGGGTACTGACCAGGCGCGCAGCCCCGGGCGACTTGCCGGCCTGTGCCATCAATGGGTTGTGCGGATTCGACCTTCACGCTGGCGACCGGTCAACGCGCTGGGTGCGGCCTACCTGCTGGTGATCGGGCTGACCATCGCGGTCGGCCTGGTCTTCGCGACGACCTGGGTCAACACCGACAACTCCGTGCTGGTGATCCTGATCGGCGTCGCCGGCATGGTCGGCCTCGGCCTGGTCAACCAGAACCTGCCCCTGCCGAGGGTGATTCCGCTGGTCCTGGCCGGGCTGGCCGTGCTGCTGGTCGCGCCGATGTCGGCCGCCTGGCTCTGGTCGTCGGTGTTGGAGCGGCGGGGCGTCGAGGTGACCGCCACGGTGATCGAGATCCGCGACGGCAGCGGCAAGGGCCGGCAGCTGCGGTACTCGCTGCTCGGACCGGACGGCAACTGGATCCCGGGCGAGTTGACCTGGTGGCCGGGCGCGGTCAGCGGGGCGTCCGGTAATCCCGAGGGCGAGGTCGGCGACCAGGTCAGGGTGGTGGTCGACCCGAAGGGGCTGGTCCACCCCCGGCTACCGGAGGAGTTGGCCGCCCAGACCGGGGTGGGCCCGGCCACCGTCGGGGGATTCCTGGTCATTGCCGGTCTCTGCATGCTCGCCGGCCGACCCCGACCGGGCGACCCGGCCCGCTGGACCCGACCGGGCGACCCGGCCCGCTGGACCCGACCGGGCGACCCGGCACGCCGGACCGGACCGGAGGACCCGGCCGGCCGGACCGCCGGCTCCGGTACCTGACCGCCGGCGTCACGGGAGCGGCCGGTCAGCCCACCGCCGCGCCGACGGCCTCCCGGCTGCGGAAGGTGGCCCGGTACGCCTGCGGGGTGGCGCCGACCCGGCGGCTGAAGTGGTGTCGCAGGGTGGCGGCGTCGCCGAACCCGGCCCGGACGGCGACCGCCTCGACGCCCAGGTCGGTCTCCTCCAGCAGTTGCCGGGCCAGCAGCACCCGCTGGTTCGTGATCCAGTCGTGCGGGGTGGTCCCGGTCTCGGCCCGGAACCGCCGGGCGAAGGTCCGGGGCGCCATGTGGGCCCGGGCGGCGAGTTCGTCGACGGTCACCGGCCGGTCGAGGTGGCTGATCAGCCAGGTCAGCACCGGTTCCAGGGTCGCGGCGTCCGGGGTACGCGGGATCGGTGCCTCGATGTACTGGGACTGTCCGCCGTCGCGGTGTGGCGGCACCACCATCCGTCGGGCGAGTTTGGTGGCGAGCGCGGAGCCGTGCTCCTGGCGTACCAGGTGCAGGCAGGCGTCGATGCCGGCGGCGGTGCCGGCTCCGGTGAGCACGGTGCCGTCCTGGACGTAGAGGGAGTTGCACCGGACCCGGGCCGACGGGTAGCGCCGGGCCAGGTCGTCGGCGTACCGCCAGTGGGTGGTGCACTCCCGGCCGTCGAGCAACCCGGCGGCAGCGAGCACGAAGGCGCCGGAGCAGACGCTCAACACGTAGGCGCCCCGGGCGTGGGCCCGGCGCAGGGCGTCGAGCACCGGCTCGGGGATCGGCGCGTCGAGGTCGTGGGCGGCCGGTACGGCGACCAGGTCGGCGTCCTCGACCGGGGCCAGATCGGCGTCGGGGGTCAGGCCGAAGCCGGATCTGGTCCTGACCGGCCGACCGTCGACGGTGCAGAGGTCGAACCGGTAACCGGGGAAACCGTCGGCGGTCCGGTCGGTGCCGAAGACCTCGCAGAGCACGCCGAGTTCGAACGGGGCCACCGGGTCGAGCGCGATCACGGCCACTTTCTCCAGCATGTCGTGAGCGTACGCCAGGTGTGGCAGAAATTCGATGGTGTCTGGCAAAGCTGCCACTGTCCGGTGTCGACCGGGCGGCGGAGACTGGAGTCGCAACAGCCGGTGCGCACCGGCGGCGAACCGAATACCACCTGCTCCGGCCGGCTCCAATGGCCGGCGGAGCACCCGACCGGGAGGTCCCGCCGCCATGGAATACTTCGTCCCCTTCGTCTTTTTTCTCCTCCTCGCCCTCGCCTCAGCGTTCGGGCTCACCGCCGACAGCCGCGACTCCGCCGACTGGCGGCCGACCGACGGGGGCTGGCGCGCCGCCCGCCGGCCATGAGCCGTGCTGTCGATGTCCGCCTGGCCAGCCGGGGTGGCGAGCGCAGCAAGGTGCCGCCCCGGCGACAGGCCGGAACCGGCGTACGGCAGGCTAGGCGGCATGGCTCAGGGCTCCTGGTACGACGCCGACATTGACCACGTGATCATCTCGGAGGAGCAGATTCGGGAAAAGATCACGGAACTGGCCAAACAGGTCGCGGCGGACTATGCGTCGGTGGACAACGGTCTCCTGCTGGTGGGTGTGCTCAAGGGCGCGGTCATGTTCATGGCCGACTTCGCCCGGGCGCTCGGTCGCCAGGGACCGCCGACCGAGATCGAGTTCATGGCCCTCTCCTCGTACGGGCAGGGCACCACCTCCTCGGGCGTGGTGCGGATCCGCAAGGATCTGGACCGTGACATCGCCGGCCGGCACGTGGTGGTCGTCGAGGACATCGTCGACTCCGGCCTCACCCTCTCCTGGCTGCTGCGCTACCTGGAGTCCCGGGAGGCGGCCAGCGTCGAGGTGGTCGCGTTGTTCCGCAAGCCGGACGCGATCAAGGTCTCGGTGCCGGTGAAGTACGTCGGCTTCGACATCCCCAGCGAGTTCGTCGTCGGCTACGGCCTCGACTTCGGCGAGCGCTACCGGGAGGTGCCCTACGTCGGGGTGCTGAAGCCCGAGGTGTACAGCCGTTCCTGACGCTGCGTCCGGTCCGCCACCCGCTCGGCGGGTCTGGCCCGGCCTGTCCATCCTGATCGCCGGTGGCGAAATGTGGAGCCGACGTACAGCGCGCTCCCAGGAATCGCGGTTACGGTATGCGGTGGTGGCGCGGAGCAGTTCCGCGCCGGGTCTCCTGCCCTGATTGACCCCGAGAAGGCGCGGGAGGCTCTCGGTCACCCCGGGGGCTCGCGGGCTCGCTCCTCGCGTTCACGGTGTACCGTCGAATGACCGTGGCGCGGTACCAAGTGCCCCGGTGCCGGAGTCAACCCCCAGGGGGACGGTTCCGGCCGCCGCTCAGGCGGCGACAGTCAGGCAACCAGACGATCAGGACGTCGATCAGGAGGGTCCGGGCGTTTCGGCGCTCGACAACAGCATGGAACGTACGCGTTTCTTCCGCCGGCCGGTGGTCTGGATCATCCTGGTGATCATCGGTGCGATCGCGCTCAGCTCATTCTTCAGTGGCGGCCCGAGCTATCACCGGGTCGACACCACGGTGGCCCTCGACCAGCTCAACAAGGGCGGCATCAAGAAGGCCATCTTCCAGGACAAGGAGCAGACGCTCCAACTCGACCTGGCGCAGCCGACCAAGTTCGGTGACACCGAGACCGACAAGATCCAGGCCCAGTTCCCGTACGAGATCGGCCAGGACGTCTGGCACCAGGTCCTCGACGCCAAGGCCAACAACCGGATCACCGGCCCGGCCGACACCGAGGTCTCCGGCGACAACCTGCTCGTCTCGCTGCTGGTCAACCTGCTGCCGATCGCCATCCTGGTGATCCTGCTGCTGCTCTTCATGTCGCAGATGCAGGGCGGCGGTTCCCGGGTGCTCAACTTCGGCAAGTCCAAGGCCAAGATGATCACCAAGGACACGCCGAAGACCACCTTCGCCGACGTCGCGGGCTCCGAGGAGGCCGTCGAGGAACTGCACGAGATCAAGGACTTCCTGCAGAACCCGGCGAAGTACCAGCAACTCGGCGCCAAGATCCCCAAGGGTGTGCTGCTCTTCGGCCCGCCCGGTACCGGTAAGACCCTGCTGGCCCGGGCCGTGGCCGGCGAGGCCGGCGTGCCGTTCTACTCCATCTCCGGTTCCGACTTCGTCGAGATGTTCGTCGGCGTCGGCGCGAGCCGGGTCCGGGACCTGTTCGAGCAGGCCAAGGCGAACGCCCCGGCGATCGTCTTCGTCGACGAGATCGACGCCGTCGGTCGGCACCGTGGCGCCGGTATGGGTGGCGGCCACGACGAGCGGGAGCAGACGCTCAACCAGCTCCTCGTCGAGATGGACGGCTTCGACACCAAGGGCGGGGTCATCCTGATCGCCGCGACCAACCGGCCGGACATCCTCGACCCGGCGCTGCTGCGTCCGGGCCGGTTCGACCGGCAGATCGCCGTCGACACCCCGGACATGGAGGGCCGCAAGGCGATCCTGCGGGTGCACGCCAAGGGCAAGCCGTTCTCGCCGGACGTCGACCTCGACGCCGTGGCCCGGCGTACCCCCGGGTTCACCGGTGCCGACCTGGCCAACGTGATCAACGAGTCGGCGCTGCTCACCGCCCGCGGCGACAAGCGCGCGATCACCAACGACGCGCTGGAGGAGTCGATCGACCGGGTGGTCGCCGGCCCGCAGCGCCGGACCCGGGTGATGAGCGACAAGGAAAAGAAGATCACCGCGTACCACGAGGGTGGGCACGCGCTGGTCGCCTGGGCGCTCCCGCACTCCGCTCCGGTGCACAAGGTGACGATCCTGTCCCGCAGCCGGTCGCTCGGGCACACCCTGGTGCTGCCGACCGAGGACAAGTACACCCAGACCCGGGCCGAGATGATCGACACCCTGGCGTACGCGCTGGGTGGCCGGGCCGCCGAGGAACTGGTCTTCCACGAGCCGACCACCGGCGCCAGCAACGACATCGAGAAGGCCAGCGCGCTGGCCCGGGCCATGATCACCCAGTACGGCATGAGCTCCAAGCTCGGTGCGATCAAGTACGGCACCGGCGCCGACGAGCCGTTCCTGGGCCGCAACATGGGCCACGAGCGGGACTACTCCGACGCGGTCGCGGCCGAGATCGACGCCGAGATGCGCTCGCTGATCGAACTGGCCCACGACGAGGCCTGGGAGATCCTGGTGGAATACCGGGACGTCCTGGACAACCTCGTGCTGGAGCTGATCGAGAAGGAGACGCTCTCCACCGCCGACATGGCGCGGATCTGCGCCCGGGTGGTGAAGCGGCCGCCGATGGCGCCGTACAACGGCTTCGGCAAGCGGCAGCCGTCGACCGAGCCGCCGGTGCTCACCCCCGCCGAGAAGGAGGCGCTGAAGGCGCAGGCCGTGGCGGACGGCCAGGCGGCGATCGGGGGCAACCCGCCGCAGTCGACCAACAACAACTCCACCTCGGACGGCACCCACTGACCGGGAACCACCAGGCCGTCGGCGATCACGCCGGCGGCCTGGCCGCGTCTGGAGCCGCTGCCGCTGCCGCCGCCGACTCCGCGGCTTCCCAGGCGGTCTCCTCCACGGAGCCGGATGACGAGCCCGCCGAGTTCGACGGACACGACGACTTCGACGAGGCCGCCGGGCTCGACTATCTCGCCGCCCGGCTGGTCAACGGACGGCTCAGCGGCGGTCCGGTCGAACAGAGCGTCGACCTGGCCCGGATCGAGAAGGCGGTCCGGGAGATCCTGGTCGCCGTCGGCGAGGATCCGGACCGGGACGGCCTGCGGAAGACCCCGGCCCGGGTCGCCCGGGCGTACGCCGAACTCTTCGCCGGGCTCCGGGTCGACCCGGCCCAGGTGCTCAGCACCACCTTCGAGGCCAACCACGAGGAACTCGTGCTGGTCCGCGACATCGACGTGATGAGCCTCTGCGAGCACCACCTGCTGCCGTTCCACGGTGTCGCGCACATCGGCTACATTCCGGGCGAGAACGGCCGGATCACCGGCCTGTCCAAGCTGGCCCGGCTGGTCGAGGTCTACGCCCGCCGTCCCCAGGTGCAGGAGCGGCTCACCTCGCAGATCGCCGACCTGCTGATGACCAGGCTCGAACCGCGCGGTGTGCTCGTGGTGCTGGAGTGCGAGCACATGTGCATGGCGATGCGCGGCATCCGCAAGGCCGGCGCCAAGACCATCACCTCGGCGGTCCGCGGACTGCTGCAGCGGGACGCCAAGTCCCGGTCCGAGGCGATGTCGCTGATCCTCCGCTCCTGACCCCGGCGGCTGCCCGCCGGACCGATCCTGGCCGGCGCTGCCCGCCGTGGTCCGGCCGCTACGCAGGGTGCCGCAGGCACGCTGGGTGCCGCCGGCAGCGGCATATCCGGTTGCGATGACATGACTCTCCGGCATAAATATGACGGACAGTCATATCCCTCAATCAGGGATTGCCCGGCAGCAGCGACCGGCGGCGGAGCGGGACGGTCACGAGTGGCTGCGGTGCTCGCCGATCCCGTACCTCAATTCGGCGCAGCGCGAGTTCGCGGGCGCAGGAGGGGTGGCGGCTCGGCCTCCGGACCTCTTGCGGTTCTCCTTCGCGAGGTGCTCCTGGGATGTCTACGGATTGGCTGACTTGCGACGTTAAAAGGGTGTGACGTTCGAGGAGTACGCGTTCGCCCGCACTTCGGCGCTGGTGCGGCTCGCCCGGTTGCTGACCGGTGACGAGCATCGGGCCGAGGACCTGGTTCAGGATGTCCTTGCCAGGGCGTATGCCCGCTGGGCGCGTATCTCCCGGACGGATCGACCCGATGCGTATGTCCGTCGGATGCTCGTCAATGCCCATCACTCCTGGTGGCGCCGGCGCAGCAGCCAAGAGATCTCTGTCGCCGTTGTGGCCGATCAACCGGACGCTACGGACGAAGCTGCCGGCATCGCCGAACGTGACGCGCTGTGGCGGCTCGTCTGTGCTCTGCCGATACGTCAACGCACCGTGATTGTCCTGCGCTACTACGAGGATCTTGACGACGCGATGATCGCCGAGATTCTGGACTGTTCGACCGGCACGGTTCGTACCCACGCGAAGCGGGCTCTGACGGCACTTCGTAAGCGGCAGGAAGCATCCGTCCCCGCGCGGACAGGAGGAGAGTTCTGATGTTCAGCGATCTCGATCAGCAGCTCGCCACGACGCTCAAGCACCACGCGGGCGGCGACATCGCCCCCGCGCCGATCGTGGAACACGCCCGGCGTCGCGGGCACCAGCTGCGACTGCGTCGACGCTGGCTGATCACCGGGGCGACGACAGCGGCGTCCGTCGTCCTGGTCACGGCGGTCATGGTGATTCCGGCCGGTCGGGCACCCGATGGCGCGACCATGCCGGCCACGGCACTCGTGCTGCCGGACGCACCGGGCCAGCCCGGCGCCATCGCACGGCCCGAGGCTGTGGGGACCGATCCCGGCGTGGTGCACTTCACGACCGACAGCCTGGTCAGCGGTGCCTGGTCCGCGACCTGGAGCGCCGGGCGCGGGGTCGAGAGTGTTGAGTTCCGGGGTCCAACCGGGCAGGCTCGGTTCGTGTTGGCGCGTAGCGTCGCGACGCTCGACGGGCTGCCGCAGACGTTGTCGTCGGCGGGGCGACCGCAACCACCGACCGACACGCGAGTCGGAGGCCGCCCGGGGGTCGCTTGGTTCGATCCGTCTGGCGACACGAAACTGTGGTTCGTTCGTTGGCAACCCGTCGACGGGCTCTGGGCTCAGCTCGACATCTACGCGACCGGCCGCGACGAGGCGACGGACGCGGCGGGCCGGGTCCGGTTCGACGCCGCACACCGCTGCGTGGCGCCGTTCCGCCTGCAGACGCTGCCACCAGGCGGGCGCCTGCTCGGATGCTCGATCACGCTGGCCCGGATTGAGCGTGGCTCCTTCACCGAGGGCTCACTCGTAATCGGTGACGAATCTGGTCGCTGGCTGACGGTTCGGGCGCAACCCGTGCCGGGCCGCGACCCCGGGACCGCCAACCTCGTCGCGGGGTCCTACCGCGCACGCCGGCAGGGCAGCGACGTGCTGGAGATGTTCGTCAGGCCCTGCGTCGTCGAGGCGTTCCTCAAGGGTTGGGGGAACGGCTACACCGAGTCGGAAGGCCTGACGGTGCTGAGCGGGTACCAGCCGGCCCTCGACCTCGACGACCCCGGCACCTGGTGACACCACCCGGGCGCCGATACAGTCATTGCGGGTCCAACCTAACCGTCCCTCATCTGGTTCTGGTGGGAGTGACCCGGATGTGCCGGGCTCAGCGGAGCAGGTAGAGCCCGCCGAGACAGAGCGCCACGGCCACCGCCACCAAGGCCAGGCCGACCGCACCGACCAACAGCAGCTGCCACCAGGTGTCCGGGCGGGCCAGCAGCGGGCCGGAGCCGGGCAGCCGGGTGGCCGCGTCCGCCGCGTCGGCGTTCACCCGGGCCTGGCGCAGCGCCGCGCGTACCGCCTCGGGGCCGGTCGAGATCGCCCGGGCCGCCGCCGCCACCTCCGGCTCCGACGGCAGCAGCTCCGCCTCCGGTACGCCGAGCGCCCGTAACCGGGACTGCTGCGGGACCAGTCGGGCGCGTACCACGGTCAACTCCTCCCGGGCGGCGTGCACCCCCCGGGCCTGCGCACCGGCGGCGGTGGCCGCCTCCCGGCGTACCGCGTCCAGCTGCTGTGCGGCGGCCAGGTATTCCTGCCAGGCGTCGTCGGTGGTCATGGCGTACGCCTCCTCGGGCGCGGGGCGAACGGCACGAGCAGGGTCGCCGAGTCGGTCCGGAGGTCGTGGTGCAGTGCCCGGCCGGTCCGGGGCCGCCACGGCACACTCCGGCCCAGCACCAGGCCCACCTCCCGCCCCGGTACGTCCACGAAGACCAGGTTGTCGACCAGCGGACCGGTCTCCGGCTCGTGGTCCGGCGCCGCCCCCGGCTCGTCCGGTGCCTCGCCCGGCCCGGTGGGCGCCGCCAACTGGTCGACGAACCGGGCGGTGGTCCGCCACCAGGAGAGCAGGTGCGATCCCCGGGCGGGTCCGTCCCGCAGCACGGCGGGCAGCCGGCCCGGCGGCAGGGTGCCGGCGTCCCAGCCGTCCATGCCGAAGACCACCAGGTAGCCGGGCTCGCTCCGGTCCAGGGCGGCGGTGAGGCCGGCACTGTCGACCTGTTCGACCGGATGCCGCCCGGCGAGGTCGGCGCGGAGCGCGTCCGCGACCGCCGTGCCCTGCTCGACCAGCGCGGCGACCACAAACCGGGCGGTGCCGGGCTGGTGCTGGGCGGCCAGGTCACGGGCGGCGGTGTCCAGCAGGTCGGCGCCGGCCGGCCCGAACACCGCGAGGTGCCGGCCCGGCACCGGAGCGAACTCCACCGCCGCCAGCCTCGGTCGCACCTCCACCACCCGGCCCAGCCGGGCCAGCGCGGCCGAACCGGCCGGCGGCGGCGCGTCGCCCGACGGCGGCTGCGCCGCCGGCGGTTCGTCGGGGCGGACCGGGGTCAGGTAGCCGGTGAAGACCGCGGGGGCCGGGGCCGACGGTGGGCGTTCGGCCCAGAGCCGCTGCCGCAGCCCGTCGAGGACCCCCTCCGCCACGTGCGGATCGGGGAACCGGACCACCCGTTCGTGCCCCCGGGTCGCACCCCGGGGGCCGCCGAGCCCACCGGCGGTGTTCACCACCGCGGTACCCAGCGGCAGGCCGGCGGCGGAATCGTTCGCCGGCTCCAGCACCTCGGTACCGCCGGGCAGCGCCACCCGGACCGGGAACTGGCCGAGGAACGATTCCCGGCGGTCCCGCAGCGCCGTCAGCGCCGGCGTCGGCCGGCTGGACAGGATCAGGTGTACGCCGGCGGCGCGCCCACGGCGGGCCACCGACTCGAGTCGGCGCAGCGCCTCGGCCGCCACCTCGTCGTCCCCGCTCAGCAGCACCGGAAACTCGTCCAGCACACAGAGGATCCGGGGCGGCAACCCGGCACCGGCGGCGGCCTCGACCGGGTTGCCGGCGGGCGGACTCTCGGCGGGAGCGTTGCCGGTGCCGGTCCGGCGGTCGAGTTCGGCGTCGAGGTCGCGGAGCAGCGCGAGGCCGTACTCCCGGTCGGCCTGGACCCCGACGGCCCGGACGTGCGGCAGCCAGGGCCGGTCCCGGTCGTCGTCGGTGGTCGAGGGTTCGTCGCTCTCCGGCAGGAAGCCGGCGGCCTCCGGAGCCGGCCCGCGTTCGGCGGGTACGAACTCGTCGAACGCCGCCCCGTCGGCGAAGTCGACCAGGTACATCGCCAGGTCGTCCGGGTGGTACCGGGTGCCGAGGCCGTACAGCACGTTGACCAGGAATCCGCTCTTGCCGGCGGCGGCCCGGCCGCCGACCAGCCAGTGCGGGGTACGTTCGTCGAAGCCGAGGATCACGGTCCGGTCCCCGTCGTGGCCGACCGGGGTGCTGAGCCCGTCGGCCACGCTCTCGGCCCAGAGCTTCTCCGCCGGGTCGGGCAGCAGGTCGGCCAGGGTACGGCGGTAGTCGGCCGCCAGGCGGGCCGCCAACTCCCGGCAGACCCGGTCCAGCAGCGCCGGCGGTGGTGCCTCGTCGAGGAAAACCGGCGCGTTCAGCCCGGACGGCGGCGGGGTGGCCCCCGGAGCGGTGAACGAACCGCCTGGCGGGTCGCCGACCAGCGCGTACGGGTTCCGTACCGCGACCATCGTGCTCCGGGGCAGCGGCGGCTGGGTCGTCTCCTCGGTCAACGGCGGCGGCGGCCAGCCCGCCACCAGCAGGTGCAGCCCCGCCTCCGGACCCTCCCGGGCCAGTGCGCCGATCCGGGCCAGGTCGATCCCTTCGGTCAGCTCCGGCAGGGAACCGATCACCAGCAGCAGGGTCCGGTCGTGCCGCTGGTGGCGGCTGGCGGTGGGACGTGCCGGCCGTACCCACTGTTCGGCCTCGGCCAGCACGGCCCGCAGGCCGGTGCGGTCGGTGACCGGCGGTGGCATCAGGCCGGCGTCGGCGAGTAGGGCGAACGGTGCGAAGAGCTCGCCCTCGGTGGCCGCGTCCACGCCCCGGACCAGCAGCGACCCGGCGGGTGCGGCGGCCAGCAGCCGCAGCAGTACGGCGCGGAGCAGGCCGGCGACCCGGGGGTCCCGACTGTCCGCGTCGACGGTGAGGTGGCCGGTGCCGAGCAGCGGCACCACCGCCGGGAAACGGGCGTCGTCGAGCGGCTGGGCGACCCCGATCCGGACGTACGTCGGCAGCCCCGGCCCGCCCAGCGGGGTGTCCTCGGACTGGGCGTCCAGGGGTGCGCCCAGCCAGCCGGGGGTGAGTCGGCTCGCCGCCGACCGGAGCTGCTCGGCGAGTTCGTGCTGCTGGGCCTGGCCGGCCGGAGCCGGTCGGAACGTCTCCAGCACGGTGGCGGCCGCGGCGGTGGTGGCGGCGGCCTGCCGGTGCAGGGCGGCGGCCGTGGTGCTGGCGGCCCGCCAGCTGAGCGCGGCGGCGTGGCTGGCCCGATCCCTCCAGGTGTCCACCGCACCAACTCCTCCGCCGTCGGCCGTGGCCGGCGCCTCTGTTCTGGACTGAGACGGTATCCCAGCGGTCCGGCATCTTCGTGGAGCCGCCCGGACCGCCAGGCCGGGACAAGTGGCATCGATAGCAGAAAGTTATAACTTGCTCTCTTTTGGTTACCAAGCTGGAATTCGCGACCATTGGGCGGCGGGCCGGCAGCGGATAGCCTCAGGGGGTGGAATCCGTGCACCCCCCGGCCGATTCCCAGGTGTCCCGGGTACCCACCCAACGGACCCCGTCCGGAGAGGCCGGTGCCGAACAGCCGGTCGCCCCGCCACCGGCGCCGCCGGCACGTCGCCGCTTCCCCTGGCGGCGGGTGCTGGTGATCGTCGCCGCCGCGACGGCACTGTTCTGCCTCGCCGGCGCGGCGATCGCGTACACCCTCTACGACCGGTTCACCGCACCCGACCGGAGCGCGCCGGACGTGGTCGTGAACAACTACCTGCAGGCCTTCATGGTCGACAAGAACGACGTCCTCGCCGGTCTGATGACCTGTGCGGGTTCGGCCGCCGGGTTGGCCCCGCTGTCCGCCCTGCGCGACGACCTCGCCGCCCGGGAGCAGCGGTTTCAGGTCACCTTCATCGTCAAGTGGGGGCCGCTCGACGTACGGACCACCGACGAGGACGTCGCCGAGGTTTCTGTGGACCTGGTCATCTCGTACCGGGTGGAGTCGATCTCGAACACCGACCGGCAGCGGTGGCGGTTCGTCACCCGGCAGGGCGACGGCTGGCGGGTCTGCGAGGCGGCCCGCGCCACCTGACCGGGCCGGGCCGACTACTCGATCCAGAGCAGGTGGACGGGGACTTCCAGGGTGGTCGGCGGGCGGCCGCTCCAGGCCCAGCGGTACCAGTCGAGTTCGGCGGCGACGCGTACGCAGATGTCGCCCTCGGCGCTGGTGTAGACCTCGGTGACCGCGCGCAGGTCACGCCGTTCGCCGGTCTCGTCGACCTGGACGACCCGTCGACCGGAGACGGCGTCCGCCTCGACCACCGGCACCGGCAGCGGGTGACTCGGCGCGTCCAGCGAGACCAGTCGGGAGATCACGTCGCCGCGGGCCGGCCGGGGGATGGTCAGCCCCTCGACGGTCCACTGCGGCGGGTCGCCGAGGGTCTCCACCCAGACCCGTTCGGCCGGGATCAGCGGGGCGAAGACCTCGACCCGTTCGGCCTCGGCGCGGTACCACTCCTGTTCCGGCAGCACCGGCACGTAGGTCCGGCTGCCCTGCACCACCCGCTCGTCCGCGCGCAGGTCGCCGCGCCAGCCGAGCCCCGGCAGCCCGACCAGCACCCGCCGACCGCGCAACTCGACCCGGTCGCCGGCGGAGACGACCAGGACCGGCCGGGGCGGGGTCGGGGCCCAGTCGGGCTGTCCGGCGAAGGGATCGGGGAGGGGGTCGTGACTCATCTGGATCGCTCCGGGGTCGTGGGCCGCTCCGGACGTTGTCGTCCCACCGTACCGAGCGCCGACGACGGAGATGAGTCTAACGGCCGGGGCCGGCCGCCCCACCGGATGGCGGGAGGCGGCCGGCCCGGGACTCCTGCTGCCGGGCTGATCAGTTCGGTTCGACGGGCAGCCACAGCTCGCAGGTCGCGGTGCTGAAGTCGTCCGCGCGGTCGAGAATCGCGACGATCGAGGGACCCGGCCGCAGCCGCCACGGGTTCGACGGGAACCAGTCGGTCGCGGTCGCCGCCCAGGTGTTCTGCAGCGTCTCCGGGTGCGGCCCGCTGGTCCGGAAGACCGCCCACCTGCCGGCCGGTACCTCGATCGCGTCGAGGTCGTCCGGGGTCGGCGTCTCCCCGGCGATCGCGACCCCGTGCAGGTAGGTCAGTTCGCTGCCCTCGGCGGCGTCGGGGTCGACGTCGTCGGTGACCTGCAGCAGGCCACCCGGTTCGGTGTCGCTCAGCGCCTTCAGCCGGACGTGCTCCTCCATCGGCAGCGCGGCGATGTGCTGCTGGATGTGCGGGTTGACGCCCCGGTGGACGAGCGGGACCCGGGTCGCGTGTCCGACCAGCCGGAACGCGGGCCGGTCGACGATGCGGGTGTGCATGGGGAAACTCCCTTCGACGGTCAGGCGGAACCTGAGCTGCGGTTGTGTGCGAAGGGGGCCGCCGTCGCGGCGTACGTCACCGGGGTTGGCGCCGTGCACCGCCCGGAACGCCCGCCCGAACGCCTCGGTCGAGCCGTACCCGTACCGGACGGCGATGCGCAGCAGGTCGTCACCACCCCGGACGAGGTCGGCGGCGGCGACCGTCATCCGGCGTCGGCGTACGTACTCCGACAGCGGCATGCCGGCCAACGACGAGAACATCCGCCGTAGGTGGTACTCGGTGGTGCCGAGCGTCCTGGCCAGTCCGTCGACGTCGAGTTCCTCGGTGAGGTGCTCCCCGGCGAGGTACTCCTCGGTGAGGTGCTCCTCGACGAGGTCGACGAGCCGGTTGAGTGCCGAGATCACGGTGGCCTCCCTTCGACGTCAAGCCTGGCCGGAGGCACCCTGGTAGCGCCCGACCGCTGCGGTCCGATCCGATCATCCGATCACGCGGCGGCCGTCCCGCACACGCCGTCGGAAGCGCGACGGGGGGCCAGGCGAATCGCCTGGCCCCCCGTACGGGTGAATCCGTGCTCAGCCCAGGTACTTCTCCCACGGGCCGGTGATGGCCAGGGTGAGGCCCGGGTCCTGCATGTTGACGAAGAGCACCTTGCCGTCGGCGCTGAACACCGGCCCGCAGAACTCCGAGTCGTTCAGCTGGTTACGGGCGATCGCGTACGTCGGGCCGCCCGGGACCGTGCTGAGCACGTGCGAGGCGCCCGAGCCGTCCTCGGCGAGCACGAGGCTGCCCCACGGGGTGACGGTCACGTTGTCCGGGCCGTCGAAGGTGAGGTCGGTGTACTTCACCGCCGTCCCCTCCTCCGACTGGGTCTGGTGCGGGAAGTACGTCACCAGCTGGATCGTCTCGTCCTGGTAGTTGTAGAACCAGACCATGCCGTCGTGCGGCGCCGCGTCCGCCGGCAGGTCGCCCTCGTCCCAGGCGTACGAGTTGACGACGTACACGCCCTCGTCGGTGCCCCAGACGCCCTCGAACTTGCGGCCGCGGGTGACCTGGCCGTCGGTGAACTGCTCGCGTACCGGCGTGGTCCGGGCGTCCCGGTCCGGCACCTCGATCCACCGCACCTTGAAGGGGCGGCCGAGCTGGGAGGAGGTCAGGTAGGCGACGTCCGGCAGCACCGAGCCGTCGTCCATGATGATCTGCATCGCGGCGAGGGTGCCGGCGTTCGGGGCGAGCCGGGTGAGCACGCCGGGGCCGAGCTTGACACCGCGCGGGGCGGTCCAGCGGTAGAACAGACCGTTGGGCTCGTCGGCGTCCTCGGAGAGGTAGATCCTGGTGCGGTCCTTGTCGATCGCCAGCGCCTCGTGCGAGTAGCGGCCCAGCGCCTTGATCGGCTTCGGGTCCGCGCTGCCGTCGGCCCAGACCTCGAAGACGTACCCGTGGTCCTTCTGGAACGTGCCGGTCCGGCCGTCCTCCTCCCAGTCGTCCCCGGCCCGGTCCTCGGTCTCCTCGCAGCTGAGCCAGGTCCCCCACGGGGTGGGGCCGCCCGCGCAGTTGGCGACGGTGCCGGAGAGGGCGACGAACTCGCCGAGGTTGCGACCTGCCCGGTCGGTCCTGATCACGGTGCAGCCACCGGCGTTGACCGCGCCCGGGTCGTAGACCGTGCCCTTGACGTGCGGTACGCCGAACTCTGCGCCCGGGTCCAGCTCGTGGTTCTGGATCAGGGTGTAGCGGCCGTGGCCGGCGTCGAAGACCGCCATGCCGTCGTGGTCGGCCGGGGTCAGGCCCTGGCCCTTGTCGAGCCGGGTGACGCCGGTCCGGGTCACGATCGTGTAGCTGAAGCCCTCAGCCAGGGCCAGGATGCCGTCGGGGTCGTCGACGAGCGGCGGGAACGGCACGTGGCCGGTCTTGCCCGGCGTGTGCGGCCGGCCCGGGTGCGCCTGGGCCAGGGACGGGAGAGCGCCGGCGACGGCGATGCCGACGCCAGCGGCGCCAGCGCCGGTAAGGAAGGTACGACGAGACGAAGACACGTCGATGAGCTCCTGTTCACGAGGGGTGCGAGGACCAACCAACCCCGGCGGCCCGACACCGACGCGTCATCCAGGCGATGGACAGGCGACATCGACGTTAAGAAACGCTGCTGATCACGCATCGACCCGGCAACGTCGTGCTGGTCACGGCGTGGGCCGTGCCGTCGGAGGAACCGGACCGGTGAGGTGGTAGCGGGGTGAACCAGGGTCTCCGAGAGGCGGGCACGACAATCGATGTCCTGTGTGTCGATGTACGTGTCACCATGGTCGGATGCGGAGCCGACCGGACCCGATCCTCATCCTTTGGGACATCGACCAAACGCTTGTCAATATCGGCAGCGCGAGCCGGAAGTTGTACGAGGTGGCGTTCCGCAAAGCGACGGGGCATACACTTCAGGTGCTGGCTGACATGGCTGGTCGTACCGAGCGGGCGATCGTGACCGATACGCTGGCTCTACACGGCCTGTCGGCACACGACGAGATGCTCGAGGTTTTTTATTCAAGATTGGCGGAAGCTGCACAGGAACTGCGCCCGACCATTATTCAAGAGGGAAGGGCGATGCCTGGTGCGGAGGTGGCGCTTACCGCCTTTACTGTCGAGGGGTTCATTCAGACGGTAGTCACCGGCAATATTCGGCGGATCGCCGAGATCAAGCTCGAGTCGTTCGGACTCGACTCATACATAGACTTCGAGGTGGGCGGTTACGGCTCGGACGGAATCGATCGGGCGACCTTGGTGCGGCTGGCGCGGCAGCGCTCTGCGGCCTTTTATGGTCAGGACTTCTCCGCCAATCGGACTTTTGTGATCGGAGACACGCCACACGATATCAGGGGAGCGCGAGATGTTGGCGTTCGTTCGGTCGGCGTGGCATCTGGAAATAGTTCGATAGAAGCGCTGCATAAAGCTGACGCTGACGTTGTGCTGCCCGATCTCCGAAATGTCGCCGAACTGCGGGCGGCTATCGTTGGCGACCATGGTTAGTCGCCTGATCTGGCCGCCTCAAACAGCGCGCGAAATTCTTTGGCCGCGCGATTATCGCTAAACGGCTCGAGTGCGGTGAAGAACTCCTGCAGTTGGGCAACCACACGTGCTGACCCGAGCGTAGCTGCTCGGCTTACGGCCTCGGTCGCCGTTTCGCAAGCCCGCTCCACCTCGTAGTCGAGCAGATGGCAGCGGGCCAGGCGGGAGAGATAGTGGACGGAGTCTCGCGTCCGGTCCGGTGCTGTTGTGTCGATTAACCGGAGTGCGTGAACAAGCGCCTTGCCGGCCGGCTTGGTCATGCCCAGTTCGAGATAGCAGGCCCCGATCTGCGCGGTGACCTCGACTTGGTCGACGTACGAGATCCACAGCGGCTCGACCTGTTGGGATGGCGTGCCGAAAGCGCGTCGAGCCAACTCAAGTGCGCGCAGGGCGGCTGTTTTGTTCCCTGCTGCGGCATGCGCCCGGGCCAGACGGGTCGCGAGCATGGTCCGGACGAGGGGTGTGATGCTGCCCCCGCTCGTTTCAAACGCTGTCTGAGCTAGGGACAACGCGGACTTGGTTCGACCACGATAAGTGTCTTGTAAGCTCATATAGGCAAGGGCGCTGGCTGCCAACGCGGAATCATCCGCCTCGTGGGCTGCGTAGACGGTGGCATTCCAATAGCGTCGCGCCGCGCTCTGTCGACCACTGTCGAGTGCGATCCAACCGGCAAGTTGGCTGAGTTGCCCAAAAGCACTCAGCCCTATGCCGGGTTCGCGGTCTACTTTGCGAGCCATGTCGGCCACGTAGCGCGACAGGGGCAGGATCAGTTCGTTCCCGCCCTGCTCGTCATCCAGCTTCAAAAAGAGCTTCAGTAGCAGCTCTGCCTGCTCGGTGACTGACAGGTCGTCAAGAGCTTGGTCGTCAATGGATGTGTTCGAGGAGAATTGGCCGATGGTGAGTCCGGCGAGCAGGGTTTCGACGTGCGATGGGGTACTTGGTTCTGCATCGGCTTCTGGTGAGGTTTGTTGCCGTTGAGGATCTGTCGCCAAGGAATCGAACTTGCCGACCGAGAGAGGGCCGACGGCTTCGATCTCCTGCTGGCGCTCTCGGCGATGGATGCTGTCGTGGCTCGCAACGAGGACGCCGCCTGTGTCCAGCAGTTCGTCACACAGCATCCAGAAGTCGCGCGGCGGTTTTTGCCGACCCGTCTCAACGTTGCCGATGGTGCTGCGAGTGTATCGGACGAGGGAGGCGAACTGATGTTGGTTGTAGCCAGCGGCGCGGCGGTAGGCCGCCAACTGTCGGCCAAGAAGGCGGCGAGCTTCGTCGGTTGCCTCGGAATCGGCCACGGATCCCCCGGGTGCACGTCAGACGCTGTCAATGGATTGTCAACGATGGCGAGCGCGCGTAGGTGACACCCTACGCGTCATGTTTGCTGAGAGCGAGCCAGGTGTCACGGCGGGAAGCGGTGTCGATGGCACTGGTCGAGTCGACAGCGAAGCGACGCGGAGGGACAGATGCAGGCAGCTCGATGGCATTCGCCCATGTTGATCATGCGTGGCGGCAACCGGCTCCAGGGTGACACGGGCAACCTCACCGAGGTGTATCGCCAGCCCGCCATAGCCGCCTACTGCGCGTACCTGCCGGCGATCTAGCGGGCGTGGGCAATGTCTCCTCGGGTCTTGATCACAGGGCGACCGTTGTGATGCTCGGCGGCTCTGGGTGCCCGAGTCAGCGTCATCCGTTGTCGGGGCTGCTGGTCTGCGGTGGCTGTGACCTGCGGCTCCACCCGATAGTGGCGGTTGACGGGCGGCGGTGTTACCGGTCGCCGTGCGGGTGCCGCCTGTGCCCGGTCGACGCGGTGACGGTCGAGCGGCTGACCTGCACCGCGCTGGAACGGCGCGGCCTGGTGCCCGCCGACGGCGTACCGGAACCGAACTGGCCGGACCTGTTCGCCCGGACGTTGGCGGCCGTACGGGTCGGCGCGCTGCCGGACGAGTTGACGTTCGTCTGGCGTACCTGAGGCTCCTGCCCGCCGTCGTTGTCAACCGCAGGACGCGGCGGCGGGCAGGACTCCACTCCTCCACTCACGAAGGGACTTTGTCGTGCCCAGCCCACCGGCACCACTGGCCGGCCCCGGTGACATCGTGTGCATCCCCGACGGTGACTACCTCTACGGCGCGGGCGCCGTCACGGTGCGGGTCGCCGGGATCGACCCCGGCCTGGACCGGTTTCCCGGTCTCGAATGGATCCGCATTCTTGCGGTCAACCTCGGGAAGCCGGACGGGAAACCGTACCCGCTGATCGTCCGTGCCACCGCGTTGCGCCGACCCCCGGTCGCGGCCCAGCCGACGGCCGGCGCCGGTGGCTGACTCGGCCCGGGTGGTCGCCGCCGAACCGGCCGACGTCGACTGGATCGCCCGCCTGATCGCCGACTCGTGCGCCGAGTTCGACCAGGCCGCCTGGCTGGTGCCGAACCGCAGACAGCGGCGGACCATCCTCGGCGAGGTTGCTCGGATCCATGTCGAGCACGCGATGTTCCACGGCGCCGTGCACCTGCTTGCCGACCGTAGCGGGGTCGCGGTCTGGTTCGACCACCACCGGGCGCTGCCGGCGCCACCGGACTACGGCCGGCGGCTCGCCGAGGTTGCCGGCAGTAACACCCGCCGCTTCGTCCGGCTCGACACGCTGCTGGCCGACCACCGGCCCGCCGCCGGCTACGAGCGCCTCGCGGTTGTCACGGTCGCACCCGGGGCGCGCGGCCAGGGCCGGGGGCGTGCGCTGGTCACCCACCATCTGGCCCGACTCGACGCGGCCGGCATCCCGACGTACGCCGAGGTGGTGACCACCGGCGGCCGTGACTTCCACCGGCGGCTCGGTTACCGGCCCACCCGGCTGGTCCGGGTCCCGGGCGGCAGCGCGGTCTGCGTGCTGTGGCGACCGGCACCTCCGACACAGACGCCCATGATCACGTAATCGCCGGCCGGCCAGGACCGGCCGGCGATTACGTGATCAATGGACGCACAGCCGCGACAGCACCGGACATCCTGGAGGAACGGCGATGATCTACCGATCCGGCGAACGGCTCGGCCCGCACCTGGTCCGGGCCGCGACGTTCCGGGTACGACGATGGCGCGGCCTCGACCCCGACCAGGTGTACGCCTTCCTGCGGCGGGTCGCCGACGAGATGGACCGGCTGCACCGGGAGGCGGCCACGGCCCGGACCGAGGCGGAACGGATCCGGCAGGGGCTGCGGCAGTGGCAGTCCCGACAGGCCGGGCAGCCGTACGACGGGACAGGGCGACATGGCCGGGCGGGGAGGGGTGACCCGCCACCGAACGGCGGCCACTGGTGAGTAGATTCCGGCGGCGGCTGGTAGAGCGGGGAGTTCCGGAGGCGCGTGAGTCGTCGGGGCCGCTAGCGTGGGCCGATGACTTCTGATCCGGTGGCGCACAACCGGGCCGCCTGGGACCGGCAGGTCGAGCGGGGCAACGAGTGGTCCCGCCCGGTCTCCCCGGAGACGATCGCCAGGGCGCGGGCCGGGGACTGGTCCGTGGTGCTGATCGGTTACCAGCCCGTCGACCGGTCCTGGTTTCCGGCCGACCTCACCGGCGTCGACGTGCTCTGCCTCGCCTCCGGGGGCGGGCAGCAGGGTCCGACGCTCGCGGCGGCCGGCGCGCGGGTGACCGTCTTCGACAACTCGCCGCGCCAGCTCGAACAGGACCGGACGGTCGCCGACCGGGAGGGCCTGGAGCTGCGTACCGTGCTCGGCGACATGCGGGACCTGGCGGTCTTCGTCGACGCCTCCTTCGACCTGGTCTTCAACCCGGTCTCGAACCTGTTCGTGCCCGAGTTGGCACCGGTCTGGCGGGAGTGTTTCCGGGTGCTGCGGCCCGGCGGTGCGCTGCTCTGCGGCTTCCTCAACCCCGACGTCTACCTCTTCGACAGCGAGGCGCTGGACAGGCGCGGCGAGCTGGTGGTGCGGCACCGGCTGCCGTACAGCGACCTGACGCACGTACCGGCGGAGGAGCGGGAACGGCTGTGGGGTCCGGACGCCCCGCTGGAGTTCAGCCACACCATGGGCGAGCAGCTCGGCGGCCAGCTCGCCGCCGGCTTCACCATCGTCGGCTTCTCCGAGGCGCCGCACCACTCCGACGCCACCGCCGGCTGGTTGCCTGGCTACTACGCCACCCGGGCGGTGAAACCCCGGACGGCATAGTCCGGGGGCGTGGGTGCGGGCGCCTCAGCCGGCGTCCAGCACCTCGCGCAGCTTCGCGGCGAACTCCTCGGGCTTGCCGGCGTACCCGAACGCGCCGCCGAGGAAGCCGCCGTGGTGGCTCGGGAACACGGTGGCCTCCTGGCCGAGCAGCGCCGCCAGGCCCAGCGAGGTACGCGCGGTGTACGTACCCGCCGACTCCTCGCCGACCGCGATCACGATCCGGGTCAGTGCGGCGGTGAGGACGGCCGCGTCGGGCCGGTAGTCGGTGATCGCCCACGAGTTCTTCGACAACAGCGGGTCGTCGCGGCTGCCGTCGTCCTCGGTCGGCAGGCCGAACATCGCCGGGTCCGGGGCCGGCTGGGCGAAGTAGGCGTCGGTGAACTCGCCCTGCCAGGACGTCATCGCGATGAACGACGCCATGCCCGCGCCGGCGCCCTTCGCCTGGTACGCCTCGTGGAAGGCGGCCCGGGCCCGTTCGGCGCCCGCCGCGTCGGGCAGTACGGCGTTGATCGGCGGCTCGTGCGCCACCAACGTGACCACGTCGCCGGGGTACGCGGCGACGAGTTCGAGCGCGGTCACCGCACCACCACTGCTGCCGAAGACGTCGACCGGGCCGGTGCCGAGCGCCTCGATCAGCAGGTGCAGGTCGGCCGCCTGCTGCTGCGGCGTGTGCTCGGACCGCCCGTCGCTGCGGGTGCTGCGGCCCAGTCCACGCGGGTCGTAGGTGACGACGGTCCGGTCGGTGAAGTGGGCGGCGAGGGCGTCGAAGCCCTCGGCGGTCATCGGCTGGCCGATCATGAGCAACGACGGGCGTCCGCCGGCCGGCGGGAGCGGGCCGCGTACGTCGTAGACCAGGTCGGCGCCGGGCACGGCGAGGGTGTGGGTCTGGGCCTCTGTCATGCCGGTGAGACTACGGTCCGTGGGCGACAAAATCTGCTGTGTGTGGTCCGGTCGCCGGAGCCCACGATCATCCGGCGTGGCGCAGCGACAGGCGACGGGCCAGCATCGTGGCGCCGGCGAACGCTGCCAGCCCGATGGCGACCTCCGCGACGAGTACGGACGGCGCGGTGCTGTAGTCGGTGGACCGCGCGTAGAGGATCGTGACCGGGGTGACGAGAATGCCGGTGACCGGCACCAGCAGAGTCATCAGCCGGGTGGTTTGCCGGATCCGGGGCAGGTCGCCGAGCAGGAGTCGTACCGCGGTGACCGCTCCGACGACCACCACGGCGGCCGGCACACCGTAGTAGACCGTGACGGCGAGCAGCACCGGTACCTCGATCGAGCGGGGGATGTCGATCAAGTGCACGAGCAGCGGATACAGCACGGACAGGAGGCCGAAGCCGAGCACCACGCCGGCCACCGCACCGAGCAGTGCGGTGCCGAGCAGACGGGAGTAGTCGCCGCGTACCCGGTGGACACCGGCCTCGTCGGCGAGCCGGCGGGCGAAGCCGGCCACGTCACCGTCGAGCAGCTCCCCGGGGTCGCGTCCGTCGTCGGCCGCGGCCTGCAGGTCGAGGCGGAGTTCGGCGGCGAAGGCCGCCCGGTCGGCGGAGCTGACCCCGTACGCCCGCCACGCGCGGTCGGCCTCGGCCAGGATGCTGTTGATGGATTCCACGATCAACTCCTCGTCGGCGTGGGATCGGGTGCGCTGAGGATGCCGTCGACGGTTTCGACGAACCGGGTCCACTGCTTCTGCCAGGCATCCAGGTGGTGTCGCCCGGGAGCGGTCAGGGCGTAGACCTTGCGGGGCGGCCCGGTCGGGCTCACCGCCGCAGGGACGAGGTGCAGCCCGAGCAGGGCGACGATGGTGGCGGTGTTCGCCCCGGAGAGGAAGGGCGGGACCATCGAGATAGCGGTCAGCGACACCGTCGTCCAGACGAATCGCTCGGCGGGCCGAGCGCTCCACCGCAGGAGGGCGGCGGCGATGACGATCCCCACGACCGAGAAGAAGCCGGTCACCACGGCGAACCCGCCCAACGGGATCGTCTCGCCGCCGTCGGGGATCTCGAAATCGACGCCAATCGCCCGGGCAAGGGCAGCGGCGAGGGTGGTGGCCGCCGTCGCCACGAACACCGCGACGAGGCCCGTGCCGACGAGGCCGAGGAGTCGGTGGCGGTGGCTGGTCCGGTCCGAGGCCGGGGCTACGACGCCCCCGGTGTCGTTCATGCTGTGCATGTCGTTCCTCCACAATTCGGTAACTGGATGCGGGAATGTGGCGACCGGCGTGTGACGGCCCTGGCCCTGGCGGGTGAACACGCGCACCCTCGCCGTACGGCGGCCGGGGTTGCGCAGGGCGCGGACGCCGGTGCCGCGCAGCCAGAATCCGGCGCTGCGTCCGAGGACCGGGCCGGGCCGGCCGTCGCGCAGCTCCAGCTGCACCCGTCCGTGGGTGACGACGCCGAACGCGTCGTACCACTGGGCCGCGACCACCTCGACCCGCGCGCCACCGCGCAGTGCGAAGGTCCGCACCGGGGCTACTCCGTGCCGTCCGCCGGCAGCCGCTCCGACAGCCCGAGCCGCGGGAACTGGTCGTCGTGGAAGGTGACGATCTCGGTGATCGCCCCACCGGTGATCCGCAGGACGTCGAGCGTCAGCGGCAGATACGCGCCCTCCGCCTCCCGCCAGTGGTAGAAGGCGACGGCGGGCTGCCGGTTCACCGACGTGGGAATGCCACGCAGGCCCGTCATGCTTTCGAAGCCGTCCGCGATCCAGTCGTTCACGACCGCGTCGCGGCCGACGTACAGACCCGGTGTGGGCGGCATCGAGCAGCGGACGTCGTCGCGCAGCATCGTGGCGAGCCGGCCGACGTCCGTGGCCACGGCGGCGTCGGTGAAGCGGCGTACCAGCTCGCGGGTTCCGGCGTCCACCTCGTCGCCGGTCCAGTCCTGCCGCTCGGCGGGCAGGTGCTCCCGCATGCCGGCACGGGCCCGCTGGAGCGCGCTGTTCACCGAGTTGACGGAGTCCCCGAGCAACTCCGCGACGTCCTTCGCCGGCCAGCCGAGCACGTCCCGCAGGATCAGCACGGCCCGCGGGCGCGGCGCGAGATGCTGGACCGCGACCAGGTACGCCAGCTCGATCGTCTCCCGGGCGACGGCCACGGTCTCCGGCTCGTCCGCGTCGCCGGCGGGCAGTTCGTCGAGCAGCCGGTCCGGATACGGCTGCAGCCACCGCACCTCACCGCCGGTCGCCGGCTCCGGGCGGCACCTGGCGAGCAGGTCCAGGCAGGCGTTGGTGGCGATCCGGTACAGCCAGGCCCGGAACGTCGACCGCCCCTCGAAGGTCTCCCGCCGCCGCCAGGCACGCAGGAACGTCTCCTGCACAGTGTCCTCGGCGTCCTCGAACGACCCGAGCATCCGGTAGCAGTGCACGTGCAGCTCCCGCCGGTGCCGCTCCGCCAGCCCCGAGAAGGTCGGCTCGTCGACCTCGCCCAGACCGCTCACGCCCAGCTCCGCCAGCCGCGTCTCCGCACCCATCACGTCATCCTTCCGCCGTGGTGTGTCCCGTCGTAGGTGTGACGGGTGCGGGCGCGACAACTCATCACCAGGGTCGGTGAACCTGGCTCATCCCGCGCCGGAGGACGACACGGAGGGCACGGTGAGGTGCAGGGTGGGCCAGGCCGCCAGGTCGGCGCGCAGCTGACGGTCGTGGGTGGCGACGACCACCGCCGCCGGGGTCCCGACCAGTGCGGCGGTCAGCTCGTCGACAAGTGACGCCGACAGGTGGTTGGTGGGCTCGTCGAGAATCAGCAGGTCGGGCCGCTCGGCCAGCCGCAGCGCGAGGTTGAGCCGCCGCTGCTGCCCCTGGGACATTCGCCCGACCGGGGTACGGAGGGCCTCCCGGTCGAGCAGGTTGGTCCCGGTCAGGGAGACGGCCTCGTCGCCGCCGAGCCGTCCGGCGGACCGGAGCCGGCCGACGTGCTGGTCGTACAGTTCGTGAGCGAGCGCGGTCGCCGGCCAGTCCGGTACCTCCTGCCCGAGGTGGGCGATCCGGGCCCGGGACAGGTGGCGGACCTCCCCGGTCGTCGGTGCGAGATCCGCCGCCAGCACCGCCAGCAGTGTCGACTTGCCCGCCCCGTTGGGACCGGTGACCAGCAGCCGGTCCCCGCCGTCGAGGGCGAGGGAGACCGGCCGGTGCAGACGCCCGGTAACGGTCACGTCGTGGCAGGCCAGGACGGGCATCCCGGGCCGGGTGCCGGTGCCGGGCCAGCGCAGCGGCAGCGGCGGCTCCGGCACGGTGATCCGGTGGGCGTCGAGCGCCTCCTGCCGCCGCCGGAGCGCCTGGACGAGACCGGGAGCCCGGGACTGGCGCTGGTGCTTACCGTGCCCCTTCTCCGGCCGCCAGCCGGTGCTGAGCCGGCCCTGCGCCTCCTGCACCGCGTCGGCCAGCCGCTGGTGTTCGGCCTGTTGCGCCTCGTGGTCCCGTTCCCAGCGGTCCCGTTCCCGCCGACGACCCTCCTGCCAGCCGGAATAGCCTCCGGCGTACAGCCGTGGTCGGCCGTCCGGACTCGGGTCGAGGTCCAGGAACTCGACGGCGACATCCCGGAGCAGGGCGCGGTCGTGGGTCACCACCGCGACTCCGCCGGGATGTTCCCGGAGCCGGGCGGTGAGGAACGCGAGGCTGTCGGCGTCGAGATGGTTGGTCGGCTCGTCCAGCAGCAGCAGGTCGTGGTGTGCCCCGAGCAGACACGCCAGCCGGACCCGGTAGCGCTGTCCGACCGACAGCGTCGACAGCGGACGATTCCGGTCGGGGCAGGCGTCGAGCCCGGCCAGGGCCACGTCGACCCGCCGCTGCGCGTCCCAGGCGTCCAGCCGGGTGGCCGCGTCGAGAGCGGTGGCGTACGCCGTCTCCGCGCCCGCCCTGCCCTCGGCCAGCGCGGTCGCGGCGTCGTCGAGGGCCCGCAGGGCGCGCTCGGAGTCCCGGATCGCACCCCGGACGAGGGTGCCGACCGTTTCGCCGCCGCGCGCCTCCAACGCCTGTCGGGCGACGCCGATGGTGCCGTTCCGTTCCACCGTGCCCTGGTCCGGCAGGATCATGCCGGCCAGTACGTGCAGCAGGGTGGTCTTGCCCCGGCCGTTCTCGCCGACGACGGCCAGCCGGGAGCCGGCGGAGACCGTCACGCTGACGTCGGAGAGGACCACCCGCCCGCCCAGCACGACCCGTACGCCGTCCGCCCGGACATGCGCCCGGTGACCGGCCGGTAGTCGGCCGCCCCAGGCGAGATCGGTGGTCAGTTGGTCAGCAGATGCCCGTTCAAGATTCTTCATCGTGTGCTCTCAGCTCGTCGTGGAGCCGGGCAGCACAGAAACGCCGCCCGACGGGAACGCCAGGACGGCGGAGCAGAGTTACATCAGAGGAAGTTGGTCAACCCTGCCGCCGTCAGCGGAGGGACCAGGGCTTCATCACGGCGATGCCTGAATGCATGCGGCAACCATAGCTCAACCGCCCCGGGCACGGCTGGTGAGCGTCCGACGGTAGGGCTCGGGTACCTGCGGCGCCAGTTCGGTGAACCTCTCCAGGTCGGCGACCGACCCCGTCGCACGGGCCCGGTACGCGGCGGCGGCCGCCCGCATCGTGACGTCGCCCGGCTCGAGTTCCTCGCCCCGGGTGGCCAGGGCGGCGGCCTCGGCGAAGTCGCCGTCCTCGGCGGCGAGATCGGCCAGGTCGAGGTGGAGCGACCAGTTGTCCGGGTCGAGCGCCAGGGCACGCCGGAACGCGGCGGCCGTCTCGGCGCGGTCGCCCAACTGCCGCCAGGTGCCGGCCCGGACAACCTCGGTGAACATCACCCGCCGTACGGCGTCGGCCCGGTCGCACAGGGCGAATGACTCGTCGACGCGGCCACACGCCCGCAACAGGATCGCCATCCGGGCCATCGAGTCGGGATCCGGATCCCGGTCGCAGACCACCTCGATCGCCCGCAACCAGGGTGCCAGGCACTCGCGGACGGGTGCGGTGTCGAGGCCACGGTGGTAGTCCCGGATCCGCATCGTCGCCTCGGCGAAGGCGGTCGCGGTCACCGTACCCAGGAACCGCTCGTCGCCGAACCAGGGCGCGGACGCCCACGGGACGTCGGGCTGGTAGCCGGTGACCGCGCCGAGCGACATCGCGGCCTCGTCCATGTCACCGTCCACGAAGGACAGATAGGCGCGGGCCAGGACCGGGCCGATCGTGTTCGCCGTCGCGACGACCTCCGCCATCTCGGCGGGCATCTCACGCCGCAGGTTCTCCAGCGCCGCGTACGGCTCCGGATCGCGCGGATCCGCCGCGACCGCCTTGGCGACGAAGCTGGTGGCTGCCTCGGGTGAGCCGCCACAGTGGGCCATCACCTGGGCGAACGCGAGCGTTCCCGACTTCGACACGGTCGACAGTCTAGCCCCGGCCGAGGTTGACGGGTTGGTCGTCACGGGGCGTATACCGCCACCAAGTCAGCCCTGATCGGTCTCGTGCGTGCTGCGGCCCTCGACCACGGCGACGCCGGCATCCGCGTCACCGCGATCCTGCCCGGTACGACAAACTCCGCACTGGTGCGAGGCAGTGCCGGGATGGCCGGCGTTCCGGACGCGGCCTGGGAGATCGGCGCCGCCCGGTGGGGTCGGGCAAACGTACCTGGTCTGCGCCGGATGGCCACCCCGGAGGAGATCGCCGCCTTCGCCGTCGGTGTCGCCTCGCCCGAACTCACCTATCTCACCGGCACCGCCGTCGCCGCCAGCGGCGGCACCGGCGCCGGCTGAACTCCGTCAGGCGACGAGCAGGCGAAGGCCGAGCTCTGCCGCGTCGAGAGCGACGAGCTCCCGGTTCCGGTCGACCCACCGGCCCGAGGCGAGGTCGGCCCGCAGGCTGCGCACCGCCCGTTGCTCGGCCTCCGGACCGACTCTGGCCCACACCGACACGCCCCGGCGTACCTGCTCGTCCAGGTACGCCTCGGGCCGGCGCCAGTACGCCTCGAAGAGACCGTCGGTGCAGTCCCACGGGATGAGTACCGGCTCGATGCGGGCTCCGATCGCGCGGGCCTGCCCGGTCAACGACGGTCGGCCGGTGAGCAGGTCGGCGACCTCGGGCAGGTAGTCGCGGGTGAGCCAGAACCGGTTGCGCCATCCGGCCTCGGTGCCGTCGTGCGTGAACACCACCACCCGGCGGGCCACCCGCCGCATCTCGCGTAGCCCGGCGATCGGGTCCGGCCAGTGGTGGACGGTGGAGACGGCCATCGCGGCGTCGAAGGACTGGTCCGCGAACGGAAGGCTCTCCGCGCCGGCGGCCACGCACGGGGCGGCGCCGGCGGGGCGCTGCGCCCGCATCAGCGCCGACGGCTCCACCGCGGTGACGTCACGGTCCGGGGGCTCGTACGAGCCGGTGCCGGCCCCGACGTTCAGTACCGTCCGGGCGTCGCCGAGCGCGGCCCAGATCTGTGCGGCGAACCGGGGGTCGGTACGCCGCGTCACGGTGTAGGTGGCGCCGATGGTGTCGTACAACTGCCCGCTGGACATCTCGCTGCCTCCCTGATTGGCGCGATCCCGCGCCGTGTTCGTGGCCCGGCCTCGCCGTCCCGAGACTCGGTGACGGCACTGCGATGCATCTACACGATGTATCGGCCCGATATAGCGAAAGGTACGCGTTGGGACAGTGCCCGGCAAGGTTCCTGCTGCCCGGTCCAACCCGGAGACGTCGCCCGCCCGGCCGAAAACGTCGCTACCGGCGGCGACCCGGAAAGCCGGCGGCGACCCGGAAAGCCGGCGACGACCCGGAAAGCCGGCGACCAACGCTGTCACGATTGGTCGCGGGCCGGGTGCTGCGGGTGCCTGCTATGGTCGCCGCCATGGCTGCCGTGTGGCGGATCGCGAACTTTCACCGGGCCGAGGCGCCGGTGACTGAGCCGGTCACCAAGTTCGGCGGTCAGCCCGTCTGGCTCACCCAACCCCAGTGGCCGGTCAGCCAAGGCTGGGACACCCCGATGCGGTTTGTCTGCCAGATCGCATTGGAGCCCGGGCTCGCCGGAGCCGGTCCGGGGCGGCTGGCCTACGTGTTCGTCACCCATGGCGACCACGGCAGGGACGTGGAGGACTTCGATCCGGACGTCATCTTTCCCGACGGCGGCGAGAACGCCGTCATCATCCAGCCCGGTGGCGTATTCGACGGGCCCACCAGCCCACCGACCAGCGGCCCAACCCTCTACCGCGGCGATGGGTCGCCGGCGGAGTTCACTGTCGAGCTGGTCCGCGGTGAGGACCCTGAGTACCTGCCGTTCGACGCCCCTACATGGCGCTGCCCCCACACGATCGGGACCGCTACTTCCAGGCGTTGGACCAGGACAAGGTCGGCGGGACGGCACTGCTGTTCAACGGGGACGACTGGCCCGAGGGCGGGCCGTGGCGGCCCCTGCTGCGCCTGGAGGCGGATGGGAAGCCGTCCTACCTCAACCTCGGTGCCTCACCGGTGGCGTTCGCGTTCATCTCTACCGACGGCCGGCACGGGTGCTTCCTCGTCCAAGGCTCGTAGTCGATTCTGCCCGTACGTCAGTCGCCAGCGGCGCGCACAACGTGCCCTGCCGGCGCACGCCTGGCGGCTACGAGAGTAGGGCTGATCCTGGCTGGACTGATGTCGACCAGAGGTGTCGTATTCGGACAGGACTGTTCGTAGTCAGGGTGAGGGGCAGCCCGTAGGGGCGCTGTCGCGATCACAGGAGATGATGACGAATGCCGCACTCGTACGCCAAGGTTCGCCGCATGTTCGAGCTCGTCGAGCCGATCGCCACTGTCACCTTCTCCGAGGTGCCGAACCAGGCGTTCCTGGCCCTCGGCGTGCGCGACTACTGGGACGGCTACTTCGCGGGCCGGGCCGCGCCGCTGGGGATGGCACCGGCGGAGGTGGTGCACGCGGTCTTCTACAACTTCGCGGACGGCGAGGTGGCGCGCCACATCCCGTGGGTGTGGGGGAAGACCACCCCTCAGGAGGCGATCGCCGTGCGCGAGCGGAGCAGCGCCGCCGCGCTGCGGCAGATGATCGGGGAGCTCGCCGACTCGCCCGGTCTGGTGCGGGTCGCCGACCTCGCTACCCGGGCCTCGGTCAGCGCGCCGACCGAGGGCCGGGCGCTGTACGCCGGGCTCCGGGCGCTCGACGTGCCGGAGGAGCCGGTTGCCCGGCTCTGGCACGCGGCGACGCTGCTGCGGGAGCACCGCGGGGACGGCCACAACGCCGCCCTGCTCGCCCACGGCATCGGCGGCACCGAGGCCCACGTCCTGCTCGCTCTCTCCCTCGGCATGCGGGCTGAGGAGTTCGGCCGGACCCACCACCTGCCCAAGGCACAGCTGGCCGCCGTCGTCGACGGGCTACGCGGTCGCGGCCTCGTGGACGCCGCCGGCGGGTTCACCGACGCCGGCCGGGAGACCAGGGAGCGGATCGAGTCCCTCACCGACGAGCTGGCGGCGTCGGCGTACGACGTGCTCACCGGGGACGAACTCGACGAACTGGTCGCAGGGCTCGAGCCGATCGCGACCGCGTTACAGGCCACCGACCACTGAACGGGCGCAGGCCATGGCCACGACCCCGCCAGCGTGGCCACCACGATCAGCCGGTCGCTCTTCGCGCGGTCACTCGAATGTGTTGGTCCGGTAGCGAGCGCACTGCGGCAATAGCGGATGTCCGGCACCTGGCGTCGGCATCGTCGGCAACGCAGATCGTGGCCGTATCCGGCGCCGCCGGTGTGCTACGGGATCAACTCAGCCACGGGAACCGCCTCGTCCAGCCGACCAGCGGCCAGGTCGTCGTGACGGATCACGAAACTCCCGTCGCTCCGGTAGTAGAACTCGTTGTCTACGGGGAAGCGGGCGAGCGACACCCACTCAGTCGTCAGCCGGTGCGTCTCCTTCTCCACGTGGGAATACCATTTCGCGACCGGGATGACGATCTCTCCGGTCTTCTCGCGCCACGCGAGGGTCTGCTCCGCAATACTCTTGATTACCTCCGCGTCGGCATACCCGCCGATATAGGCGCTCGCGTACCCGTTGTCAGGCGGCCAGAGATCGTTGGCCAGAGCACGGAGTTCGTCAAGGTGCGGCAGGTCACGCTCGAGGTCACGGGCCAACTGCTGCTGGAAGGGCGACAGGTCGTCCTCGTCCTCGTCGTCCTCGTCCGCCCCGAACCAATCGGGGAACTCCGCGCGCAGCGTGGCGCCGACGTCGTACTGCTTGTCGACGAACACGTGGTCGGTGGATCCTGCCGCCACCTCGGTATCGGTGCCGGCCGGCACATACACGACTCGCCCGTACCTCCGCTCCCCGGTGGCAGCGGCCTGCTCGTGATCCAGGAAGAACAGCAGCGAGCCGTCTGCCGGCAGGCCGAAGCCGTCGACTCTTGGCAGCGCCGCACAGTCGACCGAAAAGATGAACGGCAACGGACTGACCCCGTCGGACGGCCAGCCCATGTCCACCGGCAGCCGGGGCAGCCCACCGAACTGCCCGACCAAAACACCGCTGGATCCTCCGCTCAACCGGATCGACAAACGGAGGTGCTGGATGAACCGGCTGACCTCGTCGTCCGGGATGCCCAACGCGAGCGCTGCACGACGAAACTGCCCCTGATGATCCATGGCGCAACATGGTGCCACGAGGGGCGAGCCCGGCGCCCGGGCGCCCCACGGCTTGTACGCGCTGTCGCCGGGATCGCCGCTGCGCCGAAGCGCCGGGGCCAAGATCGTGAGAATCCGCCATCGGCGATGAGAACCTCCATCAGCCGTCGGCCGTGAACGGGGCGCCCCTGGCCTTCATGAACGGCACCGGGTCGGTCGCGCCCTTGCTGGTGCGGTCGCGGTTCAGGTGCACCTCGAAGTGCAGGTGCGGACCGGAGGAGTTGCCGCTCGACCCCACCAGGCCGATCACCTGGCCGGCCCGGACCTCGTCGTTCTTGCCCACCATCGGCTTGCGGATCATGTGGCAGTACCGGGTGACCACGTCACCGGCGTGCAGGATGTCGACGAACCAGCCACAGCCGCCCTTGCCCGGCCAACCCTCGGCATCGCAGCTCAACCGACCCCGGTTGTCCGGGTCACAGGTGGAGACGACCACCTTGCCGGCCGCCGCCGCCCGGATCTCGGTCCGGTAGCCGGCCCCGATGTCGACCCCGTGGTGCGACGGCCGGGCGGCGGTCCGGAACCCGGAGCCGACGGTGCCCGGGATCGGCGCGGTCCAGCCGGAGGCGGCGATGTCGGCGCCGTCCGCACAGCTCAGATCGACGCTGGCGCCGTCGGCCAGGCCAGCACCGCCGGTCAGCACGTTGACGATCTGCGTCGCCGTCGCCTCGTGCTTGGCGTACGCGTCCGGGTAGCCGCTGATCTGCACCCGCTGGGCCGCCACGGTCAGCGGCAGGTTCTGCCAGTCCGGTACCTTCTCCAGCTTCTCGTAGAACTTCGTCGACGCGTACACCGGATCCTGCACCTGTTTCGGGCTGCCCCAGCCCATGCTCGGGCGCTGCTGGAACAGCCCGAGCGAGTCGTGGTCGTTCTTCGAGCCCAGGTACCCGTAGTTGTGCAACGTCGACTCCTGCAACGCGGTCGCCACCGCGATCACCCAGGCCCGGGGCGGCAGGTCCCGGTCCTTTCCGACGTTGATGATGATGGCGGCGTTGCGCATCTGGTGGGCGTCGTACGGCGACACCAGCGGCATCTCGCCGTCGAGTGTGATGTGCCCCTCCGTGCCGCAGCCGAGGGCGAGTGTGTACGGGTTGCCCTCCTCGGCCGCCTGCATCGTCAGCAGGAACGCGGTGGTGCCGCCGGCACAGCAGAGCAGGGCGAGTACGGCGGTCAGCCCGAACGCCAGGACGGCCCGGCGGGGCCGTCGGGTCAGCGCGGCCATGTCGTCTCCACCTCCCCGGATCGTCTCAGCGTCGCTGCCAGTCGACCGTGTCGACCCGCCACCGGCCCTCCGTGGCGAGCAGGCCGAGCCGCAGCACGCCGGAGTCGACCGGGATCACCACCTCGACCAGGCTGTCGTTGACCGGCCGGACGCTCACGTCGCCGGTGACCCGGTCCGCCGGTACACCGGCCGGGTCGACCCCGGCGAGTTTGCCGAGCAGCGTCTCGGTGGCGTACGGCCGCAGCCCGTCGTGCCACTGCCGGGCGTCCACGCCGTCGTGCCGCAGCCACGCCTCGGCGAACGAGCGGGCCGCCTCGGCCGGTTCCGGGGCGCCGGGGCTGGTCCACGGTGTCGGCTCGGCGACCTCGTTCAGACCGTCGTCACCGGCCTCCGCGTCGGTGGTGGTGATCGGGGGGACCGCCCCGCCGGGCAGCAGGGACCGGTTCTCGCCCGGGCCGGCGATCAGCCTGGTCGCGCCGACGATGCCGAGGATGAGCACGGCGAGGACCAGCGCCACCCCGAGCCGGGACCGCAGCACCCGGGTGAAGAGATACTCGACGAGCCGCCGCATCCGCCGGTCACCTCGCCTCGGACCGGATCCGGGGCTGCCGCGCCGGCGCCGGCTTCGGCTCCGGCGCCGAGGCCGGGCGGTAGATCACGTACGACGGGTTCTCCGCCGGCACGTCCGGTTCGGTCCACTCGGCGGCCCGCCGGCGCGCCGGCCGGCTCCGGGTCGGCGACGCCCCGGACTCGCGCTCCGGCTCCGCCACCGGGGTGGTCTCCTCCGGTACGGGGCTCGACTCGGACCGTTTCGACCGCGACTCGACACCGTGCGCCGGATCCTCGTGCCGGGCCTCGGGGCGGGTCCGGCTGCCGAAGTGGTTGTGCGTGTCGCCGCCCCTCTTGATCACAATGTCGGGGTCTTCGGAGCCGCCCCGGACGTCCCGGAAGAACCGCCTGTGCCAGGAGCCGGGTGCGGCGATCACCTGGGCGCTGTCCTTGCCGCCGAGCTGGGTGATCCGCCGGTACGGCCGCAGCAGCAGCCAGCCGACCACACCGCAGAGCCAGACCAGCACCAGTTGCAGCCAGCCCGGCAGGGTCGAGGTACGCATGATCAGGTCGACGGCGAAGAGGTAGATGGCGGCCCCGGTGCCGAAGATGGCGATGTTGAAGACCGCCGCCACCACCGCGTTGCCGAGCCGGCGCAGTCCGGCGCTGGCCGGCCGCATCAGCCCGACGGTGCCGAGGATCGGCGCGGCGATCACCGCCCACCGGAACAGCAGGAAGCCGAGCAGCACCAGCAGTGAGGCGGTCAGGTCGAAGAGCGCGAAGAGGAGCGCGGCGAGGATGGCGATCACGCCGGCGCCGACCCGGTCGGCGTCCCGCGCGCCGCGCAGGTGCTCGTACGCCTCCGGATCCTCGGTCCGGATCTGCTCGGCGACCTTACGCCACTGGTCCTGCTTCGCGGTCACGGTGGCGTCCCGGGTGCCCGGGTTGGCCCGGATCCGTTCGGCCTCGTCCCAGCTCAGCGACTTGGCGTCGTAGAGCGCCCGACCGTACTTACGGGCCGTCTCGCTGTCCGAGGAGCCAAGCGCGCCGCGCAGCCAGTTGCGGTAGAGCATCGTCTCGGTCACCGTGTCGCTGGCCCGGATGGCCGGCGGCCGGTTGTCGGCGCAGGAGGCGGCCTCGGGGCCGGCGCACTGCTCGGGCGGGATCGCGGTGGGGCGCGGACCGACCGCGCTGTGCACCACGGTCAGCGTGGTGACCAGGGTCTGGTCGGCGATGTTGGCCGAGCGGACCGGCCAGGCGGCGATCGCGGTCACCGCGACCATCACCAGCACCGCCCAGCCGGCGGTGGTGATCGCGTTGCTCATGTCGGACTGCCGGGACCGCCAGAGCAGGTAGAGGCCGACCACGCAGAGGGTGAGGATGCCGAAGACGCTGAACACCCGGTCGTAGACCGCCCGGGTGGCCTGCTCAACCAGCGGGTTCGCCCACTCCCACATGCTGCGCGGGTCCCAGGCCCGGTCCCGCACCGCGTTGGAGGCGCCGATGATCCCGCCGGCGAACCGGATCTCGAAGTCGGCGAGTTTGTTGACCACCTTGCTGCCCGGGTCGATCACGTCCGAGGCGCAGCCGCCGCTGTCGTCGTACGTCTCGAAGCTGTAACCGGCGAGGCCGTACTCGGTGTAGAGGCCCTTCTGTCCCGGCTTCTCGCTCGCCTCCGGCCGGGTGGGGGAGAAGAAGCCGCCCAGCCCGGAACTCGGCTCGCTCGGCACCGGTGCGTTCAGGCAGCTCGCGGTCGCCTCGCTGACGTCGGCGAGCCGGTCGACGCAGCTGCGGAAGTCAGCCTCCCACTCGGCGGTGGTGCAGAGCCCGCTGGGGTCGCGGGTCGGTATCGGGGCGGCGGAGGCGGGGCTGGCGGCCCCGAGCACCGGCCAGGCCAGGGTGGCGACGGCCAGTACGCCGATGGTGAGGAGCAGGGCGGCGACCCGGGCACCGGTCCTGGGCATCAGTCCTCCAGGTCCACGACGGGGGAGGGGAGGTTCGACGCCGCCGCCTTGACCGCGACCGGGGTGGTGTCGAGGTGGTCGAGCAGGCCCGGGACGTACGAGACGTCGACCCGGACCTTCTGCACCCGGCCGTCGACGTCGCGCATCACGAACTCGCGGAAGCCGAGCCGGTCGGCGGAGGTGGTGTCGACGGCGGAAAGTGAGGCCAGGGTCGCCTCGTAGCCGTCGTTGACCGGGACCCGGAGCAGCCGCAGCGCCTCGGAGGCGATCTCCTCGTCCTCGGCGATCCGGCCGACGAAGACCGTGGAGACGAGGTTCTGCACGTCCAGGCCGAGGATGTCCTTCGGGTTCTGCGAGGAGACCAGGGCGGCGAGGTTCCACTTGCGGGAGTCGCGGGCGAGCCGGACCAGGAACGACCGGCCGGAGCGCCAGCCCTCCATGAAGTGCGCCTCGTCGAGGCCGACCAGTTTGCGCTGCGACATCGAGCCGCCGTAGCAGCGCCGGACCGCCAGCCGGTGCGCGGTGTGCAGCATCGGCAGCGCGAGCGCCTCCTCGGCGGACCAGTACTCGCGTTCGATCTTGAGGTCGGGCAGCCGCAGCCCGGCCATGGTGATCACGGTGAGGGTGGCGTCGGCGCCGAGCATGTGCTCCGGCGGCCGGCCGAAGAAGAGCAGCGCGAGCGGCATCTCCGCGGTGTCCAGCAGCAGGTTCGCCAGCTCCCGACCCTCGTCCTCCAGCCCGGTCAGGCAGGCCACCACGTCGTCCAGTGTGGACGTCTCCTCGGCCGGCACCTGGCGGACCGCGTGCCGCAGCAGGGTGGCGGTGGAGGCCTCCCGGGCCACCTGCGGCGGGACCAGCATCATGCAGATGTCCTGGACCAGCATCCGGCGTTCGGCCCGGGCGTTGGAGACCGCGATCTGGAACTCCCGGTCGCCGGCGGAGCCCTCCGGGAACTCGGTGCGCAGCGGGGTCGGGATCAACGCGTACGGGGCCAGCGTGCCCTGCTCCGAACCGGTCAGGTTCAACACCCGCGAGTACGGCCGCAGCTCCGGCATCTGGCAGAGCCGGGCCAGCGGGCCGGACGGGTCGAGCAGGGTCACCTGCACGCCGCGTCGGGCGGCCAGGTAGCCGAGCGCGCCGAGCAGGGTCGACTTGCCACCACCCGGTTCGGCGACAAAGACCGCGAGCCCGGACCGTTCCCGGACCTCCATCGGGAAGTGCATGTCGAGGAAGACCGGCCGACGGCAGGTGCCGGCGGTCCGGCCGATCAGGTCACCGCGCCGGTCACCGACCGTGGAGGCGGCCTGCGGCAGCGCGGCGGCGAGCAGGTTGACCGGCATCCGGCGGACGTAACCGGTGTTCGCGATCGGCTCGCCGGGGATGAACTCCCGGGCCATCCAGTCCTGGTTCTTCGGGTGCTGCAGCGAGATCCGCAGCTCCCGGGAGTAGAGCTGGATCAGCCGGCGGGCCCGTTCCAGACACTCCTCCCGGGTACGCCCACCAACCGCGACCCGGTGCCAGCCGTGCGCCCGGGCCGAGTCGACCGGCAGGCCGGTGGTCATCTCGTCGCCGATCACCAGGGCCCGCTTGGCCAGCCGCTCCAGCTCCGGCGGGGCGTCGATGCCGTGCTCGGCGTAGTCGAGCTGCTGGGAGCGGATCATCCGCAGCCGGTGCTCCAGGTTCCGGAACGAGTCGCCGGAGCCGAGGATGTCGACCCGGGTGGAGATCTCCATCGGCCACGGCAGCCGCTCGTGGAAGTGCAGCCAGGGCTCGTGCCGTTCGGGGATCTCCAGCGGTTCCATCCGGCCGACGGTGAGGACGGCGACGTGCCGCTCCTCGCCGGTCATCCGGTTGACCAGCTTGACCGTCGAGCCGTACGGGGTCCGGTAGCGCTCGATCTGTTCGGTCAGGGCCAGCAGGTCGCCGCGTTCCCACCGGCCGTTGGTGACCGGGGAGAGGGTGCCGGGCGGGGCCATGCAGAGCGCGACCGAGCGGTAGAGCAGCCACTCCATCTCGTCGGCGGTGACCTGCCGACCGCGCATGCCGAAGGCGCCGAGCACCTCGTCGAACTGTTCGACGGTCCGGCCGAGCTTGCGGCGTTCGCCGTCGGCGACGCCGCGGCCGAAGGCGCTCAGCAGCCGTTCGGCGAAGTTGTTGCCCAGCGACCGGCGGGCGAAGGTGACCCCGAGATACGTCTGCCCCTCCGCGTGGTTGACCGAGAGCAGGTGACGTTGGGCGGCGACCAGGTGGTCCGACCAGCTCGGCGCACCGGGGACGGTGGCCAACGGTGCCGCGGTGTGGGTGTCGATCGTCCGGGCCCACTCGTCGGCGGGGAACGGGCGGGTGGTCCGGCGCAGGTGCAGCCGGAACCCGGCGAGGCCGGCGTACTGCTCGGAGATGGCGCGCAGCAGCGCCTCCCGTTCGGCGTCCGGCCGGAACGCCCAGCGGACCTCGGGCAGCCAGTACCAGGCGGTGACGGTGTTCGGGGTGAAGGTGAGGTGGCCGGCGATCTCGGTGATCGCCAGTTCGACGGCGGGGTCGCGGTCGCCGAACCGTACCTTCGGGGCCCGGATCCGCTGCGGTTTCACCAGCGGGGCGGAGGACTCCCGGGTTGACCTGGGTGTCCTGGTTCGGCGTCGGTCCGGTGCGGCATCCCGCGTCCGGTGGTCGGTCTCCGGCCGGTCCGGTTCCGCTCCGACCTGGACGGCGGCCGCGGTGTCGACCGGCTCCGGGGCCGTCGGCGGGCCGCTCGACGGCTGGGGCCCGCGCTGGTGCGGGGCGGGGGCGGGCGGGGTGGTCCGAGGTGCGCTGACCGGTCCGGGGGGTGTCGGCGGTGCGGCCGTGTCCCAGCCGTCGGGACGGCGCGGCGCCGGCGGGGTGGTCCGCGGTGGCCGGGTGGGCGTCGGCGGGGCGGCGTTCGTGCCGGCTGGTGGCCCGACCGCCGCCGGCGGCGGCGGGACCGACTGCGGTGCCGGGACCGACTGCGGCAGCGGGATCGGCGGCGGCGGTGGCGGCGGCGGTACGGCCCCGCCCGGCGGTGCCGGTGCCGGGACCGGTCCGGCGCCGAAGAGGTCGAGGAACGGCGAGTCGATGTCGGGGTGCTCGACCGGCGCGGGCCGGCCGGCCGGCTGGTTGGTCGGGCGGGACGGCCGGTTCCGGGCCGGCGGCTGGGGGGCCTGGAAGACCGCGACGGCACCGTGCCCGGTGTTGCTGAGCAGGGCCGGGTCGTACTCGGTCTCGTCCGCCAGTTCCGAGGTGTCGTAGTCGGACTGGTGCGTACCGTGACCGTAGTTGTTGGCCGACCGGCCGACCGGGTACGACGATCCCGGCGGAGAGGGCCGCGTCATACCGTCGCCCCGCCGCGCACGCTTCGCTCGCTCATGCCATCTCCTCGCTCCGCTCATCGTCGCCATGAGTGGGGCGAATGAGGGGACTCACTCCACTCATGTCAACTGCTCCCGGATCCTGATGCGACTCGCGACCAGTCGTGGGTCGCGCTGCTCCTTCGCCGGCTCGCGGGTACGTCGCCAGTCGGTCAACGCCGTACGGATGACCATCCGCGCGGGCCGGTCCGGATCGACGTGCCGGAAGATGAACGAGGTGGTGACGATGGCGAGCGCGATCTCCCAGGCGGGGATCAGCTCGACCTTGAAGGTGAACAGCCAGTGGATGAACATGTAGAGCGGCACCAGCACGACGAACAGCCCGTACTGCGCGTAGGGAAGGTGTACGGGCAGGGTGTATCCGGGCGGCCCGAGGTAGACCAGGCGGGCCCGATAGATGTCGTCGTCGGTGCGCAGCCGCATCTCGTGCTCCGCGGTCTATTCGAAGATCAGGTTGATCAGATAGTCGCCGACGAAGAACAGCGTCGCCGCGCCGGCGATGAACGCCAGGCCGAGGATCGCGATCGCCGAGCTGGTCAACACCTTCGAGATCTCGCCCCGGCTGGCCCGACCGATGAAGATCACGCCGAGGACGGCGAGCAGGATCGGCGCGATGTTGGTGGCGAAGAAGTTGACCACGCCGTCGGTGTTGATGCCGTCAGGCCCCGGCTCCTCGGCCGCGACGACGGCGATGGTGTGGAGCGCGTGCGTGGCAGCCGGCAACGCCGTCTCCACCAGCTCCGTGGCGAACATCGAAATCCTCCCCGGTGCGGTGGCGGTCGCCTCCGCACAACTGTCGTGCCCGTCAACCGGGTCGGTCGTGGGGTGTTGATCGACCCTGCGTCTCGCAACCACCGCGAAGGGTGATGGTTTGTGAGCGTCTTTGTCCTGTTTCGGCCCGTCTCTTAGGCTTCGGCATCTGGCTGATGCGAGCGTACGGCCCGGGTCTGTTCAGAACAAGCGGCGTGGAGTGCCACCAATCCGCCCGAGCATCCGTTTTGCCAGGCAGGATCCGGACCAGGCCGACCGTCAGCCCAGGACGGCGGTCGGTAACGTCTACCCGTGACCGAGTCAGCGCAGGGCCGGGCCGCGCCCGGCGCCGGATCAACCTCGATCCACCAGCTTCTCCGTACCCCCGGGCCGGTGGTGATGGGCGTCCTCAACGTCACCCCCGACTCGTTCTCCGACGGGGGCCGGTACGCCGACCTCGACGCCGCGATCCGGCACGGCGTCCGGATGCACGCCGACGGCGCCCACCTGATCGACGTCGGCGGCGAGTCCACCCGGCCCGGTGCCGAACGGGTCGACGCCGAGACCGAGGCCCGGCGGGTCCTGCCGGTCATCCGGGAACTCGCCGCCCGGGGCGTACCGATGAGCATCGACACCTACCGGGCCGGCGTCGCCGCCGCCGCGCTCGACGCCGGGGCGACCGTGGTCAACGACGTCTCCGGCGGCCTCGCCGACCCGGCGATGGCGAAGGTCGTCGCCGAGGCCGGCTGCCCGTGGATCCTGATGCACTGGCGCGGACACGCGAAACAGATGCAGGACCTGGCCCACTACACCGACGTGGTCACCGACGTACGGGCCGAACTGGCCGAGCGGGTGGCCGAGGCGTTGGCCGCCGGCGTCGCCGCCGAGAAGATCGTCATCGACCCGGGGCTCGGTTTCGCCAAGCACGCCGCCGACAACTGGCAGCTCAGCGCCCGCCTCGCCGAACTGCTCACCCTCGGCTACCCGCTGCTCTTCGCGGCCAGCCGCAAGTCGTACCTGGGTGCGCTGCTCGCCGACCCGGACGGCACCCCCCGGCCGACCGGGCAACGGACCGCGGCCACCGTCGCCACCAGTGTGCTCGCCGTCGCCGCCGGCGCCTGGGGGGTACGGGTGCACGACGTCCGGGAGACCGTCGACGCGCTCGCCGTCTGGCAGGCCACCGGCCGCCCCCGGCTCGTCCCCACCGCCGGAGCGCGGGCGGGAGCGGCACGGTGAGCGACCGGATCGTCCTCACCGGACTGCGCGCCCACGGCCGGCACGGGGTCTACGACTTCGAACGCGTCCAGGGGCAGGACTTCGTCGTCGACGTGGTGCTGGAACTCGACCTCGCCGCCGCCGGCCGCTCCGACGACGTGGCCGACACCGTGCACTACGGAGAACTCGCCGACCGGCTGGTCGCGATCGTCACCGGAGAACCGGTGAACTTGATCGAGACGCTCGCCGAACGACTCGCCGCCGCCTGCCTCGCCGACCACCGGGTGGACGCGGCGACCGTCACCGTGCACAAACCCCAGGCACCGATCCCGCACGAGTTCGCCGACGTGGCGGTCACCCTGACCCGGCGGCGGACGCGGTGACCCGGGCCCTGCTCTCGATCGGCAGTAACCTCGGCGACCGGCTCGGTCACCTGCGGACCGCCGTCGACGTGCTGCACGACGTACTCCTGGTGGCGTCCGGGGTGTACGAGACCCCACCCTGGGGCGACCAGGACCAGCCGGCGTACCTCAACGCCGTACTGCTGGTCGGCGGGGACGGGATCGGCCCGTACGACTGGCTGGCCCGGGCCCGGACCGCCGAGCGGACCGCCGGCCGGGTCCGAGACCCGCAGCGCCGCTTCGGCCCGCGCACCCTCGACGTGGACGTGATCGGTGTCTGGACCGACGACGGTGAGCCGGTGCTCAGCGACGACCCCGAACTGGTCCTGCCGCATCCCCGGGCCCACCAGCGGGCGTTCGTGCTGCGGCCGTGGATCGACGTCCAGCCGTACGGGCGGCTGCCCGGCCACGGCTGGCTGACCGACCTGCTCACCGCCGAACCGCTCGCCACCGAGGTGCTGGACCTGCGCCCCAGACCGGATCTGCGGTTAGAGTCGGAGGACGGACGAGCGTAGGGGGCGGGTCGGCTTGAACGGCCGGTGGCGGCGAGTGACGGAGGTGGCGAGGTGACCGACCGACGGCCCTCGCCGGGTGGCCCGGAACCTGACCGGGGCCGGATGGGCCCGACCCGGCCGGCCAGCCTCGTGGTGGCCGGCCTGGCCTCGGCAGCCCTGGCCTGGCTGCTGGTCAGCTTCCTCTACGGGCAACTGCCGCCGTTGCCCTGGCTGCCGATCGCCACCCTGCTCGGTCTCGCCGTGCTGGAGGCGTACGCCGCGGTCAACACCCGGGCCCGGATCGAGCGCAAGCCCGGCCGGGATCCGGTCGACCCGCTCGCGGTGGCCCGGTTCGTCGTACTGGCGAAGGCGTCGGCACTGGCCGGGTCGATCTTCGCCGGCTTCTACGCCGGTCTGGACGTCTGGCTGCTGATCGAGGGGACCCGGGCCGCGACGAACGACGTACCGGCGGCCAGCGCCGGCCTCGCCGCGTCGCTCGCCCTGGTCGGCGCGGCGCTCTGGCTGGAACGGGCCTGCCGGGTCCCGGACCGCCCCGACGACCGGGACGCCGAGGAGGAGCAGAGCGACCGGGAGCGGTACGACCGGCGCTGAGCCGCCGCACCGCCGATTCCTCGAACACACGCGTCGACGTCGCCGGTGCGCCCTCCGGCTCGGACGTCGGCAGCTCAGGGGTTACGCGTGAGGCCGGACGCGGGTACGGTGCCGACCGGGCCGTCCGTCGCCGGACCGGGCCCGCCGTTCGACCGCTCCGGTCCCGGAGGCCGCCCGGGGTCCGGGCCTGCCCGGGGCGGACGAGACCAGGAGGCGCGCGCGACATGGCGTACGACGATTCGAGCTATCGGCGACGCGACAGCGGTGCCGTGGATCCGGCCGGGACCTGGGACGACCCCCGGTACGGCGGTGCCGACCCCGGATACCGCGACGACCCGTCCCCCCGGTCCGGCTCGGGGGCGGTGCACGGCCGTTTCATGGGCGGAGCCGAGCCGGTGGTCCCGTCCGGCCCGTCCGGCCCGTCCGGCCCGTCCGGTCCGGTCGACCCGGAGCCGGCCGAACCACCCCGGCGGCGGGGTGGGCCGTCGGCCGGTCTGGAGAACGTCTTCGACGACCCGGAACACGGCGAACCCGGCCGGGACCGGCTGGCCGTGCACCTGCTCTGGGAAGTGGTCCTGCTGGCGGCGGCCGGCGTGCTCGGATTCCTGTGTTACCGGGACTTCCCGGAGCTGCTGCGCGGTGCCGGGCTGGAGAGCCTGCTGGTCCTCGGTACGGCGATCGGCCTGATCACCCTCGCCGCCGGGCTGACGCTGCGGATCGGCGCCCCCAACCTGGCGCTCGGCCCGGTCGCGGTCGCCGCCGCCCTGCACTTCGCGGAGAACTCCGACCGTGGGGTGACCACGGTGCTGATCCCGGCGGTGCTGATCGCGCTGGTCGGCGGTCTGGTGGTCGCCCTGCTGGTGGCGGGATTCCACGTCCCCGGCTGGGCGGCGAGCCTCGGCGCCGCCCTGGCGGTTGTCGTCTACATCCAGCAGCGGACCGCCCCGGTGGACGTGCAGGGTGACTACGATCCGACGCGGCACGCGGTCTACCTGTTCGGCGGCTTCGCCGCGGTCGCCGTGATCGCCGGATCGGTCGGCAGCGTCACGGCGGTCCGTCGACTCGTCGGCCGGTTCCGTCCGGTGGCCGACCCGGCGCTGCGTCGCGGCGGCACCGCCGGAGTCATCGTCACCCTCGGCACCGTCGTGTCGATGATCCTCGCGGTGCTGGCCGGAGTGCTGCTCGCCGCGGTCGGCACCGGGCCGGTCGCGCCGACCACCGGCATCGAGTGGACCGGGCTGGCCTTCGGCGCCGCGCTGCTCGGCGGCACCAGCGCCTTCGGTCGCCGGGGCGGGATCGCCGGGGCGCTGCTCGCCTCCGTCGCGCTCACCCTGTTCGTCACGTACGCCGACGAGCGGAACCTGGACATCGCCCCGGCCGCGCTGGCCGCCGTACTGGTGGCCGTCGGGCTGGTGGTGACCCGGCTCGTCGAGGCGTACGGGCGCCCCCGGGGCGTGGTCGAGGCCCGGCAGGAGTGGGAGCCGGAGCCGGACGCCACGGCTGTCGCGGACTGGGGCGGCTCGCGGAGCGCACCGCCGCCCGAGCCGTGGACCTCGCCCCTGCCACGCCAGCCGGTCGACGGTGGCGAGGACCGGTGGGGCGGCAACCGCTGGGGTGTCCCGGACCGCTGAGCCTCGTCCGTCCGGGCTCCGTCCGGGCTCCGTCCGGGCTCCGTCCGGGCTCCGTCCGGGCTCCGTCCGGGCTCCGTCCGGGCTCCGGGTGGGCGGTCCGGTTCGGGGGTGGGGCCGGGTGCCCCGCTCTGGGCGGTCAGGCTTGATCCCGTCGTGGGTCACCCGGCCCCACCCTTCCGGGTGCGGTCGACAGCCACGACCGGCCCGTACGGCGATTAGGCTCGGTGTCATGAGCGAATCAGGTTCCGGACGTACCCCGCCGAGCTTCGCCGAGCTGGACGCGCTCTCCACGGAGGAGTTGCGGGAGCGGGCCTTCGCGCTGGCCCGGGAACGGCGTGACCTCGGCTTCTTCTGGTCGGTGATCCGGCACCTGCCGAACGCGGACGAGGCGACGATCCTGGACGGTTCGCCGAACGCCGCCGGACCGACGGTGGACGAGGCGGTCGCGCTCTGGCGGGAGTTCACCGGACACGGGTACGAGGAGACCGCTCCGCTGCTCCGCGCCGCCTTCATCGACTACCTGCAGAAACACTGAGTCGTACCGGTGCCGGCCGGTCCACACCCGGGTACCGTGACCGGTCCTCCCCTCGGGCGGTCGTCGTCGAGGTCCACGGGCTCGCCGAACAACTCGGCACCACTACTGGTGGCCGTGGCGCGTGGCGGCTCGTCCCGGCCACGCCGCGTCGTGCCGGTCGCCTCGGCGACGCTCACCACCTCGACCCCGAACATCGACAGGCGTACCCAGCTGACCCTGGCGGACGTCTCGAGGACCGGGGGGCCGTACCGGGACCAGAAGGCGAACGACACGCCCCGGACCTCGGCGTCGCCCGGCCCCGCCGTCGCCGGTGACGCGGGCCAGAGTACGGCCGACATGGCGGCCAGGGTCGCGGCCGCTGCTCGGGCCATCCTCCGTCGTACGGGCTCCACCCGTCACTCCCCACCTCGCCGGGTCCGGATCGGACGGAGAGAGGTGAGCCGCGTCCATGACGGCGAACGAGACAAACAACACCAAGTTGCGCCATTAATGTCAATTATGTGCGGGTCGGATTTCACCCGAGGTGTCGGGACCTTCGCCGAGGTGCCGAAGGCACCAATGGGGCACCGCGTTTCGGCGCCGGAATCCGTTGGGCAATAACGCATCCATGGCGCTCACCAACAGATACAAGACGACCACGGGTGCCGGCACACTGGCCGCACTCATCCTGGTCCTGGCCTTCGGCAGCCCCTGGTACGCCGACTGGGCCCGGGACCACACCGACCCGGAGACGGCCGGTGGCTGGTTCCTCCGACTGCTCGCCTGGCCGGCCTGGCGGTTCGACTCCGACGACACCCTGCAGAACATCATCGCCGCCGACCTGAAGGCGATCCTGCTGGTGGTCTTCACCGCCGTTTTCCTCTACCTGATCCCCGGCTCCCAACTGGCCCGGGCACGCGGCACCCTCAGCCAACTCTTCGCCGGCTGGTCGTCGTACGTCTTCGCCGGGGCGACCGCCGCGTTGCTGGCCACCCTGATCGGCAGCAACCCCTCGCTGCTCGGCGCCTTCCAGGCGGCCGGCAACGGTGCCGCGTACGGCTTCTTCGTCGGCTGGGTCATCGGCCTGGCCACCCTCGGCGGCTGGCGCGGCCGCGCCTGATCCGGCGAACGGCCGGCCACCGGACCGCCGCCGCGGTGGACAGGGCGCCGGCCGGTCAGCCGGCGACCGGGTCGGCCGGGTAGTCGATGCTGAGGATCCGGTGCCGGGTCAGCAGCCCCACCGGCCGCCCGTCCCCGTCCGTCACCCGCGCGTCGTCCGAGTTCGTGGTGAGCAGTACGGCGAGCGCGTCGTAGAGCGACGAGCCGAGGGCCACGGTCGGCAGCCCGGTCCCGGCGCCCTCCGGGGGCGGCGGATCCAGCAGGTCGGCGGTGACCGGGGTGACCGCGAGCCGCCGGATGGCCCGGTCGGCGCCGACGAACTCCCGGACGAACGGGGAGGCCGGCTCGCCGAGCAGGGTCGCCGGGGCGGCGTACTGTTCGAGCCGGCCCCCCTGGGAGAGCACCACGATCCGGTCACCGAGCCGGACCGCCTCGTCCAGGTCGTGGGTGACCAGCACGATCGTCTTGCGTACCTCGGCCTGCAGTCGCAGGAACTCCTCCTGCAGCCGGCCCCGGGCGATCGGGTCGACGGCGGAGAACGGCTCGTCCATCAGCAGCACCACCGGGTCGGCGGCCAACGCCCGGGCCACCCCGACCCGCTGCCGCTGCCCGCCGGAGAGTTCGTGCGGGTAACGCCCGCCGAAGGTGGCCGGGTCGAGGCCGACCAGGTCGAGCAGTTCGGCGGCCCGGTCCCGGATCCGGGACCTGGACCAGCCGAGCAACCGGGGTACGGTGCCGACGTTGGTCAGGATCGTCTGGTGCGGGAAGAGCCCGACGTTCTGGATCACGTACCCGATCCGACGGCGCAACCGCACCGGGTCGGCGCGGGTGATGTCCTCGTCGCCGAGCAGGATCCGCCCGCCGGTCGGCTCGATCAGCCGGTTGACCATGCGCAGCACCGTGGACTTGCCGCAGCCCGACGGGCCGATCAGCACGACGAGTTCGCCGGCGGCGATCTCCAGACTCAGCTCCCCGACCGCGACGGTGCCGTCCGGGTACTGCTTGCGTACCCGGTCGAGGGTGATCGCGGCGGCGCCGGCAGCGCCGGGGGAACCGGCGGTCCGGGTCTCCGGGGTAACGTCCACGTATGTCCTTCCGCATGATCGCCCAGGACGACCCGGGCAACCCCTGGTTCTCCTGGGATTATGTGCAGGGCAACACCGAGACGATCCTCGCCGCCCTGCGCGAGCACGCGGCGCTCACCGCCCAGGCGGTGCTGATCGCCGCCGTGGTGGCGATCCCGCTCGCCGTGCTGGCGTACTGGTACCGGCGTCTCACCGGGCCGATTCTCGCACTCTCCGGAGTGCTCTACACCGTGCCGTCGCTGGCGCTGTTCTCCTTCGTCGCGCCGTACCTGGGGATCGGCACCGCGACGGTGCTGGTCGGGCTGGTCGTCTACGCGCTGTTGCTGATCATCCGGAACACCCTCGCCGGGCTCAACCAGGTGCCGGCGGAGGTACGCGACGCCGCCCGGGGCATGGGGTACGGGCGGTTCGCCCAGCTCACCCGGATCGACCTGCCGCTGGCGCTGCCCGGCATCATCACCGGGGTACGCCTGGCCACCGTCTCCACGGTCGCGCTGGTGACCGTCGGCGTACTGGTCGGGCACGGCGGCCTCGGTCAGCTGATCCTCGGTGGTTTCCGGAACAACTTCTTCAAGGCGCAGATCATGACCGGCACCCTGCTCTGCGTGGCGCTGGCGCTGGTCCTGGACCTGCTCCTGGCCGGGCTGGGTCGACTGCTCACCCCGTGGGCCCGACGTCGGAGGGCACTCGGATGAACCCGATCGAGCAGGCGGTGGTCTGGCTCAACGACCCGCTGAACTGGACCAACCCGGGCGGCATCCTGGACCGGCTGGTCGAGCACCTCGGTATCTCGGCGGCGGCCGTCGCGATCGGATGCCTGGTCGCCTGGCCGGTCGGGCTCTGGCTCGGGCACACCCGGCGGGGCGGCGGGCTGGTGGTGCTGACCTCCAACATCACGCTGGCCATCCCGACCATCGCCCTGCTCACCATCCTGCCGCTGACCGTGATCGGCTTCGGCAAGCCGCCGGTGATCCTCGCGTTGGCGGTCTTCGCGGTGCCGCCGCTGCTGGCCACCGCGTACACCGGGGTCCGGGGGATCGACCCCGAGGTACGCGACGCGGCCCGCGGGATGGGCCTCTCCGGCGGGCAGCTGCTGCGCCGGGTGGAGCTGCCGCTGGCGGTGCCGTACCTCGCCGCCGGCTTCCGGACCGCCGCCGTGCAGGTGGTGGCCACCGCCGCGCTCGCCTCCTTCGTGAACGGCGGCGGACTGGGCCAGATCATCAGTGCCGGGTTCGGGCTCGACATCTCGGTCGGCGGTGGCCAGATCCTGGCCGGCGGGTTGCTGGTGGCCCTGCTCGCCCTGCTGGTCGAGCTGCTGCTCGCCGGGCTGGAGCGGCTGGTGACCCCTCGGCCGCTGCGCCGGGCGGGGCGCGGGATGTCCCGGCGGGCGGACCGGCGGGCCGCCGCGGCGATCACCGGCTCCTGACCTCTGGGCGGGGTTCCGTCACGCCTTGTGTGCACCTCTGCGCGGGTTGTCGAACTTTCCGTGACGATCCAGTGACAAAGATCCCGACGGATTGTCGCCCCGAACGGGAAGATGTTTCGTGGAGGACGCGGGCGGCCGGCAACGTGCCTCGCCCGTCGGACACGCGGCCGGCCCGACCCGGGCCGCGCCGGGACACAGGAGGCGGGCGTTTCATGCGCGTACCTACACGTTTGCTCATCGGTGCCGTCGGCGTGGTCGCCGCGGCCGGGGTGCTGGCGGGCTGCGGCGGCGCTGGTTCCTCCGGCACCCAGGCCCCGCCGGCCGGTGCCGAGGGCGCCGGCTGCGCGCCGGTGACCGGCAACCAGCTGGTGGTCCTCGACGACGACAAGAAGCTCCAGAACACCGACAACGTCATTCCGGCGATCAACAGCAAGGTCGCCCAGCCGCCGCTGGTCGCGGCTCTGGACAAGGTCTCGGACAGCCTCGACACCCCCAAGCTCATCGGCCTGAACAAGGCCGTCGACGCGGACCGGAAGACCTCGAAGGTGGCCGCCGAGGAGTTCGCCGCCGCCAACAACCTGACCGCCGGGATCACCGGTGGCGGCAGCGGCGAGATCGTCATCGGCGCGGCCAACTTCAGCGAGAACGCCACCCTGGCCGAGCTGTACCGGATCGCGCTCACCGCCGCCGGCTACCAGCCCCGGGTCCAGCAGATCGGCAACCGCGAACTCTACGAACCCGCGCTGGAGAAGGGCCAGATCCAGGTGGTTCCGGAGTACGCCGCCAGCATGGCCGAGTTCCTGAACAACAAGCTGAACCAGCAGCCCGGTGGGGCCACCCCGCCGCCGGTCGCCTCGCCCGACCTCAACCAGACGGTGAGCGGCCTGAAGACCCTCGGCGACAAGGCGGGCATCACGTTCGGCAAGCCGTCCGCCGCGCAGGACCAGAACGCCTTCGCGGTCACCAAGGAGTTCGCCGACAAGTACGGCGTACGGACCCTCAGCGAACTGGCCGCCAAGTGCTCCGGTACGGCGACCGTGCTCGCCGGCCCGCCGGAGTGCCCGCAGCGGCAGACCTGCCAGGCCGGGCTGGTCCGGGTCTACAACTTCCAGGCCGGCAGGTTCAGCTCGTTCGACGCCGGTGGTCCGCAGACCAAGTCCGCGGTGAAGCGCGGCGAGGCGAGTGTCGGCCTGGTCCTCTCCTCGGACGGTGAACTCGCCGCTGGCTGACCTGGCTGGTCCTCCGCCGATCCGGGCGGAAACCCTCTACCGGCACCGGTCGGACGTCACCCAGGGTGGCGTCGGGCCGGTGCCGGGCCATGTTCGGGCGGGCGCACCGCCCTCCCACTCGTCGGCAACTGTCGGTAGGCTTCACTGCCATGCCAGCCCGCGAGGCCGCTGAGGAGTCCCGCCGTAGACCGCTGCTGACCATGCTCTTCTGGGCAGGGGTCGGACTGGCCCCGTTGGCGGCCCTGTTACTCCTGGTCGGACAGAGCAGCGGCCCGCTACGGATCGCGGCCGTGCTCGCCGTCCTCGCGGTTGTCCTGATCGGACTCTCCATCACGCTGCGCCGCGACGCCGAGGGCGTCCGGCTGGACCTGGAGGAGAGTCTCCTGGAGGAGATCGACGACCTCCGGGGCGAGCTGCGCACCGAGATCGCGACCGCCGCCCGGACCACCCACAAGACGCTCGGCGAGCGGCTGGACGCGGTACAGGGCGACGTCGAGGCGCTACGTGGCCAACTCGACTCGGTCCGGGCCGGGCAGGAGTCCGGCCGGTCCGGGGTCGCGGCCGCAGCCGCCGTACCGGCACCGACCGTTGGTGCGGCCACCGCGCCGGCCGCCGGGTCGGTCGGGGCCGCGTCGGTCGGCGGCGCCCCGGCTCGGACGGCGCGGGACGGCGCGCCGAGGGCGCGCGGCACCGGCGAGGCCGCGCCGCTGGGTCAGGGGCCGGAGGTCCCGGCCGGATCACGGGGTGCGGACGACTGGGCGCCGGCGGGTCGGGGGCCGGACGTCCACGCGGCGTCGCGCGGCGCGGAGGACTGGGCGCCGGTGGGTCAGGGGCCGGAGGGTCCCGCCGTGTCACGCGGTGCGGAGGACTGGACCCCGGCCGGGCCGGGGCACGGTGAGGCGGGCCCGGAACGTCGCCGGTCGGAGCGGTCCGGCCGGTACCCGGGTGACCGGCACACCGGCTACGACGACGACGGCTACTCCGACGAGCGACGGGCCGGACCGGGCCGGGGCCGGTACGACCGGGCCGACGAGGGACCCGGGATGCCACCGGGACAGTACGGTGCCCCATCGGCCCCGTACGCCTCGTCCGTCCCGTCCGGCGGGCATCGGGCGCCGGGCGGCGGCCCGCAGCACAGCGCGGCGACCGGAAGTTTCCCGCTGCTCGGTCCGGGCGTGGTGCAACACACCGAGACCGTCCAGGTCACCACCCGGCACACCATCGTCGGTGCCGCCGAGGACGACGTCCGGGGCGGCAACGTCTACGGCAACACGTACGGCGCCCCGCAGGCCGGCAGCACGTACGGCGCTCCGCAGGCCGGCAGCACGTACGGCGCTCCGCAGGGCGGCAACACGTACGGCGCTCCGCAGGGCGGCAGTACCTACGGCGCTCCCCGGGGCGGTGGCACGTACGGCAGCGCGTCGGGCGGCAGCTACGGCACCCCACACGGCGGTAACGCGTACGGCGGCGGCCCGCAGGGCGGCGGTGGCGGTTACGGCGGCCCGCAGGGCGACAGCGGTTACGGCAGCTATCAGGGCGGCGGCTACCAGGGCGGTGCCTACCAGGGCGGTTCCTATCAGGGCGGTGGCAACACCTACGGGGGTCGGGACGGCCGGGACGACCCGAGAGGTCACGGGCGGGCAGACGAGCGGGGCCACGGGCGGCCCGACGACTGGTCCGACGACGAGGAGGAGACCTCCGGACGGGCGCGCGGACGCCGGGGCGGCGAGCCGGACGACGGCGAGCCGGGTGGTCGACGCTTCGCCGGGGTGCGGCTCGGCGACATCCGGTTCGGCGAGATGCCCTGGCGGGGCCGGTCGGCGGAACCCGATCCGGATCTGGAGACCGGCGATCCCGCCGACGACTCGTACTGGTCGGAACTGCGGGCGGGCGACCAGTGGTCCTCGGTCCGTGAGGACGAGCACGGCCAGGAACTCCGGATGGGCGAGCGGCGGGCCTCGGTACGCAGCGACGACTCCGGCATGGAGATGCGGGTCGAGGACCGGTGGGCCGAGGTACGCCGGTCGGATCCGCGCTACGACGATGAACGCGGCTCGGGCCGCCGCTGGCCCGACGCCGACGGCGGTCGGTCGGCCGGGGCGGGCTACCGGGGTGACCCCGGCTACCGGGACGACGAGGACGACCGGCGACGCGGCGGCCGGGCCCGGGACTCGTGGGACGAACCAGAGCTGTCGGACCGGGCGGCCGGCGCCGACCGACGGGGTGGCCGGGCTGCCGCGTTGCCGGCCGGCGGCATCGACCAGGCCGACGCCTGGGCGCCGGCCGGCGCCCAGTGGGGTCCGGCGTCCCGGCGCTCCCCGGAGCCCGAGCCGGCCCAGCGGGGGCGTCGACACCGCGACGACGAGGAGTACGGCTACCCGCCGGCGGACGAGGCACCCCGGGCCGGTGGCACCCGCCACGGCGCGGACCAGGGCTACGGCGCCGACTACGGCTACCGCTGACGTTCCCGACCCACCCGCTGACCGGCCGGACCTCGGCGTGACCTACTTGTCGATGTCGCCGACCACGAAGAACATCGAACCGAGGATCGCGATCAGGTCCGGCACCAGACAGCCGGGCAACAGCGTGGCGAGCGCCTGCACGTTGGCGTACGAGGCGGTGCGCAGCTTCAACCGCCAGGGCGTCTTCTCACCCCGGGACACCAGGTAGTAGCCGTTGATGCCGAGCGGATTCTCGGTCCAGGCGTACGTGTGTCCCTCCGGTGCCTTGACCACCTTCGGCAGCCGTACGTTCACCGGGCCGCTGATCCGGTCGACCTGGTCCAGGCAGCGGTCGGCGAGGTCGAGGGAGACGTACACCTGGTCGAGCAGGACCTCGAACCGGGCGTGACAGTCTCCCGTGCTCTTGGTGACCACCGGCACGTCCAGCGACCCGTACGCCAGGTACGGCTCGTCGCGGCGCAGGTCGAGGTCGAGGCCGGAGGCGCGGGCGACCGGCCCGGAGGCCCCGAAGGCGGCGGCGTCGGCGGCGGAGAGCACCCCGACGCCGACCGTACGGGCCAGGAAGATCTCGTTGCGGCGGATCAGGTTGTCCAGGTCGGGCAGCCGACGTCGGACCTCGCCGATCGCCTCGCGGGCCCGGCGGGTCCAGCCGGCCGGTACCTCCTCCTTGAGCCCGCCGACCCGATTGAACATGTAGTGGATCCGGCCGCCCGAGACCTCCTCCATGACCGCCTGCAGCGTCTCGCGCTCGCGGAACGCGTAGAACATCGGCGTGATGGCGCCGATCTCCAGCGGGTAGGAGCCGAGGAACATCAGGTGGTTGAGTACCCGGTTGAGTTCGGCGAGGGCGGTACGCAGCCAGACCGCCCGCTCGGGGACCTCGATCCCCATCATCCGTTCGACGGCGAGGACCACCCCGAGTTCGTTGGAGAACGCCGACAGCCAGTCGTGCCGGTTGGCCAGCACGATGATCTGCCGGTAGTCGCGTACCTCGAAGAGCTTCTCGGCGCCCCGGTGCATGTAGCCGACGATCGGCTCGCAGGAGACCACCCGCTCGCCGTCGAGGACCAGCTTGAGTCGGAGTACGCCGTGCGTCGACGGATGCTGCGGCCCGATGTTCAGCACCATGTCGGCGGTGTCGAGCCCGGTGCCGGTGCCGACGGTCAGCTCCCGCAGCGCCCCGGTGTCGGCTGTCATGCCCGCCATCGTGCCATGACCGCCGGTCCGCCGGTCCGCCCCGCGACGTCAGGTCACCACGGCCACGGCCGGTCGGCCACGGGGTGGTCACGGCACCACGGTCACCGGCCAGCGGCGGGCGCGGACCAGCCGCACCGCGAGGGACCCGGCGATCCGGTGACCGATGCCGGCGGACGAGCCCACGATCACCGCGTCGGCCCGAACCTCCTCGGCCACCTCGGAGAGGACGCTCAGCGGGTCACCGGCCCGGACCACCAGGTCGGCGTCGACACCCCAGCGTCGGGTCTGCGTCCGCACCGTCTCGCGCAGTTCCGCCTCGACCTCGTCCTGGGCGCCGGCCACCTCCAGGCTTGCCGTACCGGCCCGGTCGGCGATGGCGACGAGCGCGCTCGGTTGGCTGCGGACGTACACCGCCACCAGTCTGGTCTGTTGCCGTCGGGCCAGCCCGGCGGCGTACGCGGCCGCCCGCAGGGACGTCTCCGAACCGTCCACGCCGACCAGGATCGCGGTGGGTCCGTCGGTACCGAACTCGAAACCCATGATCGACCTCCGCTCCGTACGCCTGCCTCCATTGCCGGTCCCGGCTTGTCCAACCCGGCCGGCCGCCCGGTTGTGCCCGGATCGGCCGGGACCGTGACCCGGCAGACAGCGGGCGGCCTACCGTCCGGGCGGCAGCAGTGGGGTGGACGGATCGAGGCCGACCGGCTGGAGCAGCCACCAGTGGCCGCCGAGTCCGGCCGGGTCGCCGAGTTCGGCCGCGGCGGAGGCCCGGGCGAGCGCGTGGACGTACCCGGCGGGGTCGGTCGAGGCCAGAGCCAACGGCGGCCGTCGGCCGTCGACACCGAGCGCGCGCACCGCGTCACGCTGGCTGACCAGGGTGTACGGCGATCCGGCCGCAGTCGACCCGGCGGCCGCCACCGAGTCGATCGAGACGTGGGCGGTCAGGTCACAACTGCCGTCCGGCACCGGCGGCACCTGCCGTCCGGCCCGGAATCCGGTGAGCGTGCCGTCCACCGGACGGGTCTGCCGGAGGTGGCCGTAGTCGACGGCCAGGGCCAGTCCCCGGTCCACCACGGCGACGGCGGTCGCCCAGGCGGCGTCCCGAGGCAGCCCGATCTCGGCCCGGACGCCCGGCCCGTCGATGCCGACGGGCGTCGGCCACCAGCGGTCGAGCCACTCCCGTTCGGCGGCGTCGACCGCGTCGCCAACCGACTCGGCGCCGGTGGCGGGATCGACCAGCACCCGGCGCCAGCCGGCCGGCCCGGCCTGCGCGACCTCCAGCGGTACGTTGTCGAGCCACTCGGTGCCGAGCAGCAGTCCGACCACCCCGGTCGGCAGGTCGGCGCGCCAGCCGATCGTTTCGGGTAGCTCCCCGGGCCGTGGCGCGAGTTCGACCGCGGTCAGGCGTAGCCGCGCGGCGAGGCCGGGCGGGACGAGCCGGATCAGGCTGGTCAGCAACTCGCCGCGTCCGGCACCGACGTCGACCACGTCCAGTGGGTCGGGGTGACCGAGGGCCCGGTCGAGGCGCTCCAGCAGCCGGACCACGGCGGTGCCGAGCACCGGTACGACGTGCGCGCTGGTCCGGAAGTGCGCGGCCGGCCCGGCCCCGGTGACAAAAAAGCCGTCATCGCCGTACAGCGCGGTCGACATCGCCGCTGCCCATCCGATGGCCACCGGGACAGGCTAAACGGGCGGTTCATCCCGGATCGGCGGCGGTGAAGGTTTTCACAACCCCTTGGTCGGGCTCGGGCGGGACGGCGCATACTTGCCATCGACCGGTACCACGCATCGAGGACTGGATCATTGCCATGAGCGCATCGCCGCGCCCGCGCCCGGCCGCGTCCCGTGGGACGCCTCCGCCGCCGGCCACCGAAGTCGCCGCTCCGGCTGCCCGGGACGTCGTCCCGCCGGCCGTCGAGGACCGGCCGTGCCAGGGGATCGTTTCGGACCCGCTCACCGTGGGGATAGTCGGCGCCGGCCGCGTCGGTGCGGTGCTCGGCGCCGCGTTGGCCCGGGCCGGCCACCGGGTGGTCGCTGTCACCGGCGCCTCGGCCGCCAGCCGGGAACGGATCAGCCGGCTGCTTCCGGGCACCGACGTCCGCTCCGCCGACGAGGTGGCCCGGGCCGCCACCGACCTGCTGCTGGTCGCCGTACCGGACGACTCGCTCGGCACCGTCGCGGCCGGGCTGGCCGACAGCGGCGCCCTGCGGCCCGGACAGGTGGTCGCGCACACCTCCGGCGCGCACGGGCTCGCCGTACTCGATCCGGTCCTCGCCGTCGGTGCCCTGCCGCTGGGCCTGCACCCGGCGATGACCTTCACCGGCACCGCCGACGACCTGGCCCGACTCCCCGGCATCTCGTACGGGGTGACCGCGCCGACGCCGCTGCGCCGGTACGCCGTCCGGCTCGTCGCCGACCTGGGTGGCGTACCGGAGTGGATCGCCGAATCGGACCGGCCGCTCTACCACGCGGCGCTCGCGCACGGGGCCAACCACCTGGTCACCCTGGTCAACGAGGCGGCCGACCGGCTGCGGGACGCCGGGGTCACGGATCCGGCGCGGGTGCTCGGGCCGCTGCTCCGGGCCGCGCTCGACAACGCCCTGCGGTACGGCGACGCGGCGCTGACCGGGCCGGTGTCCCGGGGTGACGCCGGAACCGTCGCCCGGCACCTGGACCGGCTGGCCGGCACCGCACCGGACTCGGTGCCCAGCTATCTTGCCCTGGCCCGGCGCACCGCCGACCGGGCGATCGCCGCCGGCCGGCTCCGGCCGGTCGACGCCGAGTCACTGCTCGGTGTGCTGGCCGACCGGGACGGGACGCCGGCGACCCGGGAGGCGGGACCGTCGACCCGGGACCGGGGCGCGGCGACGCCGACCCGGGGCGGGACGCTGTCGGCCGGGGGCCGGCGGGCCGCGATGGAGGGGAGGACCGGATGACCAAGGTGTTGCGGACCAGGGCGGAACTCGCCGCGACGCTGGGCCCGCTGCCGGGTTCGCTGGCCGTGGTGATGACCATGGGCGCCCTGCACCCCGGGCACGAGGCGCTGCTTCGCGCCGCCCGGGACCGGGCCCGGTTCGTGCTCGCGACGATCTTCGTCAACCCACTCCAGTTCGGGCCGAACGAGGACTTCGACCGGTACCCCCGCACCTTCGAGGCGGACCTGGCGATCTGCGAGGCGGCCGGGGTGGACTACGTCTTCGCCCCGACCCGGGAGGAGATGTACCCCGGCGGCGAGCCGACGGTCCGGGTCGACTCCGGCGGCCTCGGTGCGGAGTTGGAGGGAGCCAGCCGCCCCGGCTTCTTCAACGGCGTACTGACCGTGGTGCTCAAGCTGCTCAACCTGCTGCGGCCGGACGTCGCGCTCTTCGGCGAGAAGGACTACCAGCAGCTCACCATGATCCGGCGGATGGTCCGCGACCTGGAGCTGGACGTGGAGATCGTCGGCGTGCCGACCGTACGGGAGCCGGACGGGCTGGCCCTGTCCAGCCGGAACCGGTACCTGTCCGCCGAGGAGCGGGCCGCCGCGCTGAGCCTGTCGGCCGCGCTGCGGGCCGGCGCGGACGGCGCCGCGGCCGGGCGGGGCGCCGCCGGCACGCTCGCCGCCGCCTTCCGGGCCTTCGGCGCGGACACTCCGGGCGGCGCGACCGGCCCCGGGGCACCCGTCGCCAAGCTGGACTACCTGGTGCTGACCGACCCGGACCTGGGTCCGGCCCCGGCCTCCGGGCCGGCCCGGATGCTGGTCGCCGCCTGGGTCGGCGGCACCCGACTGATCGACAACATGCCGGTGGAGTTGGCACCGGTCACCCCGGAGGGATAACCCGATGTTCCGCACCATGCTCAAGTCGAAGATCCACCGGGCCACCGTGACCCAGGCCGACCTGCACTACGTCGGCTCGGTCACCATCGACCAGGATCTGCTCGACGCCGCCGACCTGCTCCCCGGTGAGCAGGTGGCGATCGTGGACATCACCAACGGGGCACGGCTGGAGACGTACGTGATCCCGGGCGAGCGGGGCAGCGGGGTGATCGGCATCAACGGGGCCGCCGCGCACCTGGTGCACCCCGGTGACCTGGTCATCCTCATCTCGTACGCGCAGCTGGACGACGCCACGGCGCGGACGTACCAGCCCCGGATCGTGCACGTGGACGCGGCGAACCGGATCATCGAGTTGGGTGCCGACCCGGCCGAAGCGGTCCCGGGCATGGTCGGCGATCCGGTTCGGGGGGACCTGCTCGCGACACGGTGATTTCCCCGAACGGGTGACACGTCTGTTTACCGTATGGTGCAGACGGAGAGTCGCCCTTGGGGAGGGACGCATGCGGCGTTGGATGACCACCCTGGCGTTGACCGGGGCCGTCGCGCTCGCTCTCGGCGGCTGCGCCGCACCGGGTGGTGCGGACGGCGATCTCACCAACGACTGGGCGGCACTCGGTGAACCGAAGGTGTTCACCCCGGCGGCCGGTACCTGCCACGGGGCGGACTTCTCCGAGGTCAGTTACCTGTCGTCGTACCTTCCCATCGACTGTGCCAGCAGCCACCAGGTGGAGACCGTGCACGTCGGCACCTTCACCGGCGCGGCGGCGACGGGCCAGGCGCCGCCGGCCCGGGAGTCCGCCGAGCGCCGCGCGGCGTACGCCGAGTGCGACACCCGGGCACGCGGCTACCTCGGCGCGGACTGGCGGGTCGCCCGGCTCTGGCTCGGCGTCTCGATCCCCTCGGAACGGGCCTGGAACGGCGGCGCCCGGTGGTTCCGTTGCGACGTGGTCGAGGTGATCGAGGTCGAGGAGGAGGGGCTGACCACCTCCCGGACCGGCAGTCTGAAGGATGCCCTGAAAACCCCAGGCAAGCTGCACCTCGGCTGCTACGCGACCACACTCGACCGCAACGACGCGATCGACCGGATGAACCCGACCGCCTGCGACGCCCGGCACAACACCGAGTTCGCCGGGGTGTGGCGGGCGCCGAGCCGGCAGCGCTATCCGCAGGCGGAACGAGACTGGGGAGCCTTCTACGGCGGCTGCTACGGGGTCATCGCCCGCTTCGCCGGGGTGACCCGGAGCAGCGTGGAGTTTCGTACCGGGGTCATCGCGCTGCCCAGCGGGGAGGACGACTGGGCGGCCGGGGACCGGGGCGTGCGCTGCTACCTGTGGAAGTCGGACGCCCGGTTCACCCGGTCGATGAAGGACGCCGGACCCCGCGGGCTGCCGGTTCAGACCGGATAGCGTCGCAGGCCACTTTCTCCGCCCCCCGGCCCGCCCGACGAATACTTTTCGGGTTGACTGGGGGGATGCGCCTGCCGACCGTCGATCTACCGGAGTTGCCCCGGCTGCTGACCGCGCCGGCGCCCGGCTGGGTGGAGACCACGGACGTGGTGGTGATCGGGTCGGGCATGGCCGGGCTCACCGCCGCGCTGCACCTGCGTGCGGCGGGACTGCACGTCACCGTGGTTACCAAGGTCAACATCGACGACGGGTCGACCCGGTGGGCCCAGGGCGGCATCGCGGCCGTACTCGATCCGCTGGACACCCCGGCGGCGCACGCCGCCGACACCGAGGTCGCCGGCGTCGGACTCTGCGATCCGGCCGCGGTCCGGGTCCTGGTCGAGGAGGGACCGACCCGGCTACGGGAACTGATCCGGGTGGGGGCCGAGTTCGACCGCAACCCGGACGGCTCGCTGATGCTGACCCGGGAGGGCGGGCACCACGCCAACCGGATCGTGCACGCCGGCGGCGACGCCACCGGCGCCGAGGTACAGCGGGCCCTGCACGCGGCGGTCGGCCGCGACCCGTGGATCCGGCTGGTCGAACACGCGCTTGTCCTCGACCTGCTCCGCGCACCCGGTTCCGGGCCGGACCGGCTGGGCCGGGCCTGCGGCGTCACCCTGCACGTGCTCGGCGAGGGCAGCGAGGACGGGGTCGGCGCGATCCTGGCCCGGGCGGTGGTGCTGGCCACCGGTGGCATGGGCCAGGTCTTCGCCACCACCACCAACCCGGTGGTCTCCACCGGGGACGGGGTCGCGCTCGCGCTGCGGGCCGGCGCGGCCGTGACCGACCTGGAGTTCGTGCAGTTCCACCCGACCGCGCTGGTCCGCCCGGCCGGGCCGGACGCCCCCGGGGGCGCCGCCCAACAGCCGCTGGTCTCCGAGGCGCTGCGCGGCGAGGGCGCCCACCTGGTCGACGCCGACGGCAAGCGGTTCATGGTCGGTCAGCACGAACTGGCCGAGCTGGCACCCCGGGACGTGGTGGCGAAGGGCATCATCCGGGTACTGCTCGCCACCGGTGACGACCACGTCTTCCTCGACGCCCGGCATCTCGGCGGGGAGTTCCTCAACCGGCGGTTTCCGACCATCGTCGCGTCCTGCCTGGCCGCCGGGATCGACCCGGCGGTCGAGCCGATCCCGGTCGCGCCGGCCGCGCACTACGCCTCCGGCGGCGTCCGTACCGACCTGCACGGCCGAACCAGCATCCCCGGCCTGTACGCCTGCGGCGAGGTGGCCTGCACCGGTGTGCACGGCGCGAACCGGCTGGCCAGCAACTCGCTGCTGGAGGGGCTGGTCTTCGCCCGGCGGATCGCCGAGGACATCACCCGGGACCTGCCGGAGCAGGCGGAACCGGCGCCCACCGGCGCGTGGCGGGGCGGCGACGGCTGGACCGTCGACCCGACGGTCCGGTCCGGCCTGGCCCGGGCGATGACCCGGGGCGCCGGAGTGCTGCGTTCCGCCGACTCGCTGCGGGCGACCGCCGCCGAACTGGTCGGGTTCGGTGCTACCCGGGCGGCACCCCAAACCGCGAGCTGGGAGACGACGAACCTGGTCACCGTCGCGGCGGCGCTGGTGGGTGCGGCGTACGCCCGGGAAGAGACCCGGGGCTGCCACTGGCGGGAGGACCACCCGGGGACCCGGCACGAGTGGCTCGGGCACCTGGTCGGGGCGATCGGCGCCTCGGGCGGGCTCGAGCAGCGGTGGGCGGCGACGGGCTGACCGGCGCCGGGCAAGCGACAGCGGGACGGGCGGCGGCGGTGCCGGCCGTGGTGTGGCGACAGCGAGCAGGGAGGCGTGGTGCTGGAACTCTCGACGGTGCAGGCGTTGCGGGCAGCCGGACTGGACTCGGCGGAGGTGGAACGGATCGTCCGGGGCGCGCTGGACGAGGACCTCGGGCCGCAGCACCGGGACGTGACCAGTGTGGCCACCATCCCCGAGGAGCAGGTCGACACGGCGGATCTGGTGGCCCGGGCGGACGGGGTGGTGGCCGGGCTGGCCGTCGCGGCGGCGGTCTTCGACCTCGCCGGTGCCGGTACGGTCCGGACGCTGCCGGTCGCCTCGGACGGTGACCCGGTCCGCCGGGGTGACGTACTGGCGACGGTGACCGGGCCGACCCGGTCGCTGCTGACCGCCGAGCGGACCGCGTTGAACCTGCTGTGCCGGATGTCCGGGGTGGCCACCCACACCCGGACCTGTGTGGACGCGCTGGGCGGGGCGAAGGCGACCGTACTGGACACCCGGAAGACCACCCCCGGCCTGCGCGCTCTGGAGAAGTACGCGGTCCGGGCCGGCGGCGGCGCGAACAAGCGGATGGGCCTGTACGACGTCGCCATGATCAAGGACAACCACAAGCTGGCGGCCGGCGGCATCGCCCCGGCGTACCGGCGGGTGCGGGCGACCTTTCCCGAGGTGCCGATCCAGGTCGAGGTGACCACGGTGGCCGAGGCGGTGGAGGCGGTGGACGCGGGTGCGGACTTCCTGCTCTGCGACAACATGCCCCCGGCGCTGCTCGCCGAGGTCGTCGGGGCGGTGGGGGACCGGGCCGAACTGGAGGCGACCGGCCGGCTGACCCTGGACAACCTTGCCGAGTACGCCGCCACCGGCGTCGACTACCTGTCGGTTGGGGCGTTGACCCACTCCTCACCTATCTTGGACATCGCGATGGACCTCCGGCCGCGCGACGGCGCCGGTCGGTAGGGCCGGACCTTCCGGCCGGACGGCAATCGCCGCCGGCACGACCTCGGGGTTTCGGGACTGACACATGCTGCTGTGTATCGACATCGGTAACACCAACACGGTGCTGGCGACCTTCGAGGGCGAGAAGCTGGTCCACTCCTGGCGGATCAAGACCGACGCCCGGTCCACCGCCGACGAGCTGGGGCTGAAGTTCCGCGGCCTGCTCGCCGGGGACGCGGTCGAGATCACCGGGGTGGCGGCCTGCTCGACCGTACCGGCGGCGCTGCGCTCGCTGCGGACGATGCTGGCCCGGTACTACGCCGACCTGCCGAACGTGATCGTCGAGCCGGGCGTGAAGACCGGCGTGCAGTTGGCGATCGACAACCCGAAGGAGGTGGGCGCGGACCGGGTGGTGAACACCCTGGCCGCGTTCACCCTCTACGGTGGGCCCTCGATCGTGGTCGACTTCGGTACCACGACGAACTTCGACGTGATCAGTGGGCGGGGTGAGTTCCTCGGCGGGGCGTTCGCACCGGGGATCGAGATCTCGTTCGACGCGCTCGCCGCCCGGGCCGCGCAGCTGCGCAAGGTCGAGCCGGCGGTGCCCCGTTCGGTGATCGGCAAGAACACCGTCGAGTGTCTGCAGGCCGGGATGTACTTCGGCTTCGCCGGCCAGGTGGACCGGATCGTCGAACGGATGGCCGAGGAGCTGGGCGGCGCCCGGGCGGTGATCGCCACCGGCGGGCTGGCGCCGCTGGTGATCGGCGAGTGCCGGACGATCACCCACCACGAGCCGATGATCACCCTGATCGGGCTCCGGATGGTCTACGACCGCAACCGCTGACCGCCGGAGCCGGCGGCTCTCCGCGCTGCCGGCTCTCCGGGCCGTTGGCGGTCACCGTCCGGCCCACACTCCGCGTCGCTGCGCGGCCACCGTCCCGGCCGGCGCTCAGCGCCGCCGGCAGCGGTGCACCACCGTCCGGTACGTCAGCGGGAAGCTCTCCCGGCCGGCCAGGTCCGGGTGGGTCGTGGTGAGGTCCCGGATCGCCGCGTCGACCTCCCGTTTCCGCTCCTCCGAGGCGGTGATGTAGCGCGAGCGGGTGCTGATCATCCCGATCAGGGTCTCCGGGGTGAGGGTTATTGAGTGCCGGAACTCGGTCCTCTCCACCGGGCCGAGGTCCGGATGGTGGCCGTCGGTCATGCCGGGCCCGTCGTCCCGGGCGCCCCGGCCGCCGAGCAGTTCGATGGTGATCGCGGTCAGCGCGGCCACCCACGGCACCGACTCGTCCCGTTCGTTGGAGATCGCCGCGTACCAGCCCTCGGGGCGGAGCAGCCGCGCTCCCTCCGCGTGCGCCCGCGGTGGGTCGAACCAGTGGTACGCCTGTCCGGCGACCACGGCGTCGACCGAGCCGTCCGGCAGTGGCACCTGCTCGGCGGAGCCGGCCAGCGGGGTCAGGCCCGGGGTGGCGGCGGCGAGCCGGGCCCGCATCTGCGCGTCGGGTTCGACCGGAACCACGTCGTATCCGAGTTCGCACAGCACCCGGGTCAGTTTGCCGGTGCCGGCGCCCAGGTCGACCACCCGGGCCGGGGCGGGGTGGCCGACCGCCCAGGTCACCGCCGGTGCGGGGTACGTCGGCCGGTACCGGTCGTAGGCCTCGGCGGCCGGCCCGAAGGAGCGGGCGCGGGTGTGATCAACCATGGTGGCGAGGTTATCCCGCTGCCCGCCGGGTCGGCCCTTGAGTACGCTCGGGGCCGAACTCCGCCGACAATTCCCGAGGAAGCATCCGTGAGCGAGCAGATTCCGAACCCGGCCGACGCCGTCGACGACCTTCCCGAGCAGATGCGGGTCCGCCGGGAGAAGCGGGAGCGCCTGCTCGCCGACGGCATCGAACCGTATCCACTGGGATATCCGCGTACCGCCACGCTGGCCGAGATCCGGGCCCGCTACGCCGATCTGCCGACCGACACCGCCACCGGTGACGCGGCCGCGGTCGCCGGCCGGGTGATCTTCGTACGGAATACCGGAAAGCTCTGCTTCGCCACCCTGCGGGACGGCGACGGGACCGAATTGCAGGCGATGCTCTCGCTGGACCGCGTCGGCCCGGAACGGCTCGAAGAGTGGAAGCGGCTGGTCGACCTCGGCGACCATGTCGGGGTGACCGGCGAGGTGATTACCAGCCGGCGTGGTGAGCTTTCCGTGCTGGCCGATTCCTGGACGCTGACCGCGAAGGCACTGCGGCCACTCCCGGTGGCGCACAAGCCGTTGAGCGAGGAGGCCCGGGTCCGCCAGCGTTACGTTGATCTGATCGTCCGTCCGCAGGCCCGCCAGATGGTACGGACCCGGGCCACGACGCTGCGTAGCCTGCGTGATTCGCTGCATGGCCGGAGTTTCGTGGAAGTCGAAACCCCGATGCTGCAGACGCTGCCCGGTGGGGCCACCGCCCGGCCATTCGTGACACACAGCAATGCATTGGACACTGATCTGTATCTGCGAATCGCCCCGGAGCTTTATCTGAAGCGGGCCGTGGTCGGTGGCATCGACCGGGTCTTCGAGATCAACCGTAACTTCCGGAATGAGGGCGTCGACTCCTCGCACTCTCCCGAGTTCGCCATGCTCGAGGCGTACGAGGCGTACGGCACCTACGACACCGTCGCCGAACTGACCCGTGACCTGGTACAACGTGCCGCGCTGGCGGTCGCCGGATCGCATCTGGTGACGCATGCCGACGGCACCGAGTTCGATCTGGGTGGGCAGTGGCGGTCGGTGACCCTCTTCGGGTCGCTCTCCGAGGCGCTGGGCGAGGAGGTGACCGTCCGTACGCCGATGGCGGACCTGTTGCGCTACGCGGAAAAGGTGGGGCTGGCGGTCGATCCCAAGTGGGGTCCGGGCAAGCTCGCCGAGGAGCTTTTCGAGGAACTGGTGGTGCCGGGACTGCGCCGCCCCACCTTCGTACGGGACTACCCGGAGGAGACGAGTCCGCTGGTGCGGGCGCACCGGTCCGAGCCGGGGCTCACCGAGAAATGGGACCTCTACGTGCTGGGATTCGAGCTGGCCACCGGTTACTCGGAGCTGGTCGATCCGGTCGTGCAGCGGCAACGACTGGTGGCCCAGGCGCAGCAGGGGGCGAAGGGCGACGACGAGGCGATGCGGCTCGACGAGGACTTCCTGCGGGCCCTGGAGTACGGAATGCCGCCGACCGGGGGCATGGGAATGGGAATCGATCGGCTGCTGATGGCCCTCACCGGCCTGGGAATTCGGGAAACCATCCTCTTCCCGATGGTCCGGCCGGAGTAGTAGTCGTCGTCCGAGGCTGGGCGCCGAGATCGGTCGCGTCTTGTCGCCCAGTTAGGTCACGGCTTGTCGCGTAGTTTCGCCGTCCTATTGACGGAGCAAGCATCTCGGGAGCTATTGTGCTCTTGTTTGCGGGGAACCTGCTCGAAAGGATAGCGACACGTGGCCAAGCAGATCATTCACAAGCTGGTCGATGACCTGGACGGCGGAGACGCGGACGAGACCGTCAAGTTCTCGCTCGACGGCGTGCAGTACGAGATCGACCTGTCGGACAAGAACGCCGGCAAATTGCGGGAGCTATTCGCCCCGTACGTCGCCAACGGGACCAAGGTCGGCCGTGGCGGTGTGGTCGTCGGTGGCCGGGCTGCCCGTGGGCGCGGTGGGGCCACCGCCGATCGCGAGCAGAACAAGGCGATCCGGGCCTGGGCGAAGAAGGAAGGCAAGGAGATCTCCGACCGGGGGCGTATCCCTCAGGAGATCGTCGACGAGTACCACGCGAAGGCGGGCCGCTAGGCCCTGTCGTCCCCCCGGTGCGGGGTGGGTGGACATCTGTCCATCTGCCCCGCATTGTCGTTTTTGCGTGTTCTGCACTTGCCGGCCTCCGACTCCCGGTCGGTCCGGTTCGCCGACGGGATGCCGCCGCCGCGCCGGGCTGTCGGGCCGGGGTGCGCCGGCCGGAGCCCGCTGCCGAGATTCCGTCGGCCGGCCGGGAACATCCTGACCCGCCAGGCGTTGTCCACATCCAGTGGACGAAGTTGTCCACAGCCTGTGGACGACGCGGGGTCGCGACGTCCCGTCAGAGGGCTTGAATTTCGCTCTGCGCGTACAGCGGATGGTCTGGGAAGCATCGCTGAGCGCGGGCGGTTGGGAAAAACGTCGCGTATGTGGCTCATTCCAGCAACACACGACCTCAGGAGAGTCGGCTCGCGGCGATAGAGTAAGGGAGCACGGATGTCCGCCCCGGACGTCCGGGTGGTGGCCCCGCCACGATGCTTGACCATCAAGATCGAGTGCGCACGGCACGTGAGGAGCACGAGGGCATGTTCGAGCGGTTCACCGACCGAGCGCGGCGGGTTGTCGTCCTGGCTCAAGAAGAAGCCCGGATGCTCAACCACAACTACATCGGTACGGAACACATCCTGCTGGGTCTCATCCACGAGGGCGAAGGCGTCGCCGCCAAGGCCCTGGAGAGCCTGGGCATCTCCCTGGAGGGCGTCCGCCAGCAGGTCGAGGAGATCATCGGCCAGGGCCAGCAGGCGCCGAGCGGGCACATCCCGTTCACCCCGCGGGCCAAGAAGGTGCTGGAGCTCTCCCTGCGGGAGGCACTCCAGCTCGGCCACAACTACATCGGGACGGAGCACATCCTGCTCGGCCTGATCCGCGAGGGTGAGGGCGTCGCCGCCCAGGTGCTGGTGAAGCTCGGCGCCGACCTCAACCGGGTCCGCCAGCAGGTCATCCAGCTGCTCTCCGGCTACCAGGGCAAGGAGCCGGCGGCCGCCGGCACCGCGCCGGGCGAGGCCGCTCCGTCGACCAGCCTGGTGCTCGACCAGTTCGGTCGTAACCTGACCCAGGCCGCCCGCGAGGGCAAGCTCGACCCGGTCATCGGGCGCGAGAAGGAGATCGAGCGGGTGATGCAGGTGCTCTCCCGCCGGACCAAGAACAACCCGGTCCTGATCGGCGAGCCCGGCGTCGGCAAGACCGCCGTCGTCGAGGGCCTCTCCCAGAAGATCATCAAGGGCGAGGTGCCGGAGACGCTCAAGGACAAGCAGCTCTACACGCTTGACCTCGGTGCTCTGGTGGCCGGCTCGCGTTACCGCGGTGACTTCGAGGAGCGCCTGAAGAAGGTGCTCAAGGAGATCCGTACCCGGGGCGACATCATCCTGTTCATCGACGAGATCCACACCCTGGTCGGCGCGGGTGCCGCCGAGGGCGCGATCGACGCGGCGAGCATCCTCAAGCCGATGCTGGCCCGTGGCGAGCTGCAGACCATCGGCGCGACCACCCTCGACGAGTACCGCAAGCACCTGGAGAAGGACGCCGCGCTCGAGCGCCGGTTCCAGCCGATCCAGGTGGGTGAGCCGTCGCTGGCCCACACCATCGAGATCCTCAAGGGCCTGCGTGACCGGTACGAGGCGCACCACCGGGTGAGCATCACCGACGCCGCGCTGGTGGCGGCGGCGACGCTGGCCGACCGGTACATCTCGGACCGCTTCCTGCCGGACAAGGCGATCGACCTGATCGACGAGGCCGGTGCCCGGATGCGGATCCGCCGGATGACCGCGCCGCCGGACCTGCGTGACTTCGACGAGCGGATCGCCCAGGTCCGCCGCGACAAGGAGTCCGCGATCGACGCGCAGGACTTCGAGCGGGCCGCGCAGCTGCGCGACAAGGAGAAGCAGCTGCTGGGCCAGAAGGCGCAGCGGGAGAAGGAGTGGAAGGCCGGTGACCTGGACGTCGTCAGCGAGGTTGACGACGAGCAGATCGCCGAGGTCCTCGCCAACTGGACCGGCATCCCGGTCTACAAGCTGACCGAGGAGGAGACCTCCCGGTTGCTGCGGATGGAAGACGAGCTGCACAAGCGGGTCGTCGGCCAGGAGGACGCGGTCAAGGCGGTGTCGAAGGCGATCCGGCGTACCCGGGCCGGCCTGAAGGACCCGAAGCGGCCGTCCGGCTCGTTCATCTTCGCCGGCCCGTCCGGCGTCGGTAAGACCGAGCTCTCCAAGGCGCTGGCGGAGTTCCTGTTCGGCAGCGAGGACGCACTCATCCAGCTCGACATGTCGGAGTTCCACGACCGGTACACGGTGTCCCGGCTCGTCGGTGCGCCTCCCGGCTACGTCGGCTACGACGAGGGCGGGCAGCTGACCGAGAAGGTGCGGCGTCGGCCGTTCTCCGTGGTCCTGTTCGACGAGATCGAGAAGGCCCACCCGGACGTCTTCAACACCCTGCTCCAGATTCTGGAGGACGGGCGGCTCACGGACGGCCAGGGTCGGATCGTCGACTTCAAGAACACGGTCATCATCCTGACCACCAACCTGGGCACCAGGGACGTGGCCAAGGCGGTGTCCATGGGCTTCCAGGCCTCGGAGGACAACGAGTCCAACTACGAGCGGATGAAGCAGAAGGTCAACGACGAGCTGAAACAGCACTTCCGGCCGGAGTTCCTCAACCGGATCGACGACACGATCGTGTTCCACCAGCTCAACCAGACCGAGATCCTGTCGATCGTGGACATCATGATCCAGCGGATCGAGACCCAGCTCCGGAACAAGGACATGGGCCTCGAGCTGACCGACAACGCCAAGAAGTACCTGGCGAAGAAGGGCTTCGACCCCGTGCTGGGCGCCCGGCCGCTGCGCCGGACCATCCAGCGCGACATCGAGGACAACCTGTCGGAGCGGATCCTGTTCAACGAGTTGACCCCGGGCCAGATCGTGGTCGTGGACTGCGAGGGCGACCCGGAGGACATCGACAAGTCGAAGCTGGTGTTCCGCGGTGCGGACAAGCCGGTCGCGGTGCCGGATGCGGTGCCGGCCAGCCTCGGCGACACCGCCGCCGCCGGAGCGGACGAGTAACAGCAGCACCACGCGGAGGGGCCCGGGTGGCGACGCCACCCGGGCCCCTCCGCATGCCCACGCCGCCAACGAAGGCCCTCCTCCAACCGGGCCGTCACAGCTGCGGTACGGCATTCCCGGGCTCACCGGCGAGCGCGTACCGGTCGGCGGCGAGCGCCTGCACCAGGCCGTCCTCGACCAGGCCGGCCAACGCCCGGGCCCGCTGTACGTCGTCCGCCCACACCAGGTCCAGCCGCTCCCGGCGTACCGGACCGGTGGACTCGCGCAACACCGCCAGGAGCCGCCCCCGGACCTGCCGGTCGGTGCCGGCGTACCGCTGCGGCCGCCGGGTCGGCCCGGCCGGCGCGGCCTGCCCGGAGGCCCGCCAGGCGCACCGGTCGACGAGCGGACAGTCGACACAGCGGGGTGACCGGGCGGTGCAGACCACCGCGCCCAGTTCCATGAAGGCGGCGCTGGCCCGGGCCGCCACGGCGGGCTCGGCCGGCAGCAGCGCCTCGGTCGCCACCAGATCGGCCGGTCGGGTGGCCAGACCCGCGTCCGGCTCACCGGCCACCGCCCGGGCCACCACCCGGCGAACGTTCGTGTCGACCACCGGGTGCCGTCGGCCGTACGCGAAGGTGGCGACCGCCCTGGCCGTGTAGCTGCCCACCCCGGGCAGGGCCAGCAGCTGCTCCAACTCGGTCGGTACCGCCCCGCCGTGTCGTTCCACCAGCGCCACCGCGCACTCGTGCAGCCGCAGGGCACGACGGGGGTAACCGAGCCGTCCCCACATCCGGATCGCCTCGGCCGGGGTGTCGGCGGCCAGCACGGCCGGCTCGGGCCACCGGGTGAGCCAGGCCCGCCAGGCGGGCAGCACCCGTACCACCGGCGTCTGCTGGAGCATGACCTCGCTGACCAGGATCGCCCACGCCCCGACGCCGGGCTCTCGCCAGGGCAGGTCACGGGCGTTCTTGTCGTACCACCGGACAACCGCGGTGGCGAGTGGGGTCTCGGACATGGCGCCGTCGATCCTGTCATGCCGTCGGTCCGCCGCACGCGGGTGGCACCACCACCACCGGCGCCGCAGGCGGGGAGAGCCACGGCGGGACGGTGTCCCGCAACTTGGGCGACGTGTCGGGCTGGGGCCCGGAGCGTACCCGGATCGGGCAGACTGCCCGGATGAACGAGCTCGCGATCACCGTCATCGGTCCGGACCGTCCCGGCATCGTGGCCGACGTCGCGGAGGCGCTCGCCCGGGTCGGTGCCAACCTCACGGACTCCACCATGACCCGGCTGCGGGGTCACTTCGCGATGACCCTGATCTGTGTCGGCCCAGCCAAGGAGCAGGCCGAGGATGCGTTGACCCCGGTCGTCGCGGACGGACAGCTGGTGGCGACGGTACGCCAGGTCGGGGTGGAGACGGCGCGGACGCCGGTCGGTGAGCCGTACCTGATGGCCGTGCACGGCGCCGACCGGCTCGGCATCGTCGCCGCGCTGACCCGGGTGTTGGCCGAGGCCGGCGGCAACGTCACCGATCTGACGACCCGGCTCACCGGTCCGCTCTACGTCCTGCTGGCCGAGGTGGAGCTGCCGCCGGGGGCCGCCGACGGTCTGTCCGACCGTCTGGTCGAGGTGGCCGCCGGGCTGGGTGTGGAGGTCAGCCTGCGGCGAGCCGAGTCGGACCTGTTCTGATGGCGGAGAATGCCGGAATGGCGGTGGAGGGGTCCGGCCTGGGTGACTGGACCCCGGAGGTCCTCGGCGACCCGGGTCGGGTACTACCGGTGGTCACCGCCCCGGCCGGCGTGCTGAGCCGGGCCGGCGAGGCGGTGGACCCGCGCGCCGACGACGTCGTACGCCTCGCCGCCGACCTGATCGCCACGATGCGGGTGTCGCCGGGCTGTGTCGGCCTGGCCGCGCCGCAGGTCGGCGTCGGCGCCCGGGTTTTCGCGGTCGACGTGACCGGGCACCCCAAGACGGTCACCTCACACGGCACCTTCGTGTTGTGCAACGCGGAGGTCGTCGAGGCCAGCCGGTGGCGGCCGGGGCGGGAGGGCTGCATGTCGGTGCCGGACCTGACCGGGGACGTGAAACGCGCCAGCCGGCTGCTGGTGCGTGGCGTGCTGCCGGGGACCGGCGTCGAGGTGCGGTTGAGCACGGACGGCTTCGAGGCGCGCGCCCTGCAACACGAGATCGACCACTGTGCGGGCCTGCTCTTCCTCGACCGGGTGGCCGGCGCCCACGCCGTCTACCAGCGCAAGGTCTATCAGTGACCGGCCCGGGCAGCCGAGGGGACGGGTACCGGACACCCGCCCGCCGCCGGGCCGGACGCGCCGGGTTCCCCGGGCGCCGGTACGTCCTCGGCGTGCTGTTCTCCAGGCGCCGGCCCGTCGTCGGCGCGTCGTGGATGTCCTCGGCGCGGCTACCGTTACGGTGAGGACATTATGCGTCTGACGGTTGGCCCCCTGCCGCCCGCCGTGTATTGGCGGCGGCGTGCCGTCGTGCTCGGTGCCGTGCTGCTCTCCCTGATCGTGCTGATCTACTCGTGCAACGGACCTGACGATACAAAGGAGGCAGGCACGGATCCGTCGGGGAACGCCACACCTTCGGCCGGGCCGACGATCCTCACCCCGGAGACCGGTACCCCTGAATCAGGTGCTCCGGAGTCCGGGGCGCCGACGGTGGATCCTTCGGGTGCCCCACCCGACGGCACGGATCCGCAGGTCGAGGAGGCGGGCGGGCCGCCCGGCAGTGGGCCGCTGCCCCCTCCGGCGCCACCGGTCGAGAACGAGTGCGCCGACGACGAGATGTCGGTGATTCCGGTGGCCTCGCAGACCTCGATGCAGCGGGGCCAGACGATCCAGCTCCGGATCAGGATCAAGAACGTCTCCGACCGGACCTGCAACCGGGACGTCGGCGCGGACGTGCAGGAGATCTACATCAAGGCGGGGGCGACCACCATCTGGTCCTCCGACGTCTGCAGCGAGGTGCGCGGCAACAGGGTCAAGTCGTTCCCGCCCTACCACGAAGAGGAGTTCGGTCTGCCGTGGAACGGCCGGAGGAGTTCCGGCTGCGACAACGGCAGCGCCTCGGGCGATCCCGCACCGGCCGGGACGTACCAGCTCTTCGGGCGGCTCGGCGACAAGCGCAGCGACCCGGTGAAGCTCACGATCACCAACTGAGCCACGAACCGCCACCGTCAGCCAGCCGCGAACCGAACGGATCCCGACGGCCGGCACCCGGTACGGCCAGGGCGGCCAGGGTGCGGACGGCCGCGACCTGGTTACGGCCGGGGCGGTTACGGTGCGGACGGCCGCGAGCTGGTTACGGCCGGGGCGGCCAGGGTGCGGACGGCCGCGAGCTGGTTACGGCCGGGGCGGCCCGACCCGCGTCGGGATCAAGCCTGACCGCCCAGAGCGGGACGGGCCGCCCCGGCCACCCACCTCACGCCCCGGCCACCCACCTCACGCCCCGGCCACCCACCTCACGCCCCGGCCACCCACCTCACGCCCCGGCCACCACCTCACGCCCCGGCCGTCAAGCCGCGGCCACTGGAAAGCCCGGCGACGAATCAGACGTACCGCTCCAGGATGGACGCCTCGGCGAGCCGGGACAGGCCCTCACGCACCCCACGCGCCCGGGCGTCGCCGACCCCGTCGACCGCCTGCAGATCCTCGACCGTGGCCCCGAGCAGCCGCTGCAGACTGCCGAAGTGGTCGACCAGCCGGTCGACGACCAGACCGGGCAGCCGGGGAACCTTGGCCAGCAGCCGGAAACCACGAGGGCTGACCGCCGCGTCGAGGGCGTCGGAGGCGCCCGGATAGCCGATCGCCTTGGCGACCGCGACCAGGTCGATCAGCTCGGTCGCGGTGAGCAGGTCCAGCTCGACCAGTGCCTCGTCCAGGGTGCGGGCCTTGCGGCCGCTCGGCAGGTAGTCCCGGATCACCAGGGTCCGGTCGGCGTCCACGCCGGCCATCAGCTCGTCGAGCTGCAGGGCGAGGAGCCGACCGTCGGTGCCGAGTTCCACCACGTAGCCGGCGATCTCGTCGGCGATCCGACGGACCATCTCCAGCCGCTGCACCACTGCCACCGCGTCCCGGACCGTGACCAGGTCCTCGATCTCCAGGGCGGAGAGGGTGCCGGAGACCTCGTCGAGGCGCAACTTGTAGCGCTCGAGGGTGGCCAGCGCCTGGTTGGCCCGGGACAGGATCGCCGCCGAGTCGTCGAGGACGTGTCGCTGACCGTTGACGTAGAGGCTGATGATCCGCATCGACTGGCTGACCGAGATCACCGGGAAGCCGGTCTGCCGGGCCACCCGTTCGGCGGTGCGGTGCCGGGTGCCGGACTCCTCGGTCGGAATCGTCGGGTCGGGCATCAGGTGCACCGCGGCCCGGACGATCCGGGTGCCGTCGGAGGAGAGCACCACCGCGCCGTCCATCTTGCACAGTTCACGGACCCGGGTGGCGGAGAATTCGACGTCCAGCGGAAAGCCGCCGGTGCAGAGGCCTTCGACGACCTTGTCGTAGCCGAGGACGATGAGGGCACCGGTGCGGCCCCGGAGGATGCGCTCCAGGCCGTCTCGGAGCGCCGTACCCGGAGCCATCAGCGCGAGGTTGGCGCGCAGCGGGTCTCCGGTCGGTCCGGCGCTGTTCATGCCCAGACCGGCGCTGACGGCGCGCGCCGTCGAGCCGGCGGTGCTGCGGACAGGGGGAGCCGCGCTGGCGGTTCGGTTCGCGTCGCGGTCGATCGGCACCCGGACATTCTACGGACCGCCCTGCGTTGGGTGCTGTCGCGGTTACTGTGACGTGCCACTGTGCCGGGTTCCTCCCATCGATGCGCCTCGGCGCTCTCGCGACGTCGGCCGTACGGTGCCCAGTCTGTCGGGGGATCGTGTGCTTTGTCTGGGCATCCTTCGCGGGCCGGTCGGGATCGTGCGGGGCGTATGCATGGTACGGCGAGCAAACTTCGACTTGCGGTGACTGTATGGTTACTCAGCCGATGCCTGCGCCACGCTACGCAGCGCCGATCGTACGTCGGTGACCTCCATCACCCGCATGTTCTCCGGAGTCACCCCGCTCGTACCCGGCCCACAACCGACCGGGACCAGCGCGTACCGGAAACCGAGCCGGGCCGCCTCGGCCAGCCGCCGGGGCACCGCCGCGACCCGGCGCACCTCACCGGTCAGCCCCACCTCGCCGATCGCCACCAGATCCGGGGCGATGGCCAGGTTGAGCCCGCCGGAGGCGACCGCCAGCGCGACCGCGAGATCGGCGGCCGGCTCGACCACCCGGATCCCACCGACGGTCGCCGCGAAGACCTCCCGGTCGTGCAGGGTCAGCCGCTCGGTCCGCCGCTGCAGCACCGCGAGCACCATCGCCAGCCGGGCACTGTCCAGCCCGGAGACGGTCCGCCGGGGCGAGCCGGCCACGGTGGCGCCGATCAGCGCCTGAACCTCGGTCACCAGCGCCCGCCGGCCCTCCATCGCCACCGTCACGCAGGTGCCCGGCACCGGGTCGGTCGAACGGGTCAGAAACAGGCCGGACGGGTCGGCGAGGCTGCTGATCCCGCCCTCGTGCATCTCGAAACAGCCGACCTCGTCCGCCGTACCGAACCGGTTCTTGACGCCCCGGACCATCCGCAGCGACGAGTGCTTGTCGCCCTCGAAGTGCAGCACCACGTCGACCAGGTGCTCCAGCACCCGGGGACCGGCGACCTGGCCGTCCTTGGTCACGTGCCCGACCAGCACGGTGGCGATGCCGCGCTCCTTGGCGACCGAGACCAGGGCGGCGGTGACCGCCCGGACCTGGGTCACCCCGCCCGGCACCCCCTCGGTCCCCGGGGTGTTGATGGTCTGCACCGAGTCGAGCACCAGCAGACCCGGCTTCACCGCGTCCAGGTGGCCGAGTACGGCGCCGAGGTCGTTCTCGGCGGCCAGGTAGAGCCGCTCGTGCAGGGCGCCCATCCGCTCGGCGCGCAACCGCACCTGACTCACCGACTCCTCGCCACTGACCACCAGCGACGGGCTGCCGGCACCGGCCGCCCACTGCTGGGCGACGTCGAGCAGCAGGGTCGACTTGCCGACCCCGGGTTCGCCGGCGAGCAGCACCACCGCGCCGGGAACCAGACCGCCGCCGAGCACCCGGTCGAGTTCCGGGACGCCGGTCGGCCGGGCCCGGGCCGGGGCGGCGCTGATCGTGGCGATCGGCCGGGCCGGCTCGGCCGGGGCCCGGGAACTGACCACCCGACCGGAGACGGTCGGGCCGGTGATCGTGGACTCCACGACGGAGCCCCACTCACCGCACTCCGGGCAGCGGCCGACCCACTTCGGCGGCTGGTGGCCGCAGGCGTCGCACTCGTACGCGGGGCGGGGTTCGCGGGCCGCCGTCCGGCCGCGTCCGGCGGCGGGGCGTGGCGTGGCTCGGCTGGTCACCCCCGCACGCTAACCAACCCGTACGACGCGACGCGCCCTGCCCCGGGTGGACCGGTGCAGGGCGCGGGTGGAGCGGGAGCGGTCACTCGTGGCCGCCGCCACCCTCCTCGATGACCGGGGTGGCGACCGGCGCCGGCTGCAGCGGTACCGCGACCGGAGCCTGGGTCTGGACCGGGGTCCCGCCGAAGTCGAAGACCAGCGGCAGCGACGCACCCGGCGGCAGCGCGGCGGCCAGCCCGTTGAGCTGGAGCCAGCGACCGGTGGGCTTGTTCAGGAGGACAAAACTGCGGGCCGGGATCTGGATCTCGGCGGGCGTCTCCGGCGCCGCGGTCGGGGTCGTCGTGGCGGTCGGGCTGGCCGACCCGCCCGGCGAGGGGCTGCCGGCATCGCCGGACGGCGAACCACCCGGGTTCGGGCTCTCGGCGGCGGTCGGGGTCGGGTTGGCCGGCGGGGGCGTGGTCGGGCTGCCCGAGGCGGCGCCGGCGAGCACCACGGTCCGGGCGCCCTCGCTGCTGACCCGGACCGTGACCGGCTTGTCGGAGTCGTTGAACAGGGTGACCGTCAGCGGCGCGTCGGCGCCGGCCGGGTAGCCGGTGGTGCTCAGGTAGTCGATCGACAGGTTCCGGACCTTGAACTGGTTGTCCGCCGACTGGGCGTTGTTGCCGACGCTGGTCGGCACCCGGGCGGCCGTCTCCGCGATCTGGCCAGCGCCGCACCCGGACAGCAGCAGGGTGGTGGCGGCGGCCGTACCGGCCAGCACCGCCGTGGCGCGCCAAGCCCCCCTGATCGAGCCCGTCACCTGGTCCTCCTCGTGGCGATCCCGGTCGCGGTGTCGCGATTCCCGGCGGATGGTGCCGGGCTCCGGTGGTGGTCGTGGCTCCCGGCCGAGGTCGTGGCTGCCTGGTCTTGACTACCTGGTCTCAACTACCCGGCCGAGTGCGCCCGGGTCCCGGTCGTGGTACCCGGGCCGGACAGCCTCCAGGGTAGTGGGCGGTGATCGGCTCCCGTACGCCGACCCGGTAACCCGACCCACCTCCGACCGGCGGGTCCGGCCGGCGAACCGTCGGGCTCAGACCACCCGACCGCTCGCCACCAGCAGGACGACGTCGATCAGCGCGACCAGCATGACGGCCCGGAAGACCGCGACCGGCCGGTCCGGCCGGTCCGGCCGGTCCGGCCGGACAGTGCCGGCGTCGCCGACGACGCCGGTGCCGCCCCCGACCGCCGGGGCCGCGGTGGCCGGCCGACTGCCGGCGCTGGCCCGACTGGCGTACGACACCGCGGGCGGGACCACGGCGGCGACCGCGATGGCCCCCAGCCCGGCCCAGGACGGCGGTCCGGGCGGCCCGAGCACCAGCGTCGCGGTCGCGGCCAGCAGCAGCAGGACCGCCGCCGTCCGGGTGCCGGCCGGCCCGAGCCGGTGCGGCAGACCCCGGACCCCGGTCCGGGCGTCGTCGGCCAGGTCCGGCAGCACGTTCGCGAAGTGGGCGCCGGCGCCGAGCAGCGCACCCGCCGCGACCAGCCAGGCCGGCGGCGTCGGCGTGCCGGGCAACCCGAGTACGACAAACGCCGGCAACGCCCCGAACGAGACCGCGTACGGCAGCACGGAGGCCGGGGTCGACTTCAGCGGCCAGTTGTAGAGCAGCGCGGAGACCAGCGCGACGGTGGCCCAGAACGCGGCGGTCGGGTTGAGCGTGAGTGCCGGCAGCGGGGTGGCGACGGCGGCCAGCACCCCGGCCACCCCGACCGTACGACGGCCGACCTGACCGGCGGCGACCGGCTTGTCCCGGCGGCCGACGGCGGTGTCCCGGTCGGCGTCGAGCAGGTCGTTGACCCAGCCGATGGCGAGCTGGCTGGCGAGCACGGTGAGGGCCACCGCCGCGACCCCGGCGGGCGGGTGACCGACTCCCCAGGCGAGCAGGGCGGAGACCGTGGTCACCGCGACCGCCGGCTCCGGGTGGCTTGCCCGGACCAGCCCTAACACCACGTGCACCATATGGGAAGTCTGGTGGTTACCAACCGGTCGTGCCAGGCTCGACGTATGCGCGACGAGCGGGCCGGGGCGATGGCGGTGCCCGGGCCGCCCGACGCCCCTGACCAGGACGGCGCCACCCGGGTACGACCCCGCCGGGTGTTGCCGCGCAACGATCCACGTCAGTACGACGACCTGGCCGACGAGTGGTGGGACCCGGACGGTGCGTTCGCGATGCTGCACTGGCTGGCCGAGGCCCGGGCGGCGCTGGTCCCACCGGCCACCCGCCCCGGCGCGGTGCTGGTCGACCTCGGCTGCGGTGCCGGTCTGCTGGCTCCCCGGGTGGCCGCGAAGGGTTACCGGCATGTCGGGGTGGACCTGACCCGGTCCGCGCTCGTCCAGGCCGCCGCGCACGGGGTACGTCCGGTCAACGCCGACGTCGGCGCCGTACCGCTGGCGGACCGGTGCGCCGACGTGGTGGCCGCCGGTGAGGTGCTGGAGCACGTGCCGGACTGGCCGGGGGTGGTGGCCGAGGCCGCCCGGCTGCTGCGCCCCGGCGGTCTGCTGGTGCTCGACACGCTCAACGCGACCGCGCTGAGCCGCCTGGTGGCGGTCCGGCTGGCCGAGGGCCTGCCCGGGGTGCCCCGGGGGATCCACGATCCACGTCTCTTCGTCGACGCCCGGGCGTTGGTCCGGGAGTGCGGTCGGCACGGCATCACGTTGCGGGTCCGGGGTGTCCGGCCGGCGGTCTGGGGCACCGTCCGCTGGCTGGCTCGCCGGGCGCTGCGCCGGTCGGGGCGGTCGGTCGACGGCCGGGACGCACCCCGGATCGTGCCGACCTGGTCGGCGGCGGTGCTCTACCAGGGCTGGGGGACCAGCCGGGAGCAGGGCGGAGAGGGGCACGGATGACGACGGACGCGCTGGCGGAGGCACGCCGGCTGGCGCCGAGGATGGCCGCGCGGGCGGCCGGGCACGACCGGGACGGCAGTTTTCCGGTCGAGGACTTCGCCGACCTGCGGGCGGGCGGACTGCTCGGCCTGATGGTCCCGCCGCGGCTGGGCGGTCTCGGGACCAGCTTCGCCGGGTACGCGGCGGTCGCCACCGCGTTGGCCCGGGGCAACGGGGCGACGGCGCTGGTCTTCAACATGCACGCCTCGGTGACCGGTGCCCTCGGTGCGCTCACCGAGGAACTGGCCGGGGCGCTCGGCGTACCGGACGAGGCACTGGTCGCCCGGGACCGGCTGCTCGCCGAGGCGGCGGCCGGGGCCTGGTACGCGGTGGCGATGAGCGAACGCGGGGTCGGTTCCCGGTTGTCGAAGCTGACCACCACGTACGAGGCGGTGGACGGCGGTTACCACATCAAGGGGGTGAAGACCTTCTGTTCGGGTGCGGGTCACGCGGACGCGTACCTGGTGGCGGCCCGCAGCGCCGCCGACCAGTCGGTGGTCTCCCAGTTCCTGGTGCCGGCCACCCCGGACGGGTTGCAGGTGGAACCGACCTGGGACTCCCTCGGTATGCGGGCGACCGCCTCGCACGACCTGCACCTGGACGTGGTGGTGCCGGCCGACCGGCTGCTCGGCGGGGTCGAGGGGCTGGCCCTGGTGGTCGCGCAACTGATGCCGCACTGGCTGGTGGCCAGCTACGCCGCGGTCTACGTCGGGGTGGCCCGCTCGGCGATCGACGCCGCGGTCGAGCATCTGACCGGTCGGGGGCTGGACGGGCTGCCGGCGGTCCGGGCCCGGGTGGGTCGGGCCGACGCGGCGACCGCCGCCGCGGAGTTGGCGGTGGCGGAGGCGGCCCGCCGGGTCGACGAGGCGCCGGGGGACGTGGAGACGAACCGCTGGGTGTGGCGGGCGAAGTTGCTCGCCGGGACGACCGCGGCGGAGGTGGCGGCGTCGATGGTGGAGGCGGCCGGCACCTCGGCGACCCGGCGTGGTCATCCGTTGGAGCGGCTGTACCGGGACGCCCGCTGCGGGTCGCTGCATCCGGCGACCTCGGACGTCTGCGCGGACTGGCTGGGTGTCGCGGCGCTCGGTGGTGATCCGGACCGCGACGGTTCGACCCCCCGGTGGTGATCCGGCCGGTGCGGGCCGGTTCGGCCGCGCCGGTGCACGGTGGGTGGTCGTTGGGTACTCCGACGACGCGCGCGGCCCCCGAGTCCCACGGTCGCGCTTGAAGGTTGGGCTCGGTGAGCGTGCGGAACGCGGGCTGGCGCGCAGTCGCGATCGGAGGGCGGCCATGGTGAGCGGGAGCAGTGGGGACGGATCCGGGGTGATCGTCGGACTTGGCGTGTCGCTGCCGCCCGGGTCCGGTCAGGACGAGTTGTGGGAGGGCTTCTTCGCGCGGCACTTCTCCGGGCCGACCCGGGCGCTCGCCCAGCGGATCTTCGCGAACTCCGGGGTGGACCGGCGGCAGGCCGCGGTGAGTCCGTTGCTGGAGGACGTCTCGGAGTGGCCGACCGAGCGGCGGATGCGCCGCTACCAGATCGAGGCGCTGCCGTTGGGCAAGGAGGCGGTCACCCGGGCGTTGGCCGACGCGGGAATCGGGGCCGGGGACATCGGACTCTTCGTGGTCTGCTCGTGTACCGGCTACGCCACCCCGGGACTGGACATCCTGCTCGCCCGGGACATGGGGATGGCGCCGGAGACGCAGCGGATGTTCGTCGGGCACATGGGCTGTTACGCCGCGCTGCCCGGCCTCGGTGCCGCGAACGACTTCGTGGCGGCCCGGGGTCGGCCGGCGTTGCTGCTCTGCGCGGAGCTGACCAGCCTGCACCTGCAGCCGGCCTCGTCCCGGATGGACACCCAGCAGATCGTCTCGCACGCGCTCTTCTCGGACGCCGCGGTCGCCGCCGTGGTCGCCCCCGGTGACCGTCCGGGGTACGTCGTCCGCGAGGTGACCGCGGTGACCGACACCTCGACGGCGGACCACATGACCTGGGAGCTGACCGACACCGGCTTCCGGATGGGGCTGTCGCCGAAGGTTCCGCAGGTGCTGGCGTCGCATGTGACCGAGCTGGTGACCGGGCTGCTGGCCCGGCACGGCCGACAGGTCTCCGAGGTGGACGGCTGGGCGGTGCATCCGGGCGGGCCCCGGATCCTGAACGTGGTGGAGGAGGAGCTGGGTCTGCCGTCGGAGGCGCTCTCCGCGTCCCGGGGGGTGCTGCACGATCATGGCAACTGTTCGTCCCCGACGTCGTTGCTGATCCTGGATCGACTCCGGCGTTCCGCGCTGCCGCCGCGTACCGTGGTGATGCTCGCCTTCGGACCGGGGCTGACGCTCTACGCGGCGCTGCTGGACCGGTGGCCCGGTACGGGCCGGCCGGTCGAGCGGCACCGGGCGGCCGGGTCCTAGCGACCGGGCGGGCGGGACACCAACTGGGTGGCCGGAGGGAGGCCCCGGTGCGGAGGGTGGCGCTGACGTTGTCGGTGGTGCTGGCCGTCGGGGTCGGTGCCTGGTGGTCGTCGCGGTCCACACCCGCGCGGGTCGTGCCGGTGGTGGCCGACGACCGGCCCCGGGCCACCGGCACCGGCACCGGCGGCGGGGCCGAGGTCGGCGGCAGACCGACCCTGGTCGGGCAGTTGCTGCCGACCTTCCCCGGTACGGTCTGGCGCGAGGCGACGGTGCTGACCGACCGCAGGTTCGTCTACTGGTCCGCACCGAGCCGCCCGGGTGGCCGCTACCTCGTGCAGTACGTCTGCGGCGGGTCGGGCGAACTGAGCCTGCGGCTGCAGGCGGCCACGGCCCGGCACCTGGCCCGGACGGTGAGCTGCCCGGCGCCGTTCGGCACGCTCCGGGTGGTCGCCGCCGGCGTCCGGATCGGCGTGGTGCTGCGCCGGCTGGACCGTCGACCGGTCGAGGTTGCCGTGCAGGTCGTCGCCCTGCCCTGAACGCACCCGGCGGTGGCCGGCCGGCGACCGCCGGCTCAGTCGGCGGCGGGTAGTCGGTCGAGGTCGGCCTGGTAGTCCGCGACCGGGAGCAGCGCCGGTACGGTGCGGATGATCTCGCCGGACCGGCTGACCAGCAGCGCGGTCGCGGTCTCCGGTCGGCTGGACAGTTGCAGCGAGCTACGCAACTCCGCGGTGGGGTCGGTCAGCAGTCGGAGTCGTCCGGCACCGGCCGGTGGTGGGCTGCCCGGTTCCGGTTCGGTGCGCCGGGTGCGTACCGCGACCACGGTGACCCCGGGCGGCGCGGCGCGGACGGCCGCGTCGAGCTCCTGGACGCAGGAGCAGTTGTCGGCGAGGACGACCATCGCGGGCAGCAGGCTGCGCAACGGGACGACCTGACCGTCCTCGCCCAACAGGTCGAGGGCGGGCAGGGTCCGCCCGGATGGTTGGTTCGGGGTCGTCCGGGTGCTCGGGGTGGGGCGCGGCTGACCGGGCCAGGCGAGGGCGAAGAGGCTGGTCAGGGTCGCCAGGATGGCAACCGTCATGATCAGTAGGGAGAGCCGCAGCGGGCCCGGCCCCGTGGCGGAGGTCAGTCCGAGACGTCGCCGCCAGGTGGCGTGGCGGGCTTCCCGGCGCAGTTCGCGGCGTACCCGGGCGGCCTCTGCGGCCAGTTCGGCGGGGTCGTCGGGGATCACCACCGGGCCCCAGTCGTCGGGCAGCTCGGGAAGCTCGGGAAGGTCGTCGAAGCCGCCGTTGTCCGGCCGCCCGTCCCCGTCCGCAGACGTGCTCATAGCGCGCCCCCTGGCCGGTCAGCTGTCGCACTGTTCGGTGTGGTACCAGGGTCCCCCACCAGGGGGCGTATCGCCAGTGGGCGACCGGGCGGGCGTCGAGGAGATATGCTGGTTGGACCGCAACGCCCTAGATCCGATTTTTCCCGATCCGTCTTGTCGTCCGGTGATCTGCACGTCACAGAGCGTGTTGAAATCTACGGATCGCTGCGCTGTCAAGCCGAAGAAAGACCTCTCACAGGGCCTCTGAGCTGCTCTAACGGTCAGGACTGCGGTGGGACATCGGTGCCTGAGCGTGTTACCCTAGACACAGCGAAAGGGGTTTCGAACCTATGGTTTTCAGTGTCGGCGAGACCGTTGTTTACCCCCACCACGGGGCCGCACTCATCGAGGCAATCGAGACTCGGATCATCAAGGGCGAGCCCAAGCAGTACCTCGTCCTCAGGGTCGCTCAGGGTGATCTGACGGTCCGGGTGCCCGCCGAGAATGCCGAGATCGTGGGCGTACGCGAGGTGGTTGGCGAAGAGGGCCTGGGCAAGGTCTTCGATGTCCTCCGTGCTCCGCACACCGAGGAACCGACCAACTGGTCGCGGCGTTACAAGGCAAACCTGGAGAAGCTGGCTTCCGGCAATCCGCTCAAGGTGGCCGAGGTTGTTCGTGACCTCTGGCGGCGTGAGCGGGAGCGGGGCCTGTCGGCGGGCGAGAAGCGCATGCTCGCCAAGGCCCGCGACATTCTGGTCGGTGAGGTGGCACTCGCCGAAAAGAGCACCAAGGACGAGGCGGAAACCCTCCTCGACAAGGTGCTCACCGAGGCATAGGTCCCACGTCGGTACGATTCGCCCGTGCCGGTGACGTACCCGAGAAAGTCCGAGGACCGCGACGTGACCGCGCAGCTCAATCCGCGCGGTGACGTCGCGGTCCTCGTTCCTGCGGCCGGTGCCGGGGTACGACTCGGCCCCGGTGGTCCCAAGGCCCTGCGCCGGCTCGGCGGCGAGCCCCTGCTGACCCATGCGGTACGCCGGATCGCCGCTGCCGGACCGGTACACACCATCGTCGTCGCGGCACCCTCCGGTGACGTCGAGGCGGTGCGGGAACTGCTCGCCCCGGTGGCGGTGGTCACCGTCGTCCCGGGCGGGGCGACCCGGCAGGAGTCGGTCGCCGCCGCGCTGGCCGTCGTCCCGGCCGGCCCGGAGATCATCCTGGTGCACGACGCGGCCCGCGCGCTGACCCCGGCCACCCTGGTGGAGTCGGTGGCGGCGGCGGTCCGGGCCGGCGAGGACGCGGTGATCCCGGTGCTGCCGGTGGTCGACACGATCAAGGAGGTCTCGGTCGACGAGGTGGTGCTCGGCACCGTCGACCGGGCCGCGCTGCGGGCCGTACAGACGCCGCAGGGCTTCCGGCGGTCGGTGCTCGCCGCCGCGCACGCCGCCGCCGTCGATCCGCTGACCGACGACGCGGGCCTGGTCGAGAAGCAGGGCGTACGGGTCCGCTGCGTACCCGGTTCCGAGTACGCCCTGAAGATCACCCGTCCGTTCGACCTGGCCCTGGCCGAGCACCTGCTGAGCACCGAGCAGTCGCGGAACGGCGACCAGCCGCCGACGCGTCCGTCGGTGGTCGGGCCGGCCTGATCACTACCCTTGACGCACATGATCGTTCCTCTGGTCGGCATCGGAACCGACGTGCACGCCTTCGAGGCGGGGCGGGACTGCTGGGTGGCGGGCCTGCACTGGCCCGGTGTCGACGGGCTGGCCGGGCACTCCGACGGCGACGTGGCCGCGCACGCGGCCTGTGACGCGCTGCTCTCCGCCGCCGGCCTCGGCGACCTGGGCAGCAACTTCGGGGTCGCCGAGCCGGAGTGGGCCGGTGCCGCCGGGGTCACCCTGCTGGCCGAGACGGCCCGTCGGGTCCGCGCCGCCGGTTTCGAGATCGGCAACGTCTCGATCCAGGTGGTCGGCGTACGCCCGAAGATCGGTCCCCGGCGGGCCGAGGCGCAGGCGGCGCTCGGCGCGGCGGTCGGTGCTCCGGTCACCGTCTCCGGTACGACCACCGACGGGCTCGGCCTGACCGGCCGGGCCGAGGGGCTGGCGGGCATCGCGGTCGCCCTGATCCACCGGACACCCTGATCCACCGGACACCCGGCCGGCGGCCGGCCGCTGGCCGGATCGGTCGCTGGCGGGGTGAACATTCCGGCTAGCGGGAATGGCAGCCGTGGTCGGAACTGCCAGGCTGGGATCGTGACGCTGCGGTGCCTGATCGTCGACGACAACACGCGTTTCCTGGACGCCGCCCGTGGGCTGCTGGAACGGCAGGCGGTCACCGTGGTCGGCGTCGCCTCGACCGGCGCCGACGCGGTACGGCAGGACAGCCGGCTGCGGCCGGACGTGGTGCTGCTCGACATCGACCTGGGTGGCGAGAGCGGCTTCGAGGTGGCCCGGCAACTGCGTCCGGAGGCGGAGATCATCATGGTGTCGGCGCATGCCGCCGAGGACTACGTCGACCTGGTCGAGGCGAGCCCGGCGATCGGTTTCCTGGCCAAGACCGCGTTGTCGGGCCGGGCGGTCCGGGACCTGCTCGACGCGCATCGGCGGACCGACGGCTGACCAGCAGATCAGTGGGGTGCGGGGCCGTCGGTCCAGGTCAGTGGGCGTCCAGGAAGGTGATCACCGCGAGGACCCGACGGTGGTCCTCGTCCGTCTCGGCCAGACCCAGCTTCGCCATGATGTGTCGCACGTGCTTCTCGACGGTGCCCTCGGTAACCCAGAGCCGGCGGGCGATTCCGGCGTTGGACCGACCCTCCGCCATCAGCGCCAACACCTCCCGCTCGCGCTCGCTGAGCGCGGCGAGCGGGTCGTTGCGCCGACGGGCCGAGACGAGATCCTGGACCAGCGCCGGGTCGACCACCGATCCGCCCCGGGCGATCCGGCCCAGGGTGTCGACGAAGTCCGCCACGTCGGTGACCCGGCTCTTCAGCAGGTAGCCGATACCCCGGCCGCTGGCCAGCAGATCCATCGCGTGCTCGACCTCGACGTGCGCGGACAGCACCAGGATGGCGATCTCCGGGAACTCGCGGCGGATCCGCTTCGCCGCCTCCAGCCCCTCGGTGGAGTGCGCCGGAGGCATCCGGATGTCGACCAGCACCAGGTCGGGGAGTTCGGTCCGGACCAGCGCGATCAACCCGTCGGCGTCACCGGCCTGGCCCACCACGGCCAGACCGGAACGGTCGAGCAGGCTGGCCACGCCCTCCCGGAGCAGCACGTCGTCGTCGGCCAGCACCACCCGCGGTCGGGCGCCAGCCGGCTCGGCCTCCGGGTGCGCGGACCCGTCCCGCTGCCTGGTCATGAAACCATTATCGTTCGGTCCCGGATCGAACCCGGTCCGAGGTCGACCCCGGCTGGAGGCTGAGTTGCGTTACGGGCTGACCCGTCGGCTGCTGACCGCCAGTGGCCTGCTCGCCGTGGTCCTCGGTGCCACCTTCGGTGTCCTGCTCAGCTCGGTCGTCGACGTACGGGCGGCGGAGCGGCAGGCGCGACGGGCGGAAGAGGTGCTGGTGGCGGCCAACCGCCTGGAGCGGCTGCTGGTGGACCTGGAGACCGGACAGCGGGGCTACGCCCTGACCGGCCGGCAGGAGTCGCTGGCGCCGTGGCACGCCGCCCGGTCCGGCTATCCGGCGCAGGCGGCGGAGCTGGAGCGACTGGTCGCCGACGACCCCGGCCAACTGGCCTGGGCGCGTGCTCTCGGCAGCGGCATCGACGCGTACGTCAACGAGCACTCCGTACCGCTGGTCGAGGCGCCGCCACGCGATCCGGCCACCGTCCGGGAGGCCGAGGTGGACGGCGACTGGTGGATCGGCCGGCTGCGCGGCGACTTCGACCAGCTGGTGCGAGCGGAACAGCACCAGGTGGTGGCCCGGCAGCACGACTCCGACAACGCGCTCAACCGGGCGATCGGTGCCACCGTCGCCGGTCTGGTCGCCTCCCTGCTGCTGGTGGCCGGGTACGCCGGACACCTGAACCGGGTGGTGGCCCGGCCGGTGCGGCGGGTGGCGGAGATGGCCGGCCGGCTCGCCGGCGGCGACCTCGGGGTACGCCTGCCGGAACGCGGGGTGGGCGAGGTCGGGGTCCTGGAGCGGGCCTTCAACGGCATGGCGGGTGCGCTGGAGACGAGCCGGGACGAGCTCGCCGCGTCCCGGGCCCGGATCGTCGCCGCGGCCGACCAGGCCCGGCGCCGCATCGAACGGAACCTGCACGACGGTACGCAGCAGCGGCTGGTCTCCCTCGTGCTGGAGTTGCGTGCCGTCGAGGCGGAACTGCCGGACGAGCCGCCGGAGCCGAGGAGCCGGCTGGCGCAGATCGCGGACGGGCTGACCGGTGCGGTCGACGAACTGCGGGAGATCTCCCGGGGCATCCACCCGGCGATCCTCTCCGAGGGCGGCATCACGCCCGCGGTGAAGGCGCTGGCCCGGCGGTCCGCCGTACCGGTGGAACTGGACCTGGCCGTGCCGGGGCGGCTGCCCGAGCTGGTGGAGGTGACCGCGTACTACGTGGTCTCCGAGGCGCTGGCCAACGTCGCCAAGCACGCCCGGGCCAGCGTCGTCGAGGTCGGTGCGGAGCTGCGCGACGGCGGCCTGCGGCTGTCGGTGCGCGACGACGGTGTCGGCGGCGTCGACCCGGGCCGGGGGTCGGGCCTGGTCGGCATCGCCGACCGGGTGGCGGCGGCCGGCGGGACGGTGTCGGTGAGCAGCCCGCCCGGGCAGGGCACGACACTGCTGGTCGACCTGCCCGCCCAGACCCGGGCAGGGTAGCGGGCAGGCCGGAATTCCGGCTGGCAGGTATGCCGGATGGCCGCTGGCGGCGAAGACCCGGGGGCCGCCGGAGGCGCACGCTTCTCGAGGACGGTACGGCGCTGTCGTGGTCGACGGCACCGACGGCTTCGAGGAGGGCGAGATGGCGCAACTGACTGTCGACGCGGTGCCACCGGGGAAGACCACCGCCAGGACCCGTCGTACCCGGTCGGGACCGGGCTGGCTCCGGGTCTTCGTCACCGGCCTGGCCCTGTGGCTGGCCACGGTGCTGGTGACGTTCCTGACCGGGAACGCCAACCTGGTGCCGACGATCATCCTGGTCGGCAGCTTCCTGGTGCCGGTCACCTTCGTGGTGTACGCCTTCAGCCGGGCCGACGCCGTACTGACCGCGCAGCGGGTGTTCAGCGCGTTCGTCTACGGCGGGGTGCTCGGGGTGCTCGGGGCCAGTGTCCTCGAAGCCGCCTTCGTCCGGCAGCCGTCCACCCTGGGCTACCTCGGGGTCGGGCTGGTCGAGGAGGCGGTCAAGCTCGCCGCGCTCTGGCTGCTCGCCCGGCGTCTGCCGTACTTCACCGCCCGGAACGGGATGGTGCTGGGCGCGGCGGTCGGTTTCGGTTTCGCCGCCTTCGAGAGCGCCGGGTACGCCTTCAACGCGTTGTTCACCGCCAACGGTCTGTCGCTGCTGAACGTGGTCGAGACCGAGGCGCTGCGCGGCATCCTGGCGCCGGTCGGACACGGGCTCTGGACGGCGGTGCTCGGCGGTGCGCTCTTCGCGACCGCGGCCCGGGCGCCGCACGGCCGGCCCCGGCTGACCGGTTCGCTGCTCGGCTGGTTCCTGCTGGTCACCCTGCTGCACGGGCTGTGGGACGCGTCGAGCGGGATCGCGGTGTGGCTGACCCTGCTGCTCACCGGCACCCCGACCCAGTGGTACCTGATCGGGATCGGCCAGGCGCCGAACGTGACCCAGCTCCAGGTGCACCTCTACACCGCGCTGAGCTGGCTGCTGCTGGCGGTGGACGCGGCCGTCGGGCTGCTGGTGCTCGGGATCAGGTGGCACCGGGCGCGGGGCCGGGCGGTCACCGGCGGCTGGTGGACCACCACCCCGACCGGGACCGGTCCGTTGGTGATGGCACCGGTCCACGGGGTCGGCATCCTGCGCTGACCTCCATCGGTCGCCGGTCGTGGCCGGACGCGGATGTGGCCGGACGCGGATGTGGCCGGAAAAGGACCAAGCCTGACGCCACGGGGGGAGCGCCAGGCTTGGTCCCGTCTACGGTACCGCTGATTGCCGCCGATGGGGAGAGGGCGTTTCGGCGGGTCGCGCGAAGAGATTCGGCGTGTCGCGTCCGGAGGTTCGGCTCGCCGCCCCGCCCCGCGGGGAAGCTCGGAGGAGACCGGCCCGGCTACGCTTCCGCACGTGTCCAGTGACGCCGACTCCGACCAGTCCGCCACCGCCGACGGCTACGTCCAGCGCGCCGAACTCCTCGCCGAACTCGGCCGGTACGACGAGGCCGCCGCCGAGGTCGGGTTCGCGATCGCACTGGAACCCGACCACGTACCGGCACTGCTGACCCTGGCCATGATCCGGCTCGCGTCGAAGGAACCGGAGAAGGCCCTCGAAGCCGCCGACATGGCGGTCGCCGCCGCCCCGCAGACGTTCCATCCGCTGGTGTTCCGCGGACACGCCCTGGTCGACCTGCGCCGGTTCAAGGCGGCGGCGGAGACCGCCGACGAGATCCTCGCGCTCGGCCCCGACGACGCGTACGCCCAGCGCAGCGCCGCCGCGATCCTCGGCGAGGCCCGCAACGGCCAGCAGGCGCTGAACGCGGCCTGGCGGGCGGTCGAACTGGCCCCGGAGGAGGCGGAGGCACACCTGGTGCTCGGCCTGGTGGCGGTCCGGATGCAGTTGTACGACCTGGCCGAGCGGGCCTACCGGGAGGCGCTGCGGCTCGACCCGGAGATGGCCGAGGCGCAGCACAACATCGGGGTGATCCGGCTGGAGCAGCGGCGCTACTCGGAGGCGCTGGAACACCTGGTCGACGCGACCGCGCTGGCTCCGGGTCGGGTCGACGGTGGCAGTACCATCGGCTTCGGCCTGCGCCGGGTCCTGATGTACGCCCTCGGCTACACCTTCGTGGTGACCATCCTGGTCACCTGCATGGCCGGGCTGAACCCGACCCCGGCCCGGGTCTGGGCCGGCATCGCCTCGGTGGTCGGCGCCGTCCTGCTGTGGCGGCTGGCCCGCCGGGTGCCGAACCTGAGCCGCGGCCGGCTGCCGGAGCTGATCCGGGGCGACCGGTCGCTGGCCCTCACCGTCTACACCGCCGTCGCCGGTCCGGTCCTCATCCTGCTCTACGCGCTGGTCGGCAGCCCTTGGCTGCTGGTGTTGGCGATCGTCAGCGCGGCCGCCGCCGAGTTGGTGCTGATCTTCGGCACCAGACCGGAGAACGAGTGACACCGGGTGTTTCTTGCGGTGTTCGCGACCGCGTCAGTGTGGCGCGACGAGAGCCGTGGGTGGGCGGAGCCGGTCGTCGGAGTCGAGCAGCGCGGCGGCGGCGTCGGCCGGTCCGCCGGCCGCGCTGACCGCCGCCGCCCCGTCGAGCAGTTCGCGGTCGCCGTCGCCGAGTGTGTCGAAGTGCGGCTCGATCAGGCCCCAGTTGTCCCAGGGCAGCGTCTCGACCTTCGCCAACGCGGCCAGGTCGCGGAGGACGTTGCCCTGCACCTCCCACATGCCGGTCAGCCCGGCCGAGAAGACACCGAACCGCGCCGGGTCCCGGTCGCCACGGCGGCAGTCCCGCCAGGCCGCCCCACCGACCAGGAACGCGTCGCGCGGCACGTCGAGCGGGTCCACGTCGGCCCGGTACGCCTCGGCGGCCCCGCCGGCGAGCTGGGCGTCGGCCAGCCGCCAGCCGTGCCGGTCGGACCAGTACTCCACCACCCAGTGGTCGTCGAAGAAGTCGGTGGTGAAGTAGCCGGCAAAGCCGGCCCGCAACCGGGCCGGCGTGCCGGACTCGCGCAGCAGGGCGCAGAGCAGGATCGAGAAGTCCCGGCAGGTGCCGGCGAAGCGTTGCGGCGCCGGGCGTTCCCGCAGGTCGCCGAGGTGGTCGAGGATCGCCCGGGTCCACCGGGTGTTCGCCTCGTCGCGACGCTGCGCCGGCAGCTCGAAGCCGTGCAGCCAGGACGTCTCGTCACGGTGCAGGACCGCGCCCCGCACGATGGCGCCCAGTGCCGCGACGTCGGTCGGCAGCCCGCGCAACCGTGCCCGGTGCTCGCCGGGGTCGGTCAGTGGGCTGTGCCGTCGGTAGAACTCCTGCTCGTCCACCGGTCGACCCTAACCGGCAGCTGTGACAACAGTCGATCCCGGCGCCGGTCGGTCGCCGGGCGGTGGCTGAGTGGTCAGTCGGTGGGAGAGGCGGTCAGTCGGCGGCGGTGGCGGTACGACCGGCCCAGGTCCAGGCGTACCCACTGTCCTCACAGGTCAGCGCCGGCTCGGCGAGGTCCAGGGGGCGGAAGGTGTCGACCATGACGGCCAGTTCGTCGAAGCGTTCCGCGCCGATGGCCCGTTCCGCCGCCCCGGGTTGGGGGCCGTGGGTGAAGCCGGCCGGGTGCAGCGATATCGAGCCCTGCTCGATGCCGGAGCCGCGCCGCGCCTCGTAGTTGCCGCCGGTGTAGAAGAGCACCTCGTCGGAGTCGGTGTTGTGGTGGTTGTACGGCACCGGGATGGCCAGCGGGTGGTAGTCGACCTTGCGGGGGACGAAGGAGCAGATCACGAAGTTCGGCCCCTGGAACGTCTGGTGCACCGGCGGCGGCTGGTGGATCCGGCCGGTGATCGGTTCGAAGTCGTGGATCGAGAACGCCCACGGGTAGAGGTGGCCGTCCCAGCCGACCACGTCGAACGGGTGGTGGGCGTACACGTGGCGGGTCCAGCCCCGGCGGTGCTGGACGTAGACGTCGACCTCGGTCTCCTCGACCAGCAGCGGCGCCTCCGGGCCCCGGACGTCGCGCTCGCAGTACGGCGAGTGCTCGAGGAACTGGCCGCGGACCGAGAGGTAGCGCTTGGGTGGCCCGATGTGTCCGGACGCCTCGATGGTGAGCATCCGCAGCGGGTCGGGGGCGACCGGGACGACCCGGTAGATCACCGAGGTCGGGATGATGACGTAGTCCCCGGCGGTGACCCCGAGGACGCCGAAGGTCGACTCGATCCGGGCGGCGCCGGACTCGACGTACAGGCACTCGTCGCCGACGGCGTTGCGGTAGAGCGGCGAGGGGCGGTCGGCGACCACGTACGAGATCCGGACGTCGTCGTTGACCAGCAGGTGCTGCCGGCCGAGCACCGGGTCGGCGCCGGACGAGTCGAGCTTGTGGGTACGCAGGTGGCGTGGCTTCAGCGGCCGGTTCGGCACCCGCGACCAGGTGGGTGGGGTGTACTCCTCGGCCGCGACGATCGCGGTCGGCAGGTGTCGGTGGTAGAGCAGCGACGAGTCGGACGAGAACCCTTCCTGCCCCATCAACTCCTCGGCGTAGAGGCTGCCGTCGGGTTGCCGGAACTGGGTGTGGCGCTTGCGGGGTACCTCGCCGACGCTGCGGTAGTACGGCATGATCGCCTCCGTTTTGTCCCAGTCAGCGGCCGGAAACGTCCGATAATCGGACGCTGTTGTCCGCTAGTCGTAGCGTCCCGTAAGTTCTCTGTTCGTGTCAACGCAGGTGCCCCGGCTCTTCGACGGGCTGGTCGACGACGCCGCCGTCTTTCCGCCCGGCAGTGCCAGCCTGCCCGAGGCGGTCGCCGCACATCGCCGGCACCGGACGGCCTGGTACGCCACCATGGTCGGACCGTTGCTGCTGCCCGCCACGGCACTGCCCGAACTGCCGGCACTGCTCGGCGCGGACGAGCGGATCGACGTCGGTGTCATCGCGGACGTGCCGATCCCCCGGCTCTACCAACTGCGCGACCAGGTCGACAGTCGCATCCGGATCCGTCAGGTCGAGGCCGCGGTGGCCAAACGCGGTGAGGACCCGCAGCCCGGCCTCGACGACCTCGTCGGCCTCCCCGCCCACCTCGACGAGGTGGGCCCTCCTACCGCCGGTCACCGTGACGGCCCCGGTCACCGTGACGGCCCCGGTCACCGCGACGCTCCGGTGGTCTTCGCCGAGATTCCGCTGACCTGGGGACTGCTCGGCGCGCTCGACCGGCTGGCCCGGGAACGGGCCGCCGGCAAGCGGATCGGGGCGAAGTTCCGCACCGGCGGGCTGGCCGCCGAACTCTTTCCCACCCCGGTCGAACTGGCCGCCGTGATCGGCGCCTGCCGGGATCGCGACCTGCCGTTCAAGCTCACCGCCGGCCTGCACCACGCGATCCGGCACATCGACCCGGAGACCGGCTTCACCCACCACGGGTTCGTCAACATCCTGGCCGCCAGCGCCGCCGCACACACCGGCGCCGAGGTGGCCGAGATCGCCGAACTGCTGGCCGGGACCGACCCGCTGCCGCTGGTCGAGGCGGCCCGGTCCCGGCGGGAGCAGCGGCGTCCGCTCTGGATCGGCTTCGGCTCGTGCAGCGTCATGGAGCCGCTCATCGACCTGGTCCGGCTGGGCCTGGTGAACGGAGGATTCGAGGAGTGAACGGGCGGCGTGGCACGTGGGCGGGGGAGGACCGAGGGTGACGTGGGTGGAGGGAGCGACGGACTCGCCGTACGGGGTGCACAACCTGCCGTACGGGGTCTTCGTCGCGGACGACCGGGCGCCCCGGATCGGCGTACGCGTCGGTGACCTGGTGCTGGACCTCGACGGCGCGGAGGAGGCCGGACTGGTCCTGGCCGGTGGGGCGCTGCGCCGGCCGACACTGAACGCCTTCCTGGCCCTCGGCCGTCCGCAGTGGACGACGGTACGCCACCGGATCGTCGAACTGCTGACCGGTCCGGAGCACCGCCCGGCGGTCGAGCCGCTGCTGATCCCGCTCGACCGGGTCACGATGGTGCTGCCGTTCGAGGTCGGCGACTACGTCGACTTCTACTCCTCGGAACACCACGCCGGCAACGTCGGGCAGATCTTCCGCCCCGGCCAGCCCGCACTGTTGCCGAACTGGCGGCACCTGCCGGTCGGCTACCACGGCAGGGCCGGCACGGTGGTGGTCTCCGGTACGCCGGTCGTCCGCCCCTGCGGCCAGCGGGCCACCCCGGACGGTCCGGTGTACGGGCCATCGACCCGGCTCGACATCGAGGTCGAGGTCGGTTTTGTGGTCGGGGTGCCGTCGGCGCTCGGCAACCGGGTCGGCGTCGACGAACTCGCCACCCACGTCTTCGGCCTGGTACTGGTCAACGACTGGTCGGCCCGGGACATCCAGGCCTGGGAGTACCAGCCGCTCGGCCCGTTCCTCGGCAAGTCGTTCGCCACCTCGGTCTCGCCCTGGGTGGTGCCGCTGGAGGCCCTGGAGCACGCCTGGGTGCCGGCGCCGGAGCAGGACCCGCCGGTGCTCGACTATCTGGCCGACGTACCGCACCGGGGGCTGGACCTGCGGTTGGCGGTCGACTGGAACGGGCACCGGGTCACCGAGCCGCCGTTCGCCCCGATGTACTGGACCCCGGCCCAGCAGCTCGCCCACCTGACCGTGAACGGCGCGGCACTGCGGACCGGCGACCTCTACGCCTCCGGCACCGTCTCCGGGCCGCGCCGGGACCAGACCGGATCGTTCCTGGAGCTGACCTGGGGCGGTGCCGAACCGGTCCGGCTGGCCGACGGCGCGACCCGGACCTTTCTGCTGGACGGGGACACCGTCACGATCAGCGGTACGGCACCCGGCCCGGACGGCCGGGTCGTCGGGCTCGGCGAGGTGACCGGCACCATCGCTCCGGCCGTAGCCTGACCCGGCCGGGGCGGAAGCGCTGGCCGGGCCGGGGGCGGCGTCTCTCGCACAGTCGGTGCGATCCTCCGCTCGGCTGAGTAACAGGAGCATCCATCCTCCGTTAGGCATCTCGGCGGACGAACTTCGCCCATTGAGTGCCTTATCGGTTGAAAGGGTGTAAATATGTTTGACGATTCACGCGCCGTGTGGCGCAAGAGCAGTCGCTCCAACGACCAGGGGCTCTGCATCGAGGTGGCGGACAACCTGCCGGGGATCGTCGGGGTGCGGGACTCGAAGGACCCGGGGCCGGTGCTGGAGTTCCGGCCGACCGGCTGGGCCGCGTTCGTCGCCGCGACCCGGACGGGACACTTCACCCCCTGAACCGGCGGACGGGTGGGCGCGCCGGTGGCGTGAGCCGGCCGCCCGCGTGCCGCGCACCGCACGGCGGTTGGCCGCCGGGCCTGGGTAGGGTTTGCCGGCGGAGGTGCGGGCATGACAACGCCGAACGGCTCCGGCGGACCCGCCGGTACGAGGAAATGGGCAGCCACGGCCCTCGCCGTCGTGGCGGCGGTGCTGGTGCTGCTCGCCTCCGCCGTGACCGTGTACCGGGTGCTCGCCCCGGCCGAGGTGGTCGACTCGGCCGGGGACGGCTATCCCGCCCCGGCGACCCGGGAACCGGGGGTGGTCGGCACCCTGAACGCGGCGCCGTTGATCGTCGACGGCCGGCTGCGGGTCTACGCCACATCCCGGAAGGTCTGGGCCGACCAGCCGGTCGACGCGCCGACCCGACGGACCCCGTACTGGTCGTACCGGCGCTGGCCGGCCGAGGTGACCGGGGCGCTGGCGGACGGCGGCACGGTGGTCACCCGCTGGTCCGACGGGGAACTCGTCGCGCTGGACGCCCGGACCGGCCTGGTCCGGTGGCGGGCCGCCGGGCCGCGCCCCGGAGACGGGTACGTCGGCCGGCGCACCGGCGCCGCCACCGTCTACACCCCGGTCGGCCTCTATCCGGCGGCCGGGCCGGACGGCAGCCGACTGTTGATCGTGGCCGGTACGACCGAACGCCGGGGCATCGACGTGGCGACCGGGCGCGAACTGTGGCGGGCCGAGGTCGACCCGGCCTGCCCGACCGGTGACCCGGCGGCGGCGCTGACCACCGTCGACGGTCAGTTCGTGATCCCCGAGACCTGCGCCGGCGCACCCGTGCTCGGTTTCTACGACGTGGCCACCGGGCGCCTCGACACCCGCTGGCAGCCGACCGGCGCCCCGGGTGCCGGTCCGCCCGCCGCGGACCCGGACGGCGGGACCGTCGGTCTGCGGGTCACCCCGCTCGGTTGTGCGAGCCTCCGTGCAGACTGCCGGGCGTTGCGGACCGAGACCGCTGACGGCAGCCGGGGTTGGCTGGTGGACCGGCCTGGGCTGCTTGCCGCACCGGTGCTGGACGGCCCGGAGACCGTACTCGTCGACGACGTCGCGGTGGCGCCGGCCGGGACCGGCCTGGTCGCCAGGTCGGTGCGGACCGGGGGCGAGCGGTGGCGGTGGGCCGGCGACGATCCGACCCTGGCCCCCGCCGACCGGCAGACCACGATCCTCGCGGTCCAACCGGGCCTGGTGCATCTGCGTACCGCGTCGAACGACCTGGTGACGCTGGACGCGGCGACCGGGGTGCAGCGGTCCCGGTTCCCGTTCACCTACGGTCGGGACTCCACCGCCTGGTCGCCGGGGCTTGCCTACGCGGGGCACGGTTTCCTCGCCGTGGAGCGGCTGGCCGAGCCGGTTGCCCCGGATGCCGAGGACGACCGCTACTACCTGTCGGCCCAGCCGGTCATCCTCGCCGCGACCTGAGCCCGGTCAGCCCGGTTCGGGGCGCCAGCCTCGGTCGCGGCCCGGCCCGGGGACAAGTCCCCCGACAGGTTCAGAGCGCGGCCTCGGCGGCAGCCAGGAACGCGTCGTTCTCGGCCGGGGTGCCGATGGTGACCCGGACCCCGTCCCCGGCGAACGGCCGGACGATCACCCCGCGCGCCTCGCAGGCCTGGCCGAACGGTACCGCCTGGTCACCGAGCGGCAACCAGACGAAGTTGGCCTGGCTCTCCGGCACGGCGCCGCCCGGCAGCCGCTTGCGCAGCGCCTCGGTCACCCGGTCCCGTTCGGCGACCACCAGCGCACAGCGGCGTCGTACCTCGGTCTCCTGGGTTAGTGCGGCCAGCGCGCCGGCCTGCGCGGCCAGGCTGGTCGAGAACGGGGTCACCACCTTGCGTACGGTGCCGGCCACCTCCGGGTGCCCGACCAGGAAACCGATCCGCAGCCCGGCCAGCCCCCAGGCCTTGGAGAGGGTGCGCAGCACCACCACGTTCGGCCGGTCGCCGTACGTGGCCAGCCCGTCCGGCACCTCCGGATCGGTGACGAACTCCCGGTACGCCTCGTCGAGCACCACCAGCACGTCGTCCGGTACGGCGGCGAGGAAGCGGTCCAGCTCGGCCCGGCGTACCGCGGTGCCGGTCGGGTTGTTCGGGTTGCAGACGAAGATCAGCCGGGTCCGGTCGGTCACCGCCGCCGCCATCGCGGTCAGGTCGTGGCCGTGCCCGGCGTCGTTCGGCACCCGCACACTCGTCGCGCCGCCGGTGGCCGCGATGATCGGGTACGCCTCGAACGAGCGCCACGAGTAGAGGACCTCGTCCCCGGGCAGGCAGGTGGCCCGGACCAGGTGCTCGGCCAGCGCCACCGAACCACAGCCGGTGGCGATCCGGTCCGGACTCACCCCGTACCGCTCGGCCAGGGCGCCCCGCAGCGCCAGCACCCCCATGTCCGGATAGCGGTGCACCCCCGCGACCGCCTCGGCGACCGCCTCGACCACCCCCGGCAGCGGGCCGTACGGCACCTCGTTGCTGGCCAGCTTGATCGCCTCGGGCAGACCCAGCTCCCGGGCGAGGTCGGCCGGACTGCGGCCCGGTACGTAGCTCGGCAGCGCGTCGAGGTCGGCACGGGTCAGCCGGGGCGTCCGGTCGGGGGCGGGACTGGTCATGACTCGGTGCCTCCAGGGCGGTCGGTGGGGGAGCCGGTGGGTCCGGCGGGAGAGCCCGGTGCGTGCGGCGGAACGGTCCGGCGCGGGAGTTGGACCACGACGGTCATCGCCCGTTTGTCGTGCAGCGTCTGCCGCAACGGCCGGTCGAAAACCGCGAGCCCGCAGTCGAGCAGCTGGATCAGGAAGCCGATCCCGCAGCAGCTCCAGAGGAACACCGGCAGCCCGAGCATGTTCCAGCGGCGGAACGAGCGTCCGAAGCCCAACTGCTCCGTTTCGGTCACCGGTACGACCTTGATGCCCATCAGCCGTTTGCCGAGGGTCTGCCCGCTGTTGGCCACCGACGGCACCTCGTAGGCGAACCAGAGCGCGACCGCGATGAGCAGGATCACCACCTGCAGCCCGTCGGCCTGCGGACTGGCCTGCGGCAGGTTGGCGGTGCTCGCCTCGCCGTTCAGCCAGCGTCGACTGAGTTCCTGGGAGAGCGGTTCGATCTCCTGCACGAACCGCCAGACGAACCAGCCGTTGACCACCACGTTGAGCAGGAACACGATGCTGATGTCGATCAACCGGGCGACCAGCCGGGCGCTGAGCGGTGCCAGCGCCATCCCGTGTGGCCGGGGCGGCGGCGTCCAGGACGGGTGCCAGCCGGGTGGCGGACCGGCGTACGGGTTCCAGCCCGGCGGTGGGCCGGCGTGGGGGTTCCAGCCCGGCGGTGGACCGTACGGCGGCGTACCCGGCGGCGCGCCGAACGGCCCGGCCGGCGGCGCGCCGAACGGCCCGGCCGGAGGCGACGGGGCGGCGGGCGAGGTCGGGCCGGTGTCCGTCGCCCCGGACGGCCCGGAGACGGGTGCGGGTTCCGGTTCGGCCGGCGGCGGGCCGGCCGGCGGCTCGGCGTCCACGGGCAGCGGCGCGCCGATCCAGCCGTCGCCGTCCCAGTACCGCTGGGTGGTCGGCTCGGCGGGGTCGGGGTACCAACCCGGCTGTACCGTCACCGCGACGACCTCGGTTCAGTCCTGACGTTCACGCTGGAACCTTAACCACCACGGTTTTGGCGAACTTGTCGTGGAGGCACTGCTGGTACGGCTTGTCCCAGAGTTGCCACAGCCCGTCGAGGTAGGCGAGCCCCGGAATGAACCCGATGCCGACCTGGGCGAGGAAACGCCGGGCCAGGGCGCCCCGGGTCAGCGACCGGTTCGGGTCCAGCGGCGTGATCCGGATCTTCATGATCCGCTTGCCGACCGTCTGACCGGTCCGACGCGCCATCTCGACCTGGTAGACGTACTGCGCGACGTACACGACCAGGATCAGGATTCCTTCCATGATCAGGAGTGGCACCAGGAAGGCGAGAGGATCGGGGTCGGCGATGGTGCCGTCCGGGTTGTACTCCACGGCGAAGAGGTCCGGTCCGGTCACCACGAAGAAGATGATCACGGCCGGAATCGCGAGCACCATGCCGACCCCGGCGAGGATGGCGCCGTCGATCAGCACCGCCAGCAGCCGGTCCGTGAACGAGGCGAGCGGCTGCCCGCCCGGACTGGTCGGCAGCTGCGCCGCCGGCGGCACCGGATACCCCGGCGGCGCGGCGTACTGGCCCGGCGGGACCGGGTAGCCCGGCTGGCCGCCCGGGTAGGCCGGCTGGCGGCCCGGGTAGGCCGGCTGGCCGGGTGGGACCGGGTAGCCCGGCAGCGCGGCGTAACCCGGCTGGTGGGGCGGACCCGGCTGGCCGGGCGGCGGATATCCGGCCTGGCCGGCCGACCCGGGCCGGGGCACGGGTACGGCGGGAGGACCGGCCGTCGGCCGGCCCTCCCCCGGGGACGTCGGGTACGCGGGCTGCTCCGTCACGGGGGACAGTGTTACAGGTTTCCGCGCGCCTCTTGTTCCCGTTCGATGGCCTCGAACAGCGCCTTGAAGTTCCCCTTGCCGAAGCCGAGGGAGCCGTGCCGTTCGATCAGCTCGAAGAAGACCGTCGGGCGGTCCTGCACCGGCTTGGTGAAGATCTGCAGCAGGTAGCCGTCCTCGTCCCGGTCGACCAGGATCTTGCGGGCCTTCAGCTCCTCGATCGGTGCCCGTACGGTGCCGATCCGGGCCCGCAGCTCCGGGTCGTCGTAGTACGAGTCCGGGGTGTCCAGGAACTCCACACCGGCCGCCCGCATCGCGTCGACGCTGGCCAGGATGTCGTTCGTGGCCACCGCGATGTGCTGGGCGCCGGGGCCCTGGTAGAACTCCAGGTACTCGTCGATCTGCGACTTCTTCCGGGCCACCGCCGGCTCGTTGAGCGGGAACTTGACCTTGCGGGTGCCGTTCGCGACCACCTTGGACATCAGTGCCGAGTAGTCGGTGGCGATGTCGTCGCCGATGAACTCGGCCATGTTGGTGAAGCCCATGACCCGGCGGTAGAACTCCACCCACTCGTCCATCCGGCCCAGCTCCACGTTGCCGACCACGTGGTCGACCGCCTGGAAGAAGCGCTTGGGCTGCACCCCGGCGTCGATCATCGGCTGCCGGTCGACGATCGGACCCCGGGCGACAAAACCGGGCAGGAACGGGCCGTCGTACCTCGACCGGTCGACCAGCGAGTGCCGGGTGTCGCCGTACGTGGCGATGACGGCGACCCGGACGGTGCCGTGGGAGTCGGTGACGTCGTACGGGGCGGCGACGCTTGTCGCCCCCTGCGCGACGGCGTGCGCGTACGCCGCGTCGACGTCCGGCACCGCCAGCGCGATGTCCCGTACGCCGTCCCCGTGCACCGTCACGTGCTCCGCCTCCGGGGCGTCCGGCCGGACCGCGCCGGTGAAGACGAACCGGGCGGAACCGCTGGTCAGGACGTACTCGGCGTAGTCCCGGAAGCCCTGCTCCGGTCCGCGGTAGGCGACACAGGTCATGCCGAACGCGGTCGAGTAGTAGTGCGCGGTCTGCTTGGCGTTGCCGACCACGAACCGGATGTGGTCGATGCCCTGCACCGGGAATGGGTCGGCGGAGGTGTCGTGCGCGACGGCGCCGACGAGCCGGTCGACGTCGACGTCGACGTCAACCCCGAGGGCGCCGCCCGTACCGGTGCTGGATGGCTGCTGGAGTGCGCTGGTCATCGTCGAACCTCCCTGGCGTACCGACCTGACTCGGCCGTCTTTGGCGGAAGCATCCCGGTCGGCCTCGGCCCTGGGCAACAGACTCGATGGACGGTGGGCATCTTGTGCAATTCGTACGGTCAACTACCGTCTCCGCTATGCAGGATGTCCAACTCGATCAGCTCGACACCGATCTGGTCGAGCTCCTCACCGCCGAACCCCGGATCGGGGTCCTGGAGTGTTCGCGCCGGCTGCGGGTGGCCCGGGGCACCGTGCAGGCCCGGCTCGACAAGCTGGTCGCCCGGGGCGTGATCCGGGGCTTCGGGCCGGAGATCGACCCGGCCGCCATCGGCTTCGGGGTGACCTCGTTCGTCACCCTGGAGATCAACCAGCGGCACGGCCACGACCCGGTGACCCGCCACCTGCGGGGCATCCCGGAGGTGCTGGAGGCGCACACCATCACCGGCTCCGGCGACGTGCTCTGCCGGATCGTCGCCCGGTCCAACACCGACCTGCAGCGGGTGCTCGACCAGATCATGTCGCACGAGGGTGTCGCCCGGGCGTCGAGCATCATCGCCCTCGCCGAGAAGATCCCGTACCGGGTCCTGCCCCTCCTGCACTCCGTGACGTGAGGAAGGGCCCCTCTTTCTACCGCCCGCCGTGCGGTGCGGGTCGGTGGTGCTCCGCGGCGAGGGCGTCGCCGAGCGGGGTGCGGGCGTACCGGACCGACCGGCCGGTCCGGGTCCGGTTGACCAGACCGGCGTCCCGGAGCACCGCGAGGTGCCCGCCGACGTTGCCCAGCCCGGTGCCGAGCTGGACGACGAGCTGGCTGGTGGTGGCGGGTACGGCCAGCGCCCGCAGGACCGCCGCCCGGGTCGGGCCGATCAACCGGTCCAGCGCGTCCGGTCCGCCGTCGGTCGGGGGCGGGCCGAGCAGGTCGCCGACCCCACGGGCCGGATAGACGATCGCGTGCGGCCACGGCGGGTCGACGTACGTGATCAGTGGGCCGAGTGCGCTGGGTACGAAGAGCAGGCCCTGGCCGGCCAGCGGGTACCGGTTCTGGTCCCGGTGCCGTACCTCGATCCGGCTGCCCCCGTCGTCGGAGACGAACCGCAGGCGCGGGTCGAGGTCGGCGAGCGCGGCCGCCCAGCCGTACGTCGTGAGCCGCCCGGCCCGCTGCACCACGTCCCGTTCCAGCACCGCCCGCAGTCGGGGCCAGTCCGGCGCGACAAGCGTCTCCCAGGTCGCCTCGATCGCGTCGGCGATCCGGCCCACCACGTCCGACGACTCGAAGATCCGTCGTGCGTACGCCGCCGGTGGGCGGTTCCCGGCCAGGTTCCGGGCCAGCTCGTCCCGGGCCTGGGCGAGCGGGGTGGCCCGGACGGTGGCCAGTTCGTCGGCGAAGTCGAGCCCGACCCCGGCCGGCGGCGGCTGGATGAAGTCGGCGTTGTACCCGCCCCGGCGTAGCAGCCCCAGCAGCGCGCCGACCGCCGGATACTCGCGACGCAGCCGCAGGTAGCGGTCCCGGGTCCGGGCCACCCACGGGGTGAGCGCCGCCGAGCTGTGCTGTCCGGCGTGCAGCCGGGCCGCCGACATCGTCTCGCCCAGCGGCGAGATCGCGAACCGGCTCGCCGCCACGTCGGCCGGTGTCACGTCGATGATGATGGGACCACCTCGATGGACCGGGTACGGAGGGGAGCCCGGCACCACATCTTTCGCTGCTGAGCGAAACCCTGGCTCCCGGTCCCATCTTCTCCGACGCTGGGCCGGTGACCACCTCCCGCAGCCTCGCGGCCACCGACGCGGACCGGCCGGCGACCTTCCGGGCCGTGCTGGCCGTACCGCAGTTCCGGGCCCTGTACGCCAGCTTCGGCGTGTTCATGGTCGGCGAGACGGTGAAGATGCTCGCCCTCGCCGTGCTGGTGTACGAGCGCACCGGCTCGCCACTGCTCTCCGCCCTCGCGTACGTGACGGGCTTCCTGCCGTACGCGGTGGGTGGCCTGCTGCTGACCGCCCTCGCCGACCGGTGGCGGCCGCGGGTCCTGCTGGTCGGGTACGACCTGCTGCGGCTGGCCAGCGTCGCCGTGCTCGCCTCCGGGGTGCTGCCGCCGGCCGGCATGCTCGGGCTGGTGCTGCTGGTCGGGCTCTTCTCGCCGGTCAGCACCGCCACCCGCAACGCGCTGCTGCCGGACCTGCTCGCCGGGGACGCCTACGTCCTCGGCCGGTCGCTGTTCACGGTCGCCGCCGGCGCGACCCAGGTGTTGGGGTTCGCCACCGGCGGCCTGCTGCTCGGCCTGGTCGGCCCGTACGGCGCGCTGTGGCTGACCGCCGGCACCTGCGCTGTCTCGGCCCTGCTGGTCCGGTACGGGGTGGCTGACCATCCGCGCCGGGCGGCGCCGTCGGATCAGGGGGTCGTCGGACAGACCTGGCGGGTGAACCGGCTGCTGCTCGCCGACCCGGTGGTCCGGGGACTGCTGCTGGCCCAGTGGCTGCCCGGTTCGCTGGTGGTCGCCGCCGAGGGGGTCATCGTGCCGTACGTCGACGGCCTGGGTCGGGCGGCCGGCGCCGGAGTCCTGTTCGCCGCGTCCGCGCTCGGCATGCTCGCCGGGGACCTGGTGCTGGGTCGACTGGTCGCGCCGGCCCGCCGGGAGCGGCTGACCCCATGGCTGGCGCTGCTGCTCGGGGTGCCGACGCTGGGCTTCGTCGCCGGTCCCGGGCTGGCCGTGGCCGCCGTGCTGTTCGGGGTCGCCACCTTCGGTTTCGCCTACCACCTCGGGCTGGCCCGACGGTTCCTCGCCGCGGTGCCGGAGGACCGGCGGGGCCAGGCGTTCGGGTTGCTGAGCACCGGGCTGATGACGGCCCAGGGCGTCGCCGCCGGGCTGGCCGGCGCGTTCGCCGAGATCGTCGCCCCCGGTACGGTGATGGCGCTCGCCGGCGCGGCGTCCCTGACCGCGACCGGACTGCTCTGGCGCCGGCTGCGCCCGGCACCCGCGGCGCCGGCCGACGGCGATTGGCCGGGCCCCGCCGTCGGCTCGGGTGTCGAGCCTGCTGGCGTTCCGGGCCGACCTGACGACACGGACAAAACGCCCTAGCGGCACTTGCCGGACGATCTCGTTTACGGTATCCGGATGGCGAAGGGGAGCGCCGGCAGCCTGGGCGTCAAGACCGCGGTGGCTGTCGCGCTGATCGCGGTGATCGTGCTCGCCGCGACAAACGTGTGGAACCCCTTCCCCGGCGTCTGGGACTGGGTCAACCGGGACCGGCCCCTCTCCGAACCCGACGTGGTGTGGCAGCAGCGGATCGGCGGCACGCCGCAGGACGTCACCATCGCCGGAAACACGGTGGTGATCCGCTACCGGACCCGGATCGAGGCCCGCAGCCTGGCCACCGGCCTGCGGCTGTGGGAACGCAAGGCCGACTGGGCGGCGGTCGCCGGCGGTGACCGGGACCCGGTCATCGCCGCCGGCAAGCTGCTCAGCAAGGGCTACGAACTGCTGGACCCGGAGACCGGCGCGGTACGGCGCAAGGACACCTCGGCGTCCGGGGTGTGGACGTACCGCAACGCGGTGGTCGACGCGCGCTGCCGGGAACCCCGGGACTGCCAGCTGACCGCGTACGAGCCCCGGGGCACGGTGCCGATCTGGACCGCCTTCCTGCCCGGTGTGGAGACCGGGCCGCTGGCCGGCAACCCCGAGGTGCTCGGCACCCGGCGGTTCACCACCCGGGACGTAGACGACCGCGCCGCCGGGCCGGTCGAGATGCCGCCGCTGATCGGGTTCCCGGTCGACGGTCGGGTGCACATCGTCGACACCGCGACCGGTCGTACCGTGCAGGACATCGAGCCGGGACAGCACGACCGGATCGTGGTGGTCGGCGGCCGGATGCTGCGGATCGAGGCCCGCAGCGCGGACGGCACCTGCTACTTCACCGTGGTCGCCCGTGACCCGGCCACCGGCCAGGAGGTGTGGCGGCGGGACGGGCTCAACCTGCGGACCGCCGACGGCGCCGGCTGCCCGCAGCGGGAGGATCCGCAGGGCGGGGAGAACGTCTTCGTCGGCGTCGCACCGGACGCCCGGGAGACCATCGTCGACGCGTACGACGGTCGGACGCTCTGGACCGGGGCGGCGGGCGAGAAACTGCTCGCCGTCGACGACCGGTACGCGCTGGTCCGGTCCGCCGACAAGAGGTCGGTGACCGGCCACGAACTCGGCATCGACCGGGCCCGGTGGACCCGGCCGGTGCACCGGGACGGCGGTGCCGCGCTGACCCCGTACGCCGCGCTGGTGACCGACCGGAACCCGGACCGGCTGGTCGCGCTCGACCCGCGTACCGGACGGGAGCTGGCCAACGTCCGATCGTCCGCGGAGGTGCTCGCGGTGGGACCGGCCGGCATGGTGATCGGCGACGGCCGCGACCTCGGATACCTCCGCTTCGGTACGACGTCCGGCGGCCCGGGACCGGGCTCCGGGACACCCGGCCCCGGGAGCGGTCCCGGATCCGGCCCGGACTGCGGCGGCCCGAAGCAGCCCGAGTGTCCACCGGCCAACGGCGGCAAGGCCGGCTGACCCCGGCTGGCCCCTCGGGCAGCCCCGGCCGACGCCCGGCCACCGACCCGCTCGCTCGCCCGGCCGACGCCCCCGAGCGGCGGAAACTTTTTCGGCCCGGCGCTCCGGGGTGGCCGGCGGTGAGAGCGGTGTCGCAGCGTCGACCCGGCGGGTGGGCCGGCCCGCGAGGACTGTCCTAGGCTTGCCGGCTATGAGCAGTGGCGCGCCGTTCTCCTACTCTCCCCTCCTGCCCGTCGGCGCCGACCAGACCGAGTACCGCCTGGTCACCGACGAGGGTGTCGACGTGGTCCACGGGCCGGGTGGCCGACGGTTCCTGACGGTGGAGCCGGCGGCGCTGACCGCGCTGACCGCCGAGGCGATGCACGACATCGCCCACTACCTGAGGCCGGCGCACCTCGCCCAGCTGCGGTCCATCATCGACGACCCGGCCGCGTCACCGAACGACCGGTTCGTCGCGCTCGACCTGCTGCGCAACGCGAACATCGCGGCCGGCGGCGTGCTGCCGATGTGCCAGGACACCGGTACGGCGATCGTGATGGGCAAACGCGGACGGCACGTGCTGACCGACGGCTCGGACGAGGAGGCGCTGACCCGGGGCGTCTACCAGGCGTACACCCGGCTGAACCTGCGCTACTCCCAGCTCGCCCCGCTCACCATGTGGGAGGAGCGGAACACCGGGAACAACCTGCCGGCCCAGGTCGAGCTCTACGCCGAGGACCCGGACGGGCACCCGGACGCGTACAAGTTTCTCTTCATGGCCAAGGGCGGCGGTTCGGCCAACAAGTCGTACCTCTACCAGGAGACGAAGGCGCTGCTCAATCCGACCCGGATGATGCAGTTCCTGGAGGAGAAGCTGCGGCTGATCGGCACCTCGGCCTGCCCGCCGTACCACCTGGCCGTGGTCATCGGCGGCACCTCCGCCGAGTACGCCCTGAAGACCGCCAAGCTGGCCTCCGCCAAATACCTCGACAACCTGCCCACCGCAGGCTCCATGCTGGCGCACGGCTTCCGTGACCTGGAGCTGGAGGAGGAGGTGCTGGAGCTGACCCGGCAGTTCGGCATCGGTGCCCAGTTCGGCGGCCGCTACTTCTGCCACGACGTACGGGTGGTCCGGCTGCCCCGGCACGGCGCCTCCTGCCCGGTCGCGATCGCCGTCTCGTGTTCCGCCGACCGGCAGGCGGTGGGCAAGATCACTCCGTCCGGGGTCTGGCTGGAGCGGCTGGAGACCGACCCGGCCCGGTTTCTGCCCGACGTCACCGACGCCCAGCTCGACCAGGGGGCCGAGGTGGTCCGGGTCGACCTCAACCGGCCGATGGCCGAGATCCGTGCCGAGCTGTCGAAGTACCCGGTCAGGACCCGCCTGTCGCTGACCGGTCCGCTGGTGGTGGCCCGGGACATCGCCCACGCCAAGATCGCGGAGCGGTTGGACGCCGGTGAGCCGATGCCGCAGTACCTGCGTGACCACGCGGTCTACTACGCCGGCCCGGCGAAGACCCCGGAGGGCTACGCCTCCGGATCGTTCGGCCCGACCACCGCCGGCCGGATGGACGCGTACGTGGCGAAGTTCCAGGCCGCCGGCGGCTCCCAGGTGATGCTCGCCAAGGGCAACCGGTCCGCCCAGGTCACCCGCTCCTGCCAGGAGCACGGCGGTTTCTACCTCGGCTCGATCGGCGGTCCGGCGGCCCGGCTCGCCCAGGACTGCATCAAGCACGTCGAGGTGCTCGAATACCCCGAGCTCGGCATGGAGGCGGTCTGGAAGATCGAGGTGGAGGACTTCCCGGCCTTCATCGTGGTCGACGACAAGGGCAACGACTTCTTCGCCGAGGTGACCAAGCCGGTGTTGACCGTCGGGCGTCGCTGACCGACGGTCGACCGTGACCGGCTGCCGGACCGGGGATGCTGTCCGTACTCAGGCGGGTCGGAACAGCGCGCTGGTCCGGACCAGCACCTGCCGTTCCGGCCCGCTGCTCCCGTCCTGCCGCAGCTCCACGCCGCGCAGCGACAGCCATTCGAGTTGTGGATACCTGTCGAGGTCCGCGCCGACCTTGGTGACCCGCAGCACGAGCGGCCCCACGCCGTAGCAGTAGTCGGATTCGGCGAATCGCAGTACGTCTCCGGCGGCCGGTGCCGGACGTCGTGGTGCGGATGCGGTAGAGGCGTCCATCAGTGGCGTCTCCCTCAGGTGTGGAAAGCGGTAGAAACCGCAGCTCCGACACGGTGCGTCCACCACCCGTCACAGGTAGGTGGACGCACCGCCCCCGTTGGTGTCTTTCACCTGCTGTAGTGCGTCCCGCCGCGAATTGTTCTGCCCGCCGCTCTCAATCCGCTGCCACCTGGCTCTCATCTCGATTCTGCTCGGTGTGACCAACGGGTTACCCTGCAGCCGGACGTGTCCACGGTCAGGGAGCTGGGGTGCGCTTCGAGATCCTTGGCCCGCTCCAGGTGAGCGGCGGTGAAACGGCGGTGACGGCCAACCGTGACCGGGCCGTGCTCGCCCTGCTCCTGCTGCACGCCCGGCAGATGGTGCCGGTCGACGCCCTGGTCGACGCGGTCTGGGACACCGAACCACCGGCGACCGCCCGTGGCCAGTTGCAGACCTGCGTGTCGCGGCTGCGTCGGTCGCTCGCCGCCGTCGCACTGCCGGGCGAGACCATCGTCACCGGTCCGGCCGGATACCGCATCATGCTCGGACCGGACGAACTGGACGCCGAGGTGTTCGAGCGGCTGGTGGCCGACGCCCGGAGCGCCGCCGCCCGACGATGCTGGACGGAGGCGCGGGAGGCGTACCGGGAGGCACTCGCCCTGTGGCGCGGCCCGGCACTCGCCGGGATCCCCGGCGCGGCGGTCCGGCGCGGCGCCGCCTTCCTCGACGAGCAGCGAATGCTCGTGATGGAGGAATGCTTCGACGTGGAGCTGCGCGTCGGTCGGCCCGGCGACCTGGTCGCCGAGCTGACCGAGCTGGTCGGACGGCATCCGCTGCGCGAGCGGCTCCGGGGTCAGCTGATGCTGGCACTGGCCGGCAGCGGCCGGCGGGCGGAGGCGTTGGCCGTCTTCCAGGCCGGGCGGCGGATCCTCCGGGGAGAACTCGGGATCGAGCCCGGCCCGGCGCTGCGGGACATCCACCGCCGGCTGCTCGCCGAGGACAACGGGGCGGGCGCCGAAGACAACTGGACGGGCGGCGGGAACGGCGCGGGGGCCCGGACCGGAACCGGTCCGGGCGACGGCGCCGGCCCCGGCAACGTCGTCGAGGTGGTGCCGGTACGCAGCCTGCCCCGGGCGATCGCGGACTTCACCGGCCGCCGCGACATCGTCACCCGGCTACGCAAGGAGATCGAGGACGCCGGCGAGCAGGCCGTCGTGTACGTCATCGACGGCATGCCCGGCAGCGGGAAGACCACCCTCGCCGTACACCTGGCGACCACGCTCGGCCCCCGCTACCCGGACGCGCAGCTCTTCGTCGACCTGCGGGGCCACAGTGTACGGAGCCCGCTGCCGCCGGCCACCGCCCTCGCCGCACTGCTGCGTCAGCTCGGCGTGCCCGGCGAGCGGATCCCGGCCGACCACGCCGACCGGGTCGCCCTGTGGCGGACCGAGCTGGCCAGCCGGCGGGCCCTGATCGTGCTCGACAACGCGGCCGGCACGGCCCAGGTCACCCCGCTGCTGCCGGCCGGCCCGGGGTCTCTGACCCTGGTCACCAGCCGTCGTCGGCTGGTCGGACTCGACGGGGTACGGGCCCAGTCGTTGACCGTGCTGGAACCGGACGAGGCGGTGGAGCTGCTGGCCCGGATCGCCGGCCCGGAGCGGGTACGGGCCGAACCGGCGGCCGCCGCCGAGGTGGTACGCCGCTGCGGCTATTTGCCGCTGGCGATCCGGCTCGCCGGTGCGCGGCTGGCGCACCGGTCCCGGTGGCGGGTCGCCGACCTGGTGGAGCGACTCGCCGAGTCGGACCGGCCGGTGCTGGCCGAGTTCGCGGTCGAGCACCGCACCCTGGCGGACGCCTTCGCCCTGTCGTACGCCCAGTTGCCGGAGCCGGTGCAGCGGACGTTCCGGCTGCTGGGCCTGCATCCGGGTGAGCGGTTCGACCGGTACGCGGTGGCGGCGCTGACCGGGCTGCCGCTGCTGGTGGCCCGGGAGCACCTCGACGAGCTGGTCGACGCCCACCTGGTCGACGAACTGGACGCCGGCCGCTACCGGCTGCACGGCCTGGTCCGGGAGTACGCCGTCGAGCTGCTCGCGGTCAGCGGCACCGGCGCGGAGCGGGCGGAGGCGGCGCTCGCCCTGCTCGATTTCTGCCTGTACACCGCGGTCGAGATCAGCCAGACCTTCGAGCCGACGAGGAACCTGCGGACGGTGATCCCGGGGCAGCCGGCCCGGCCGGACCTGGTCGTCCCGGCCGCCCGGGAGGGGCGCGCCTGGCTGGAGGCGGAACGCACCAACCTGGTCCCGCTGGTCAGCCTCGCGATCGAACAGGGCCTGCACCGGTACGGTTGGCGGCTGGCCCGGGCCAACTGGCGACAGCTGTACGTCGGTGGCCACCTCGACGAGCTGATCCAGGCCCACACCGACGGGCTGCGGGCCGCGGAGGCGCTCGGCGACGACGCCGGGGTCGCCACCATGCACAACTACCTGGCCTCGGCGTACTTCCGCCGGGGTGAGTTCCAGCGGTCGGCGGACTCGCTGCGGGTGGTCATCGAGATCTGGCAGCGGCTCGGCGACGTCGCCGGCCAGTCGATGGCGACGGTGAACCTCGGCCTGCCGCTGATCATGCTCGGCCGGACCCGGGAGGCGGTGCAGCACCTCGAACTGGGGCTGGTGTTGGCCCGGCAGACCGAGGACTGGCACAGCCTGCCGAACGCGCTGACCAACCTGGGCGCCGGCTACCTGCTTCTGGGCCGCTACCCGGAGGCGCTGCGGGTGTTGCGCAGCCGGCTCTTCCTGGCCCGGCAACACGGCAGGATCGGGCTGGTGGCGGACAGCCTCGGCGCGATCGGCGCGGTGTACGGCCGGCGCGGCGACCACGACCGGGCGGTGCGCCGGATGCGGGTGGCGTTGCGGATACTGCGGACGTTGGACAACCCGTTCGCCGAGGCGGACCTGCTCAACGAGCTTGGTGCGGTGGAACGGGCCCGGGGGCGTCCCGCCGAGGCGGTGCGGCGGCACCGGGCCGCGCTCGTCGCGATGCGGGACGCCGGGGACCGGGGTGGGGAGTGCGCCGCCCGGAACCTGCTGGGTCGGGCGCTGCGGGATCTCGGGGAGGTCGCCGCCGCGCTGGCGCTGCACCAGCAGGCCCTGCAGACCGCGACCCGGATCCAGTTCCGGTACGAGCAGGCCCGGGCCCTGGACGGCATCGCGGCCTGCCTCCGGCCGACCGACCCGGACGCCGCGCGGTCGTACTGGACCCGGGCACTGGCCCTGCTGGTTCAGGTCGAGTCGCCGGACCAGCACGAGGTGCTGGCCCGGCTGCAGGACCTGGACGACTCACTGGGCGCGTCGAGAGGTAACGGCTGAGGTGCGGTTCGGCATACTGGGCCCGCTGCGGGTGGGCGGGAGCGAAACGGCGGTGACGGCCGGCCGGGACCGGACCGTGCTGGCCGTGCTCCTGCTGCACGCCGGCCGGGTGGTGCCGGTCGACGAGCTGATCGACGCGGTCTGGGGCGTCGACCCGCCGGCCACCGCCCGTGGGCAACTGCAGACCTGCGTGTCGCGGCTGCGTCGGTCGATCGCCGAGGCCGGGGTGACCGGCGAGCGGATCGTCACCGGACCGGCCGGCTACCGGGTCGAGGTCGGCCCGGACGAGCTGGACGTCCAGGTCTTCGACCGACTGGTCGCCGCGGCCCGGCTCGCCGCCACGGACCACCGCTGGGCCGAGACCAGGGAGACCTACCGCTCGGCGCTGGCCCTGTGGCGGGGCCCGGCGCTGCCCGGCTTCGACAGCGAGGTGATCCGCCGCGCGGCGGCCTTCCTCGGCGAGCAGCGGATCACCGTCCTCGAGGAGTGCGTCGAGGTGGAACTCCGGCTCGGCATGGCGAACGACCTGGTCGTCGAGCTGACCGATCTGGTGGCCGCGTACCCGCTGCGGGAGCGGAGCCGGGCCCAGCTGATGCGGGCACTCCACCAGGCGGGCCGACCGGCCGAGGCGTTGGGCGTCTACCGGGAGGGGTGGCGGCTGCTCAGTGACGAGCTGGGCCTCGAACCCGGCCGCCAGCTGCGCGAACTGCACCAGCAGATCCTCACCGACGAGGTGGTGCCGCCCGGGGCGCCGGCCACGCCGCTGACCACCCTCGCCACCGTACGGCCGAGGCCGCCGGTGCACCACCTGCCCCGGGCGGTCGGCGACTTCACCGGACACGAGGAGACGGTCCGTCGACTGCTGGCGGCCGCCGGCCACGGCGACGGTGCAGGGGAGCGGGGTCAGGACCGGGCTGCCACCGCGCCGTACGTGGTGGACGGGATGGCCGGCAGTGGCAAGACGACGTTCGTGGTGCACGTGGCGAGCCTGCTGCGGCCGTACTATCCGGATGCCCAGCTCTTCGTCGACCTGCACGGCGACAGCGACCGTACCCCGGTGGAGCCGGCGGCCGCGCTGGTCACCCTGTTGCGGCAGCTCGGCGTACCGGCGGCCGCGATACCCGCCGATCTCGACGACCGGATCCGGCTCTGGCACGACGAGCTGGCCACCCGGCGTACGGTGCTGGTGCTCGACAACGCGAGCGGTACCGACCAGGTGTCCCCGTTGCTGCCGGCGACCGCGAACTGCCTGACGTTGATCACCAGCCGGCGTCGGCTGCTCGGCCTGGACGGCATCCGGCCGGAGCCGCTGCGGCTGTTCACCACCGCCGAGGGGGTGGAGCTGCTGAGCCGGGTGGCCGGCGACCGGGTACGGGACGAGCCGGAGGCGGCGGAGGCGGTGGTACGGCGCTGCGGCCACCTGCCGCTGGCGATCCGGCTGGCCGGCGCCCGGCTGGCCCACCGGCCGAGCTGGCGGGTCGCCGACCTCGCCGAGCGGCTGCGCCCGGACCGGTCCGCGTTGGCACAGCTCGCCGCCGAACACCGGTCCGTGCAGAGCGCCTTCGCGCTGTCGTACACACATCTGCCCGCCCCGGCGCAGCGGATGTTCCGGCTGCTCGGCCTGCATCCGGGGGAGAGCTTCGACGGGTACGCCGCCGCCGCGCTCACCGGGCTGCCGCTGGCCGAGGCGACCGACCTGCTCGACCGGCTGGTCGACTGGCACCTGGTGGAGGAACCGGCCGCCGGCCGCTTCCGCTTCCACGACCTGGTCCGCGAGTACGCCGCGTCGCTGGCCGCCGCCGGGCCGGCGGAGGAACGGGCGGAGGCGGCGATCGGGCTGCTCGACCACTACCTGCACCTGGGGGCGGTGGCGACCGGACCGCAGGAGGCGGCGGACGGACTGCACGCGTTCCGGCTCGCTCAGCCCCGCCGCCCGGACCTGTTGGCACCGCCCACCGTCGGGTTGCGGCGGCTGGAGGCGGAACGGCAGAACGTGGTGGCGGCGGTCCGCTTCGCGGAGAGCATCGGCGAGGACCGGTACGTCTGGTCGATCGCCCGGGCGGCCTGGCGGCTGTTCTACGTCGGCGGGTACCACGACGACCTGGTCGAGACGCACACCCGGGGGCTGGCGGCGGCGCAGCGGCTGGCCGACCAGCCGGCGGCCACCGCGATGCGCAACTACCTGGCCAGCGGCTACTTCCGGATGGGTCGACACCAGGAGGCGGTCGATCAGTTGCTCGCCGCGCTGGAGCAGTACGAGCGCGACGGGGACCTGCCAGGGCAGGCCCGGGTACGGCTGAACCTCTCCCTCCCGTACGTGCACCTGAACCAGCCGGAGACGGCGTTGGCGCACTGCGCGGCGGGGCTGCGTCTGCGGCGGAGGATCGGCGACCTGACCGGGATCAGCCACGCCCTCTCGGCGATCACCGACGCGAACCTGAAACTGGGCCGGTACCGCGCCGCCCTGTACTGGGGACGGCGGCACGTCACCCTGGCCCGGCGGGCGGACCAGGGGTTCACGTTCGACACCGCGCTGGTCAACCTGGGGGTGGTCCGGGCCCGGCTCGGCCACCACCGGCCGGCGTACCGGTTGCTCGTCGCCGCACTGGCGTTGAGCCGGCGCAATGGCAACCGGTACGGCGAGGCCGAGGGACGGCACGGTCTCGGGCTGGTGCTGGCCGGTCTCGGTCGGCCGGCGGAGGCGCTGGCGATGCACCAGGCGGCGTTGGCGTTCGTCCAGGACATCGGCGACCGGGCCCGGCTGGTCGAGTTGTACAACTCGCTGGGCAGCACCCTGCTCCTGTTGGGTGACGTGCCGGGCGCGACCCGGATGCACGAGCGGGTGCTCGCCGACCCGATCGTGGCCCGCTATCCGTTGGAGCGGGCCCGGGCGCTCGACGGTCTGGCCGGCTGCCTGGTGGACGACGATCCGGCGACCGCGCGACGGTACTGGGAGCAGGCGCTGGTCACGTACGACGACCTGGAGCTGGCGGAGGCGGCGGTCGTCCGCCGCCGACTGGCGGAGCTGGACGAGCCGGTTCCGGCGAGCCGGCGCTGAGCGCCGGCACGGGGCGGGGCAGACCCGCGGCCGGTGGATGGCGGCGGGTGGCGGGCTTCGGCCGTGGTCCGGCGGGTGGCGGGGATCATCTGCGATCCGGCGCGGCTCGGGGCAGGATGGATCCGTGAGCACTTCAGAGGCGACCGGCTACCGGATCGAACGCGACACGATGGGCGAGGTCGAGGTGCCCGCCGAGGCGCTGTGGCGGGCCCAGACCCAGCGTGCGGTGCAGAACTTCCCGATCTCCGGACGCGGACTGGAACCGGCGCACATCAAGGCGCTGGCCCAGATCAAGGGGGCGGCCGCCCAGGCCAACGCCGAGCTGGGGGTGATCGGCGCGGACGTCGCCGAGGCGATCGCGACCGCGGCGGCGCACGTGGCCGACGGCGGCTACGACGACCAGTTCCCGATCGACGTCTTCCAGACCGGCTCCGGCACCTCGTCCAACATGAACGCCAACGAGGTGATCGCCACCCTGGCCGCCCGGGAGCTGGGTCGGGAGGTGCATCCGAACGATGACGTGAACGCCGCGCAGTCCAGCAACGACGTCTTCCCGTCCTCGATCCACCTGGCCGCCACCCAGGCGGTGGTGCACGACCTGCTGCCCGCGTTGCGGCACCTGCAGTTCACCCTCGAGTCCAAGGTGGACGAGTTCGCCGAGGTGGTGAAGGCGGGGCGGACCCACCTGATGGACGCCACCCCGGTCACGCTCGGCCAGGAGTTCTCCGGCTACGCCACCCAGGTGCAGTACGGCATCGAACGGCTGGAGAGCTGCCTGCCCCGGCTCGCCGAACTGCCGCTCGGCGGGACCGCCGTCGGCACCGGCATCAACACCCCGGCCGGCTTCGCGCCGAAGGTGATCGAGAAGCTGCGGGAGATGACCGGGCTGCCGCTGACCGAGGCCCGCAACCACTTCGAGGCGCAGGGCGCCCGGGACGGGCTGGTCGAGGTCTCCGGGCAGCTGCGGACGTACGCGGTCGGGCTCTACAAGATCGCCAACGACATCCGGTGGATGGGTTCCGGCCCCCGCGCCGGCCTGCGTGAGCTCCAGATCCCCGACCTCCAGCCCGGGTCGTCGATCATGCCGGGCAAGGTGAACCCGGTGGTCTGCGAGTCGGTCCGGCAGCTCTGCGCCCAGGTGATCGGCAACGACGCCACCGTCGCCTTCGCCGGCTCCCAGGGCGACTTCGAACTGAACGTGATGCTGCCGGTGCTGGCCCGCAACGTCCTGGAGTCGATCCGGCTGCTGGCCGCCGGGAGCCGGTTGCTCGCCGACCGCTGCGTGGTCGGCCTGGTCGCGAACGTCGACGTCTGCCTGTCGTACGCCGAGGGTTCGCCGTCGATCGTCACCCCGCTCAACCGCTACCTCGGGTACGACGAGGCCGCGTCGATCGCCAAGGAGGCGTTGGCCAAGGAGATGACGATCCGGGCGGTGGTGCTCGAACGCGGGCACGTCGAGGACGGCCGGCTCACCGAGGAACAGCTCGACGAGGCGCTGAACGTGCTCCGGATGACGCACCCCTGACCGGGGACTATTCCGGATGACGCGCCCCCTGACCCCGGGACTACCCTTTCGCGGGTGCTGACCACCGTGGTTTTCGACGCCGACCACACCCTGCTCGACCTGGACCCGGCGGTGGACGGCGGGCTGATTGCCGTACTGGCGGAGCTGCGGCGGCTGACCCCGGCGGCGGACGACGTCTCGGTCGCGGACCTGCGGGCCGACTTCGCCGCACTCTTCGCCGCGCGGCCGGCGGATCCGATCGTGGAGATCCGGCGGGCCGCGTTCGTCCGGTCACTCGACCGGGTCGGGCTCGCCGGTGAGGCGGACCGGATCCTCGAACTCTTCTTCGCCCGCCGGTTCGCGCTGACCCGGCCGTTCGACGACGCGTTGCCGGCGCTGGCCGCGCTGCGCCGGTCGTACACCCTGGGGTACGCGACGAACGGCAACAGCCGGGCCGACCGGTGCGGGCTGGCCGCCCAGTTCTCCTTCGAGATCTACGCACACCAGGCCGGGGTGCCGAAGAAGCCCGCCCCGGCCTTCTTCGCCGCCGTCGCCTCGGCCGCCACCGCCGACCCGGCCGCCCTGGTCTACGTCGGCGACTCGCCCGAGCACGACGTACGGGCACCGCAGGCGGCCGGGCTGCGCGCGGTCTGGCTCAACCGGGACGCCCGTCCCCGGCCGGCCGGCCTGCGGCCGGACGCCGAGATCCGGTCCCTCGCCGAGTTGCCGGCGGTGCTCGCCGCCTGGCGCTGAGTTCCGGCTCGCCGGGTTCCCGGCGGTGCTCGCCGCCTGGCGAATGCCCGGCGCCAGGAAGGTGCCCGCGCCGAGTCCCGGTTCGCCGGCCGGGGGGAACGGTCGGGTCAGGCGAGCGCGGCGGTGATCTCGGCGGCGGCGACCGCGACCCGGGCGCCGACCGCCCCGACGTCCAGCGGGGCGAGGGCGACCACGCCGACGCTCGCCTCCAGCCCGGCGACGCCGAGCACCGGTGCGGCCACCCCGTACGCGCCGGCCTGCAGTTCACCGCTGCTCGCCACCGGCTCGGACCGGCCGAGCCGACCGGCCAGGATCGCGCGTCCGGCGGCACCCCGCTCCAGCGGGTGCCGGGCACCGGTCCGGTACGCCACGTGGAACGCCGTCCAGCTCGGCTCGACGACCGCCAACGCCATCCCCTCGCCGCCGTCGACCACGGTCAGGTGTGCCGTCGCGCCGGTCTGCTCGGCCAGTCGGCGCAGTGCCGGCAGCGCCCCGTCGGCGAGCAGCGGCTGGGCCCGCCGGGCCAGGTGCAGCAGCCCGGCGCCGAGGTGCAGCCGGCCGGCCGCGTCCCGGCGGAGCATGCCGTGTTCGGTGAGGGTGCCGAGCAGCCGGTAGACCACCGTCCGCCCGACGCCGAGCCGGGCCGCCGCCTCGGTGACGGTCAGCCCGCCGGTCGCCTCGGCGACCAGGTGCAGCAGCCGCAGGCCACGGTCCAGGGTCTGGGCCGTCTCGCCACCGCCCCGGCCGGCGGTCCCGTCCGCCGCCGGTGGCATCCCGTTCGCCGCCGTCACCACACCAGGCAGCGTACGAGAGGCAGCCCGGTCGTACCGGGAGGTGTCCGTCGGTCCGGCGCGGCCGTGAGCGATAGACGAAGGCCCTTCGACGCACCCGGTACCCTTGTACGGTGACGCTACGCCTGTATGACACCGCCACCCGATCGGTGCGGGACTTCGTCCCCCTGCACGCCGGCAGGGTGGGGATCTACCTGTGTGGTCTCACTGTCCAGTCCGGGCCGCACATCGGGCACCTTCGATCCGGGGTCAACTACGACGTGCTGCGCCGGTGGCTGCTGCACGGCGGCTTCCAGGTGACGTTCGTCCGGAACATCACCGACGTCGACGACAAGGTGTTGACCAAGGCGCTTGAGCAGCAGCGGCCGTTCTGGTCCATCGCGTACGCCAACGAGGTCATCCTCGGCGCCGCGTACCGGTCGTTGAACGTGCTGGCGCCGACGTACGAGCCACGGGCGACCGGGCACATCCCGGAGATGCACGAGCTGATCAAGAAGTTGATCGCGAACGGGCACGCCTATCCGGCGCAGGACGGTTCCGGCGACGTCTACTTCGACGTCCGGTCGTTCCCGGAGTACGGCGTCCTCTCCGGGCAGGACCCGGACGCCACCCAGAGCACCGGCGAGGTCGACGAGCGCGGCAAACGGGACGTCCGGGACTTCGCGCTCTGGAAGGGTGCCAAGCCGGAGGAGCCGGCCGACGCGGTCTGGCCGTCCCCGTGGGGCCCCGGGCGTCCCGGCTGGCACATCGAGTGCTCGGCGATGTGCTGGCGCTACCTCGGCGCCGAGTTCGACATCCACGGCGGCGGGCTCGACCTGACCTTCCCGCACCACGAGAACGAGCAGGCCCAGTCCCGGGCCGCCGGGCTGCCGTTCGCCCGCTACTGGGTGCACCACGGGCTGCTCAACCTCGGCGAGGCCAAGATGAGCAAGTCGCTGGGCAACGTGATCGACCTCGACCACGTCACCAGGCTCGGGGTCCGGCCGGCGGAGCTGCGCTACTACCTGGTCGCCCCGCACTACCGGTCCCGGATCGACTACTCGGACGAGTCGCTGGGCGAGTCTGCGGTGGCGTACCGGCGGGTGGAGGGCTTCGTCCGGCGGGCGGCGGACCGGGTCGGGGCCGGCAAGCCCGGCGCGCTGCCGGACGCCTTCGGCGCCGCCCTGGACGACGACCTGAACACCTCCGCCGCGCTCGCCGTGCTGCACGAGAGCGTGAAGCAGGGGCAGGTCGCGCTGACCGGCGGCGACGACCAGGCGACGGCGGCGGCGTTGGCCGAGGTCCGGGCGATGCTCGACGTACTCGGTCTCGACCCCCTCGACCCGGCCTGGGACGGCGGCGGGCAGGATGGTGAGCTGCGGGGGGTCGTCGACGCGCTGGTCGCGTTGGCGATCGAGCAGCGGGCGCAGGCCCGGGCCCGGAAGGACTGGGCCGCCGCGGACGCGGTGCGCGACCAGCTCAAAAATGCCGGCGTGGTGGTCGAGGACACCCCGCAGGGCACTCGTTGGACGATCGGAGAACAGGACTGATGCCCGGAAACTCGCAACGTCGTGGCCGTCGGGTCACCCCGAAGAAGGGGTCCACGGTCGGTTCCGGCGGCAAGAACCGGGGCAGTCTCGCCGGTCGGGGCAAGACCCTGCCCGCCGACGAACGGCCCTGGCACAAGGCGTACTCGGGCACCGAGAAGCTGCCGCAGCGGACCGCCTGGAAGCAGGAGAAGGAACGCCGGGCCGCCGCCGAGGAGGGCCGGGCGCCGAAGGTCGGTGTGCCGGGCAGCAAGGACACCACCTGGGGCAAGGGCACCCGTCGGGGGGTCAGCGCCGGTCGCGGCGCGGCGACCGCCGGGCGTACCGGCGGCAAGCCGGCACCGCGCTCCGGGCCCCGGGTCGCGCCCGGTCGCAAGGGCACCCCGGGCCGGGAGGCCGCCGAGCTGCTGGTCGGCCGGAACCCGGTGGTGGAGGCGCTGCGCACGGCGGTGCCGGCGACCGCGTTGTACGTCGCCCAGGGCATCGACATGGACGACCGGGTGAACGAGGCGGTCCGGACGGCGGCCGACCGGGGCATCGCCATCCTCGAGGTGAGCCGAGCCGAGCTGGACCGGATGACCGGTGGTGTGCTGCACCAGGGTCTCGGGTTGCAGGTGCCGCCGTTCGCCTACGAGGCGTTCGAGGACATGGTGTCGGTGGCGATGGAGCAGCCGTCGCCGCTGCTGGTGGGCCTGGACGGGATCACCGACCCACGCAACCTCGGTGCGGTGATCCGGTCGGCGGCGGCGTTCGGCGCGCAGGGGGTCTTCGTACCCGAGCGGCGGGCCGCCGGGATCACCGCGACCGCCTGGCGGACCAGCGCCGGCGCGGCGGCCCGGGTGCCGGTCAGCCAGGTCACCAACATGACCCGGGCACTGAAGCTGGCCCAGCAGTCAGGTTTCCTGGTGGTCGGCCTGGACGCCGACGGCGAAACCGACCTGTACGACCTGGAGGCGGCGGTCGGCCCGCTCGTGGTGGTGGTCGGTTCCGAGGGTCGCGGCCTGTCCCGGCTGGTCGGGCAGACCTGTGATCTGCGGATCAGCATTCCGATGGTCTCCGAGGTCGAGTCGTTGAACGCCAGCGTGGCGGCGGCGGTGGCGCTCGCCGAGGTGTCGCGGCGTCGCCTCGCCGCGTGACCGTACGAGTGGAGCCGGTGTCGCTGCGGGTCGCGGCGACACCGGCCGCCCCGGCCCTGCTGCTCCGCCAGTGGACCGACGGGGACGTCGAGTCGCTGATCGAGGCGTACCGGGATCCGGTGCAGCGCCGTTTCAGCCAGTTCCGGGTGACCGACGTCGACGACGCGCGACGCTGGCTGGAACTGCAGTGGGACGGCTGGGAGAGCGGGAAACGGTTCAGCTTCGCGGTGGTCGACGATTCGGGCGCCGGGGCGGGGCGGCTGGTCGGCAACGTGGCGCTCAAGGCGCCGGATCTGGCCAGCGGCTCTGCCGGGGTCGGCTACTGGACGGCGGCGGCCGCCCGGGGTCAGGGCGTGGCGTCCCGCGCCCTGGAGGTGTTGACCCGTTGGGCGTTCGAGACGTTCACCGCTGACGGTCTGCGCTGTCTCGAACTGCTGCACCAGGTGGACAACGTCGCCTCCTGCCGGGTGGCGGAGAAGGCCGGCTACCGGTTCGACCGGGTCGTGCCGGCCCACCCGCCGTTCCCGCTCGACGGTCACCGGCACGTCCGGTCGGCGGCCGACCGAAGCTAGCTCCCCTGTCGGGAATCCACCCAGCCGAGAAAGCGGGCGTGCAGTTCGGCCGGGTCCGGCCCGGGATTCGGGTGCAGCCGGTAGAGGTCTTCGGTCGCCTCGTAGAGCACCAGACCGAGGTAGACCCGCAGCGCCAGCGGGTCGGCGTGGTATTCGATCGGAAGCAGGCTGCGGGCGGTCAGGCAGGGCCATTCGGTTTCGCAGATTCGGCAGAGCCAGCTCGGGCGTCTGGGTACGTGTGACGGCTGTCCGTTCATGGCCGGAAGTTGTTCCTCTCAGTTCCTCTCAGTTCCTCTTGATTCCTCAGAGTTCCTCGAAGTTGCCCCGTGTTCCTCAATGTTCCTACGGGTTTCCATTGTGCTGACCGGAGCAGCTTCAGCCTTTCCTCGAATCGTTCACCTGGCGTCCTGGCAGGCGCCGGTCCGTTTCCGGGTTGCGGACCTGGTGTTCCACGTCGGGCCGGTGTTCGGTGACCGTCGACGTACGGCCGGCAGGGACGGGGTTCCGGGGCCGGGGCTGGTCGGCGGGGTCAGCGAGGGTGTCTGGCCGAGCGAGTCGGGGCAGGGGTATCCGTGCCAGCCGCACCGGCAGTGTCGCCACAGGCATCGCCAGTCGCGCCGGTGCGGGTTGCCCGATCTCAATCGCGGCAGTCTCATCTCGGGAATTCCTTCCTGGGGAGATATGGAAGCGGGGGCCGCCTCGGGCGAGGGGGGGGACTGCGACGGCCCCCGCGCGGTTCCGCCCGTCCTTTGTCGGGCCCACCGGATCCGAGCGGTTCCGCTGAACTCCACCCTGGACCGTTGACGGTGATTGATGGAAGATGAGCAGCGGACAGCATTCAGGCACTCATCCGGGCACGTCGTGAGGAGAAAGATCAAGAATGGTGGCTAACAACGGTCTTCCGCGAGTCATGAAATATCTGCGCGCGGCCAAAGGCGGTCTCACCCAGGAACGGGTGGCCGAGCAGCTCAACGTGAGCACGTCGTTGATCGCCAAGTTCGAGACGGCCCGGCTGGTGCCGGTGGAGGACACCGCACGGAGCCTGGACGAGTTCTTCGGCAGCGGCGACCTGATCCAGGGGCTCGCCCTCGACGTACGGAAGATGGGGCCGCCGGAGTGGTTCCGGCCGTGGCCGGAACTGGAGCGGGACGCAGCTGCGCTCCGGTCTCACGAGCCGACCTACGTGCCGGGCCTGCTCCAGACCGAGGCGTACGCCCGAGCCGTGCTCGCCGTCGGCCTGCACACCCCGGACGAGGTCGAACGGCACCTGGCGATCCGGTTGGAGCGGCAGACGGCGGTCTTCGGCCAGGAGAAGCCTCCGGTCTGCACCTTCACCGTCGACGAGTGTGCGCTGCTGCGCGGCGACCAGGCCATCATGCGGGAGCAGTTGGCCCACCTCGCCCAGATGTCGCGGCAGCCCCGACTTTCTGTGCACGTGGTGCCCCGGTCCGCCGGCTTCTACGCCGGGCTGACCGGAAACTTCGTGCTGGCCTCCGTCCCCGGTGAGGGCGAGGTGGCCTACCTGGAGGACCCGCTGGACGGCAAGGTGATCACCGATCCGGATCGACTCGCCGCGATGGCTCGCACCTGGGAGGCGATACGCTCGGTGGCACTGCCCCGGGACCTGTCCCGGGACCTGATCCTGAGGATGGCGAGCGAGCTATGAACCCGGTGTGGCGAAAGGCGACGCGCAGCAACTCCAACGGTGGCAACTGTGTCGAGGTCGCCGACAACCTGCCGGGCCGGGTGCTGGTCCGGGACTCGAAGGACCAGGCTGGCCCGGCACTAACCTTCGAGCCGACGGCCTGGCGCGCCTTCGTCGAACTGGCCAAGCGCGGCTGACCGCGACACACTCCCGGTCCCACCCCGGCGGGCAGGGTGCCGTGTAGTGCCACGGCCGCCGGATCACCACTGTCGCCGCCGTGGGCCGGGGCACGCCGCCGACATTCCGGCGAATCGTGACCCCGTTGTAGCCGTTTGGCCACCTCAGTCGTGGCAGGAAATCGGCACCGTCGACGACCATGCGAGAACTGTTCCGACAGGAACTTCGCGGGCTCCTCCGCCGCTGGCCACTGTGGATCCTGCCCCCGCTGGTCGCCGTCGTCGGCCTGGCCATGCTGCCGGTCAACGCAGACGCGTACATGTCGTACATCTACCAGGATCCGCAGGGCCCCGGTCAGCAGCTCGCAGCGTACGAGGCCGACGTGCGGGCGGTGTGCACCTCCGGTCTCGGCTGGGCCCAACTGGTCGCGCTGACGGTCGGTGGGTTTCTGCTGGTGGGCGAACCACGGTTGCGGACCCGCTCGACGGCGCGGCGTTCCATGCCGCCTGCGACGCCACCGGCCCTGCCGGACGACCCCGGGCCGCTCATGGTGGCGAAGGCAGCCGTCGCGGCACTCTTCGGGTTGATTCTCGCCGTGGTCGACCTCGCTGTGGTGTTGCCGTACGCGCGGCCGTACGTCGCCAACCACTGGGTCCCGGACAACCTGCGCCGGTCCGGGGTCGAGGTGCGCGAACTGACCCTGACCAGCCCGTCGGTGATCGCCACGGTGCTGTGCGCGGCGGCGGGCGTCGCACTGTTCGCGGTCATCGGTCTGGGACTGGCCGCGCTGCTCGGCCGTCGCTGGGCGGCCGTCGGCGGGCTCGCCGTGCTGACCTGCGCCGTGTCGTACGCGGTGCAGAACTGGCTGGCCGGACTGGGCGGCCTGGCCGAGTCGGTGGGCACGGCGCTGCTGATCGGCGCGACGCTGCTGACCGCACCGTGGTGGCTGTACTGGTACGTGTCGTTGACGGCGTGGGTGCCGCTGGCCGCCCTGCTGGCGTTGATTATGGCGGTCTTCGTCTTCGTGCTCGGCTACGACGCGACCCGTCGACGGATGGCCCGCGCCGGCGCGGCCCCACCCACGCCCCGTTGAACAGCCGAAAAGGGGCGCGACACACTACCCTTGCCCGGATGCGGGGCAGGCCGATCGACGTACGCGACGGCGTCGGGGTGGTCGACGTGCTCGGCAACAGCTTCGCGAGCCTGCTCTACCTGCGGGTCGACCGCCGTAGCGGCGAGGTCCACGGCCTGCTGGTCGAGCCGCTGGAGCCGTTCACCCGGCTACTCGCCCGCGGCCGGTACGTCGTCACGGTGAGCGCGCCGAAATGGTCCGAAACCGTCGTCGTGGACCCCGGGAAGCGTGGCGTCCGGTCCTGGTACCTCCCGTTGGACGGCGACGCGATCATCACCACGGGTCCGTGGCCGCCACCGGACGGGACGACCGTGGCGGCGTACCGGGGTCGGATCGCCAACGGGGTACGGCCGGCCGCCGTCACGATCAGCCCGGCCGGCGGAGAGGTGCGCTACCTGCTCGACGGTCACCACAAGCTGGCCGCCTATGCTGCGGAGCGGGTCCGGCCGCTGCTCATCGGGTTGACCCGGCAGGAGCCCACACCACTGCCGCGTGACCTGTTCGTCGACGTGCTCCCGGGGCACCTCCGGGAGAGCTTCCGCCACACCCTCGGCGACTGGTGGGACGGTGGTCCGCCGCCGGACGGGCGGGGCCGGCCTCCCAGCGGCGAAGGCACCTTCTGCTGACCTCGCACGTGGACCCGTCGTAGCGCTGGTTACTCCTCGTCGCCCTGGGCCGGCAAGCTCCGGTCGGTACTTTGAAGTCCACTTCTCGACGTCCGAGGCACGCCACACCTTGCCCTGTTGCAGCTCGGCGATCGGTGCCGGGAAAGACCGGTGCGACGTGATCGCGTAGACGCGCTACCAGCTGATCCCGCCCAGTCGCATCCGGATCTCGTGAGCACCCATGAGCCGCATGAACGTGAAGGAGAGCGGCGTGACAGTGCCGGAAGCGGCGACGACAGACGTACCGACGGGTGCGGAAGCTGCGGCGTGGGCCGCGGAACGGGTCTGCGGCGAGTTGCGGGAGGTGTACCTGACGGTGGCGGCGGCGGCCGTGCTGCTCGGCCGGGCCGGCGCCGGGTCGATGCATCCGGAGCTGCGTCAGGCGCGTCGCTGCGGCGAGGAGGCCCTGGACCCGGCCAGTCACGTCGAGCAGTTGCTCGGCAGTGGGCTGGCCCGACTGTGGGACCAGATCGGCGGCGGTGACGTGACGAGCATCGGCCGGGTCGTCGGCTCGCTGGACGAGTCGCGTACCCGGTTTGCCGAGGCCGCCGAACGGCTCGCCGGGCTCCCCAGCCGGCTCCGCGACGCCGAACGGCAGCTCCGGGAGACCGACGACCCGCGGCTGCGGATCGTCGGCGTCGCCGACGACTGGTCGCAGGCGGCCGAACACCTCGGCCTGCTCACCGGAAACCTGACCGAGGCGGTCGGCGCGCTGGCGTCGTACACCGATCGGATCACCGGCGTACCCGCCTGACCGTGACTCCCCCTGGCCACCTCACCCCCTGCGGGTGGCCAGGGGGCCCGTACTGGCCCGGGGCGGGTGCCGGGCCACCGGCCGGCGCCGCATCCGGAAGCGGCGGTGGACGCCCCCGCCCGCCTCGGCGCCGTCGACCCTGTGAAAGGAAACCGATGATGAGGGTGACCAGCAACAGCGCTCCGATGTTGTATCGGGGTCGGGCAGCGGATCCGGTCCTACCAGGTCCGCGCCAAGACGTTCGGCCGCCGGTGGCGCGGCCTCGACCCCGACGAGGTGTACGCCTACCTGCGGCAGGTCGCCGACGAACTCGACCAGGTACTGCGCTCGGAGTCAATCGCCCGCGCCGAGGCGGAACGGATCCGCCAAGGGTTGTGCCAGTGGCAGACCCGGCACACCCGGTGTTACCTCAACGAGCAGGAACGGCGTGCCGCCGCGACCACCCGTACCCCGAATCGCGGCCCCTGGTGACCAGCCCTGCCCGGCGGCCCCACCCCGGCCATGATCCGGTAAACGGTGGCCTGCTGGGGCAGGCCGATAATTACGTGATAACGAGACCGCCTGATCGAGGTACGCCTGCACCGCCAACACCTGCTCCGACGAGGTTCGCCGCCACCGCCCCGCCTCGACGTCATCCTCACCGAGGCGGTACTGCTGCGGCTCGTCGGCGGACCCGCCATCATGGCCGGTCAGCTCCGGCGACTGGGCGAGGCGTCCGAGCTGCCGTACGTCTCGATCCGGGTCGTCCCACTCGCCGCCGGCGCCCACCACGGCACCGTCGCCGGAGCGTTCACCCTGCTCGACTTCCCACCCGACAACGGAGCACCCGACCCGTCCGTCGTCCCGTCACCCGACGACGGGCCGACCGCCGTGTTGCCAGCCGACGATGGGAGCAGCGCCGGGCCGTCGTCCCTCGTCTACCGCGAGTTCCTCACCGGGGCGCTCTATCCCGACGAGATGACCGAGGTCGACGCGTACCGACGGATCTGGGCCAGCCTCGACGCCCTCGCCCTCGACGAACACCAGTCCCGACACCTCATCGACACGATCCGCACGGAGGTCCACCATGGCTGAACCGACAACCCCCGGCATCCGGTGGCGCAAGAGCAGCCGCAGCGGCGACATCGGCGGCAACTGCGTCGAGGTCGCCGACAATCTGCCGGGCCGGGTGCTGGTCCGAAACTCAAAGGACCAGAGCGGGCCGGCGCTGAACTTCGACCCGTCGGCCTGGCGCGCCTTTGTCAACCTGCTCCGTACTCGCTGACCACCGTCAAAGCCCTCATCCGACGACCCGGGTCGCCCCACTACCCTCCAACGTGCACTGATCCGGTGACAGTCGGGGTGTAACCGGCCACGACTACGCACCCCGATCCTGGGCGGGTCGACGTCGGCCGGCTCATCGATGACCAAGGAGACGACGTTGAGCGGAAGTCACCGGCTGCGGTTCATGCCGATCATCGGGATCATGCTGGGCCTGAGCCTGCTGACGGGGTGCGCCATCGACAAGGGCTCCGCGCTCGCCGCCGATTTCGCCGAGGACTGGGCCGGTACGCCGGACGTCGTGGACGTCCAGACCACGAAGAACAACACACTTCCCTTCCTCGGTACCGCGACCGGCACGCTGACCGTCGGGGACGGCACCCCGGCCGACCGGGTGGCCGGACTGGCGGAGGAAATGCGGAAGTACGTCGCCGCCCACGACAACGTCACCGGCCAGATCGCGGCGGACGGGATCACCTTCATCGTCGTCGCCGACCGGGAACGTGCCACCGAAACGGTCACGCTGTGGCGGTCACTGGCCGCCGACGACCGGGTGACGGGCGCCGACATCGACGACGTGTCCAGTAAGGACGGCGACGGTTGGCGGATCGAGATCATCAGCCGCGATGCCGGTGCCGCGCTGGCCATCTTCAAGGACATGGTCGCCGACGGCGACCGCCACCAGCCACTGTCGGACGTGACGGACGTGAAGGTCGGCACGGCGTCCGGCGGGCGACCCGGGCTCGTGGTCCAGACCGACCACCAGGGCACCGTCCCCACCGACGCGATCGCGGCCTACGAGGCCGTGCGGGCCCGGTCTGCGATCGTCCGAGCCTCGCTGGAACCCGACCGGGCGAGGATCGTGGTGGCGGCCGGCGCCGACCGGGAGCACGCCGAGGAACTCGCCCGGGCAGCGGCGCCGAGCCTCGGAGCCGCGCTCGAGGTGGTCAGCGACCGCGACAGCTGACCCGCGACGCACGCCCGGCGCGCGACCGTCCGATGGCGGTCACCGGGCCAGGGTCGTCGGATGCCGGCAACCTGGGGCAGGGTCATCGGATCCCGGCGGCGTGGAGCCGTCGGGTCGCCGAGCGGTCGATGCTGGTCCTCGCCAGCGACCCGGGCGGTGACCCGGCCGCGCCGACCGTCACCGCGACGAGCAGCGCCGGCATGAACATCGTCCTGACCAGCATCGCCCAGCACGCCCTGGCACCGACCCGACCGCCGTCCCGGATCCGGACAAGTTGCGTACCGGTGAGGACCGCGCCGAGTGCCCGACCGTTGCCGTAGCAGAGGCCGTAGAGCAGGGGCACCCCGAACAACAACGCGGCCAACAGCAGGACGAGGACCCCGTCGGAGAGACCCGCCGCGACGTACACCCCCGACACGACGACAAAACCCACCCCGACCGCCAGCACGAACACCACGAAGTCGACGAGCCACGCGAGGAACCGTGCTCCCCCGCCGGCCTCGACGTACAGGGTGCCGTTGTCGAACGCCGCAAGCCGCCGTGCGGTACGCGGCCCGAGCAGCGGCTCCGCCTGGGCCTTGGCGATGTCGAGTCGGCTCAACCTCTGGCCCGCTCCGGATATCGTCACCGCACCGTCCTTTCAGGTCGCCGGCATCGTACGCCTCACTCGGGAATCCATCGAAGCGTCAGGTCGGGCAGGTTCTCCATGTTGCGATCGCCGTTGTTGCTGTCCACGACGACAAAACCGTGCCGCTGGTAGAACGCTCGGGCTTCGGCGTTTTGCTGGAAGACGTACAGGGACAGGCCGTCCGGGCTGTGTCGCCGTACCTCGTCGAGCAGCAGCGTCCCGACTCCCTGACGTCGTACGTCCGGCCGCAGGTAGAGCTGGTCGAGCAGGTCACCGTCGAGGGCCGCGTAGCCGACGATCCCGGTGCCCCGGACCGCGACCCAGGCGCGGCACCGCGTCAGCACCACCTCCCGGATCCACCAGGTCACCTCCGCCGCGTCGTGGCGCGCGGGAGGCAGGTAGGGCATGGTCGCCGCCCGGGAGGCCAGGTGGATCCGGGCGATCTCGTCGGCGTCCGCCGCCACCGCGACCCGGATCCGGGTCGTCTCCTCGTCACTCACCCCCGCACCGTACGAGGCCGGCGGTGCTCGTCGCCAACGGTTAATTCGGGCATGATGGGCGCCGTGACCGCTCTCTACGACGACTGGATCAGGATCGCGGCGTACGAGAACATCCCCCGCTGCCCCCACCCGGCGGCTGCCGTCCGCGCTTGACTGCGTGACCGGGGCATCGACTGGATGCCGTTCGAGCCGGGTGAGATCCGGATCGGCCTGGCCTGCGGCATCGGCCCGGACGGTCACTGGCACGGCTGGTTCGACATCCGGATCGAGCCGGCCGCACTCCGTCGTCTCGGACTGCATCCCGACCAGCCGACCGCGACCATCAGCGCACCGAGCCCGCCCGGGTGGTGGCACGCCGCCGCCGAACGTGCCGCCCGGTGAGCCGCCGAACGTGCCGCCCGGTGAGCCGCCGGCCGCCGGCCCTGGTGAGCGAGCCACCGGACATCGGGACCCGGGGCCGCTGAGCAGCGGCGTACCAGGTCGCCGGTGGGCGGTGCCCCGTAACATGCAGGGCCGGGCATCCCCTCGCCCTCAGGAGGAGTCGCGGCATGGCAGGCCTGGACGGAGGCGGGTACGGGCTCGCCGTCGACCTCGGGACGTCGCACACCGTCGCCGTGTTGCGCTGGCCCGACGGACGGACCCGGCCGCTGCTCTTCGACGGGCAGCCGATCCTGCCCTCCGGCGTTTTCCTCGACCCGGCCGGCCGGGCGTACGTCGGCCGGGACGCCCAGCGGATGGCCCAGGCCGACCCGGCCCGGTACGAGCCGAACCCGAAACGGCGGATCGACGAGCCGGCGGTGCTGCTCGGCGACCGGGAGGTGTCGACCGTCGACCTGCTCGCCGCCGTGCTGCGTAGGGTGGCGGACGCCGCGGTCGAGGCGGTCGGCTTCCTGCCGCAGGCGGTGCTGACCTGTCCGGCGACCTGGGGCACCCGACGGCGTGAGGCGTTGGTCGCCGCCGTGGCCCGGGCCGGCTGGCCACCGGTCAGCATCCCCAACCCGGGTGTGCCGTCGGCACCGGGGATACCGGCACCGCGTACCGGGGGTGGGGGAACGCTGCTGGTCCCGGAGCCGGTCGCCGCCGCCCGCTACTTCGCCGACGTGCTGCGCCGGCCGGTGCCGGTCGGCTCGGCCCTGGCGGTCTTCGACTTCGGCGGCGGCACCCTGGACATCGCGGTGGTCCGCAACGAGGGCGTCGACGACACCGGACGCCCCCGGTTTGTCGTGATCGGCTCCGGCGGCGTCGCCGACCTCGGTGGGTTGGACCTGGACGCCGCCCTGGTCCAGCACCTCGGCACGGTGGTCAGCGTCGCCCACGCGCCGGTCTGGCAGCAGCTCGACCAGCCGACCACCGCCGGCCAGTGGCGTAACCGACGGCAGTTCTGGGACGACGTACGCGGGGCCAAGGAGATGCTGTCCCGGTCCGCCACCGCCCCGGTGCCGGTACCCGGCATCGAGCAGGCGCTGCACCTGACCCGGGACGAGTTGGAGGAGGTCGTCACCCCGCTGCTGCGGCGCGGGGTCCACGAGGCCGCCACGGTGATCGCGCACTGCCGGCTCAGCGTCGACCAGCTCGCCGGACTGTTCCTGGTCGGTGGCTCCTCCCGGGTCCCACTGGTGGCCCGGCTGCTGCACGCCGAACTCGGGATCGCGCCGACCGTGCTCGAACAGCCGGAACTCCCGGTCGCCGAGGGGGCACTCGCCGAGCTTCCGCCGCCGGCTGCGTCACCCGGCGCCGGGATCGCCGCACCGGCGGGGGAGGCGCCGACCAGCCCGGCGTACGGGACTCCGCCCGCGCCGACCAGCCCGGCGCAGCACGGTATGGCGACCCTCGCGCCCGCGCCGACCGGCCCGGCGTACCCGCAGCAGGCCGGCGGACTGTCGTACCCACAGCCGGCCGGGCCGACCGGGTGGGCTGCGCTGCTGCGGCGGCGCGTGCTCTGGATCGGCGCGGGCGCGGCCGTCGCGCTGCTGGCGGTGGTCGTCGCGACCGTGCTCTACCTGGTCCGGGACCCCAACCCCCCACTCGACTTCGCCTCCTTCACCGAGGTCGGCCGGATCGAGACCCGGGAGCCGAGCCGCACGGGGGCGCTCACCGCGATGGGCCACGACCGGGCGTACGTCGGCTACCAGCGCGCCGACAACCGGTTCGACATCGCCGTGGTGAACCCCGGCACGGCGAAGGTCGACCGCTGGTTCACCACCGAGGACCCGGCGGACCGGTGGACCGGGCTGCGGGCGCTGCCGGGCGTGCTGGTCCTGCGGGCCGACGGAGGCGGCTACAACGTGCCCGGCAAACTGGTCGGCTACGACCCGGCCACCGGCGGCCGGCTGTGGAGCCGGCAGATCCACAACGACGACGAGGTCCACTACTTCGACGGGTACGTCGCCCTGTTCGACAAGACCAACAACACCGTGGTCGGCATCAACGCCCGTACCGGTGCCGAATGGAGCCTGCCCAGCCCGAAGGGGGACTACAGCAGCGACTCGGCCGTTCATCCGATGCACACCGTCGCCGAGTTCGACGGCGCGGCGGACACCAACGGCGAGCACACGCTGCCGAACCGGGGCGACGACGCCCGGCTGGTCGAGATCGGCGCCGACCGGTCGGTACGGGTCATCGACGTGACCTCGGGCCGGGAACTGCGGTCGCGGCAGAACGCCGCCGACACCGACGACCTGGTGCTGGCGTACGACAACCAGCTCTTTGTCGCCCCGAAGAGCGAGGGCTACGGGCTGGTCCGGCTCGACCTGACCAGCCTCGGCACGCCGGCCACCCTCTACACCGCGCCGGACACCAGCCGCCGCCCCGTCGACCTGCAGCCCTGCGGGGAACACCAGGTCTGCCTACTGGAGACGGCCGGGTCGGACAGTGCGACCGCCCAACTGGTGGCGGTCCGGACCGACGAGCCAAAGGTGGCCTGGCGCAGGGACGTACCCCAGGCCGACCACCTGCGGCCGGTCGGCCGGAACATCCTGGTCCGGGCGGTCACGCCGAAGCAGACGTCCCGACTGTTCACCCCGGACGGGACGAAGACCCTGGACCGGGACGGTGTGGCGCTCCGGATCGACGGCGGAAACCTGCTGGTCTTCGACGACGCGTTGACGACGTACCCCGGGGACGTGAGCGTGGCCGGGGTGTCGGCCCGGGACGGCGGGCTGACCCAGCTGGGACCGCTCAAGAAGGTTGCCTCGACGAGCTGTTCCTGGAACCGCTCGGTGCTGGTCTGCGGCGCGGATTCCGAGTTTGTCGTCACCCGGTTCACCGCGGGATAGCGCGTTCAGCGTCCGAGGTCTGCCCGCTCAGGGGGACAACGGTCCACCTGGGATCGGTTACGATCCTGAACCGCTGCCCGGGTGAACTGCGGTTTGCCGTCCCGTCCTGTCAGATCCCCCCGCGCGAAGGTGAACATGGCACCCCTCTCTTCGTCCGGTCGCTCCGCGCCCGGCGGCCTGCCGGTGTGGTCGGCCGCCGTCCTGCTCACCGTCGCCACCGGTACGGCGGCGGTGCTCGCCGGAGTCTCCGGCGACGGTCAGGCCGGGATCTGGGCCGCCGGATGCGCCGCCGGCGGCACCGTGTTGACGCTGCTCCTGCTCGGCGTCCTGCACCGACGGCAGCGGGCCGCCTGGCAGGCGGTCGCCGAACGTGAGCAGGAGGCCGAGCGGCGGCTGCAAGACCAGCAGCGGGAGCTGGCCGAGCAGGAAACCGGCTGGCGCGAGCTGGTCGAGGCGCGGTCGGCGGCTGCCAACGAGGCGTTGGAAAACCTGACCCGGGTACGCCTCCCGAAGCTGCTGGCCGGCACGGCGGTGCCACCCGCGCCGGTCGACACCACCCTGGACGACACCACGGCCGCGCTCCTCGAGGAACTGCTGACGGAGCTGACCGGCGGACTGAAGCGAACCGACGAGCGGGAGGAGTCGCTGCGGCTCGCGGTGGTCGCGTTGGCCCGCCGGGTGCAGACGGCCGCACACTCCATCCAGGAGCAGGTGTCGCTGCTGGCCGACCGCCACCAGCACGACCCCGACGTGGTCGAGTCGACGATGCGGGTCGACCACGCCGCCGCCCAGCAGGCCCGGCACGCGCAGAGCCTGGCCGTACTCTGCGGTGAATGGCCGGGCCAGCAGTGGCAGGAGCCGCTGGCGATGGTCGACGTGGTCCGGGCCGCGTCCGCGCGGATCCTCGCCTACCAGCGGGTCGAGGTTTCCGGGGACCAGGACGTGGCGGTCGCCGCCGAGGTGGTGGAGCCGGTGATCCACCTGGTGGCCGAACTGCTGGCCAACGCGACCCAGTCGTCTCCGCCGTCGACCCAGGTGCCGGTGACCGTACGCCGCGTGCAGCGCGGCGCGGTCATCGAGATCGACGACGGTGGCGTCGGGATGGACGAGCACCGGCTGCAGCAGGCCCGCGAGATCGTCTCCGGTCGTCGTACCGTCGGGCTCGGCGAGCTGGGGGAGATCCCGCAGACCGGTCTCGCCGTCGTCGGCCACTACGTCCGTCGCCACAACTTCCGGGCCGACCTGAGCGAGTCGCCGTACGGCGGGTTGCGGGCGGTGGTGCTGATCCCGGCGAAGTCCGTGGAGACGGTCGAGTCGCCGGAGGCGCTCGCGGTCCGGCCACCGGCGGCACGACAGCCGGAGTCGGTCGAGGTCACCCCGGCCGCCGGTGCCGGTACGCCCTCCGGATCCCGGCAGGATGCCGACGCCGCCGCCCTGCCGCCGACCCGGGAGGGACTGCCCCGACGGCGCTCCCGGCGCGGCGAGGCCGCCGGTGCGGTGGCCGGGACGGAAAGCGACGCCCTCACCGACGATGACGTCGAGCCGGCAGCGGCGCCGGCGCCAACCCCCGAGCAGGCAGGCGCCTGGATGAGCGCCTTCATCAAGGGTGGCCGGACCGACGACGGTACGGATCCGGCGGGCTCCACCTCAACGTCGACAACCGTGGAGGATGAACAGGGTTAGCAGCTTACGGCGCGCTGGTCGTCATGGGCGCTCACTAGTCAGTTATGGTTGTCTTTGTGAACTTGAAGGAATGGGCAGCGGTGACCGGGATCTCGTACGCGACGGCACGTCGACGCTACGAGTCCGGGACACTGCCCGTTCCGACCTACCGGCTTGGCCGTCTGATCATGGTCGGGGTGCCGGTGACCGGCACGTCGGCCAAGGCCGGGCAGACGGTGGTGTACGCCCGGGTGTCGTCGGCTGATCAGGAGCCGGATTTGGACCGGCAGGTCGCCCGGGTGACCGTGTGGGCGACCGGGCAGAAGCTTGGTGTGGACCGGGTGGTGACCGAAGTCGGGTCCGCACTCAACGGTCACCGGAAGAGGTTTCTCGCCCTACTCCGCGACCCGGCCGTGACCACGATCGTGGTCGAGCACCGGGACCGGTTCGCCCGCTTCGGCGCCGACTCGGTTGAGGCCGTTCTGTCGGCGCAGGGGCGTCGTCTGCTTGTGGTCGATCCGGCCGAGGTCGATGACGACCTGGTCGGTGACGTGACCGAGATCCTGACGTTGTTGTGCGCCCGGCTGTACGGTCGGCGTGCAGCGGTGGATCGGGCCCGCCGTGCTGTCGGGGCCGCCACCGGAGGCGGCCCGGTGTGAAGGCGATCCAGGCGTACCGGTTCGCCCTCGACCTGACTCCGGGTCAGGAACGCGATGTTCATGCGCATGCCGGCGCCGCCCGGGTCGCGTACAACTGGGCGCTGGCGAGGGTGAAGGCGGTCATGGACCAGCGGGCCGCGGAGCGTTCCTACGGCGTGTCCGAGGAACTGCTGACGCCGTCGCTGTCCTGGTCGTTGGCTGGTCTGCGTAAGGCGTGGAACGCCGCGAAGCCGGAGGTTGCGCCGTGGTGGGCTGGGGTGTCCAAGGAGGCATTCAACACCGGCCTCGACGCCCTGGCCCGCGGGCTGAAGAACTGGGCCGACTCCCGCACCGGCGCCCGTGCCGGTCGGCCGGTCGGGTTCCCTCGGTTCAAGTCCCGCCGCCGCACCACACCCAGCGTGCGGTTCACCACCGGGGCGATCCGGGTCGCACCCGATCGGATGCATGTGGTGCTGCCCCGGTTGGGCCGGTTGAAGCTGCACGAGTCGGCCCGCAAACTCGCCCGCCGTCTCGATAACGGCAGCGCGCGGATCATGTCTGCTACGGTGCGCCGTGACGGTGGTCGCTGGCACGTCGCGTTCACCGTCGAGGTCGACCGGCCCGAGCGGCGACTGGCTCAGCCCGGCTCGGTGGTTGGCGTTGATGTCGGGATCACACACCTCGCCGTGTTGTCCACCGGCGAGTTGGTCGACAACCCGCGCCACCTGACCGCCGCGCGGCAGCGCATGCGGGCACTCGGCCGGGCACTGTCGCGTAAGGCCGGCCCGGACCGGCGCACCGGACGGCGGGCGTCGAAACGTTGGGGGCGGGCGGCGGCCCGGCTCGGCCGGGCGCACGGCAGGGTGGCGAACCTGTGCCGTGACGGGCTGCACAAGCTCACCACCCGCCTGGCTCGCGAGCACGGCACGGTTGTGGTGGAAGACCTCCACGTCACCGGGATGCTCGCCAACCGTAGGCTGGCCCGGCAGATCGCCGACGCCGGGTTCGCGGAGATTCGCCGCCAGTTGGCGTACAAGACCGGTTGGAACGGTGGTCGGCTGCTCGTGGCCGACCGCTGGTATCCGTCCTCGAAGACCTGCTCGGCATGTGGCGCGGTGAAAGCCAAGCTGGCCCTGTCCGAGCGTGAATATCAGTGCGAGGCGTGTGGTCTGGTCATCGACCGGGACCGTAACGCCGCGCTGAACCTGGTCGCTCTGGCGGCGCAGTTCGACACCGCCGGGAGTGGCCCGGTGGCAGCACGTGGAGCCGACCAGAAGACCCGCCTCGGCGGGCAGGTGGCTGTGAAACGTGAACCCGGCACGACGCCAGTCGGTCAGACCGGGACCGTCCTACCGCAAGGCAGGACTACCAACCGTGTGCTCACTAAAGCGCACTGAGAGGTAACGGATGACGACGAAACAGGACCAGAGTTGGATGCTCGCCGAGGTCGTGGCGGTGCCGTACGTCCGACACGCCGTGGTGCTCTCCGCCGACGGCCTGGCGATGGTCTGGTCGGAGCACACCGCGCCGGACATCGCCGAACGGCTCGCCGCCGCCTGCTCCGGGCTGCAGTCCCTGGGCCGCAGTGTTGGCCGGGAGTTCGGCTCCGGTGCCCGGTCCCTGCGCCACCTGATGATCGAGTTTGACGGCGGCTACCTCTTCGTCCGCCGGGCCGGAAACGGTTCACACCTGGCGGTGGTGACCGAGGCTGCCGTCGATCCGGCGCTGATCGCGCAACAGATGCAGACCCAGGTGAACAAGATCGGCGAACGGGCTCTGGCGACGACGGCGCGGTACGGCAGCGGGTCATGACCGGGCGACGCGAGGTCGTCGGGTGGCTCGGCCGCGCCGGTGGCCGGAGCGACCGGCCGGGCGGGGAGGGCGGATGAGCGCGGCTGACCGTGCCGCCGGCCGCTACCGGGACACCGCGCTGCGGCCGTACGTGCTCACCGGGGGACGGGCCCGTCCGTCCCGGAACACCATCGGCGTCGACACGCTGCTGATCGCCACCGACCCGGCGCCCCCGCTGCCGGTCTCGGCCGGTCGACAGGAACGCGCCCTGCTCGCCATGTGCCAGGGGCTGCTCTCGCTGGTCGAGGCCGCCGCCCGGCTGGAACTGCCGGTGAGCGTCGTCCGCGTGCTCGCCAGCGACCTGGTCGACTCCGGCCACCTGACCGCGCGGGCCGGCAGTCCCCGCTCCGCGCGGCCGTCCCGGGAACTACTGCAAGAGGTGCTGAATGGTCTCCGCGCTCTCTGACCACTACCTGCCCGGTACGGTCACCAGGTCGGTGAAGATCCTGGTGGTCGGCAGCTTCGGGGTCGGCAAGACCACCCTGATCGGCTCGGTCAGCGAGATCACCCCGCTGCGCACCGAGGAGGCGATGACCCAGGTCAGCGAGGGCGTCGACGACCTCACCGGCCTGTCGGGGAAACGCACCACCACGGTGGCGATGGACTTCGGCCGGATCACCCTCAACGAGAGCGTGGCGCTCTACCTGTTCGGTACGCCGGGACAGCGGCGGTTCTGGGATCTCTGGGAGGGCCTGGCCGAGGGAGCCGCCGGCGTACTGGTCCTGGTCGACACCCGGCCCGGCCGGCTGGAGGCCAGCTTCGAGGTCTTCGACCAGTTGGAGATCGGCACCCAGATGCCGTTCGTGGTGGCGGTCAACCACTTCCCGGACACCGTGCGACACAGCGCCGAGGAACTGCGTACCGCGCTGGACCTGCTGCCGGAGACGCCGATCGTGGACTGCGACGCCCGCGACCGCGACTCGGCGCTGACCGCGTTGACCACCCTGGTCCAGCACGCGCTCGACATTGCCGCCGGCGCCTCGTCCGACGGCGCCGGCTCCGCACCGGAGGCGCCCGCCCTGCAGGAGGTGGTCTCGTGACCTCGACACCGTCGGTCGACTGCCTGACCGGTGCCCGTCGGCCGCTCGCCGAGCTGACCGGACTGACCCCGCTGGTCGCGACCACGATGTGCCCCGATCCGCAGCACGTCTACCAGCGGCTGCGTGACGAGCACGGGCCGGTCGCCCCGGTCGAACTCGAACCGGGCGTGCCCGCCTGGCTGGTCCTGGGCTACCAGGAGATCCTCACCGTCCTCCGGCAGGAGCAGGTCTTCGCCTGCGACCCGGACAACTGGTCCGCGCACCACGACGGCAGCCTGCCGGCGGAGTCGCTGCTCCGGCCGATGATGTCGCCGTACAACAACGCCTACTTCACCGACGGCGAGCGGCACCGTCGCCTCCGGGCGCCGATCGACGGCGGGATGGCCCGGATCGACCAGCGGGCGATGCGGCGCGCGGTGGCGGCGCTCTGCACCGAGGTGATCGGCTCGTTCGCCGGCCGGGGCGAGGCTGACCTGGTCGTGGACTACGCCGCCGTCGTACCCCTGCTCGCCGTCGCGGACCGGTTCGGCCTGGAACCGGAGGTCGGGCGGGAGCTGCGGATCGCGCTGATGAACTCGTTCGCCTGGGGCGCCGACGCGGAAGCCGCCCGGCGTCGGGTCATGACGATCTTCGCCGACGTGGTCGCGGCCCGCCGCGCGGCGCCGGCGGACGACCTGACGACGTTCCTGGTCCAGCACCCGAACCTACGCGACGACGCCGAGATCTTCGACACGATGATGCTGACCCTGGTCGCGGCGAACGAGAACACCGCGACCACGATCGCCCAGACGCTACGGCTGATGCTGACCGACGAACGGTTCGCCGGCCGGCTGCGCGGCGGACGGCTCGGGGTCGATGACGCGCTGGACGAGGTGCTGTGGCGGGACCCGCCGATGACCAACGCGCCGGCCCGGTACGCGCTGCGCGACACCGAGCTGGGCGGGCAGCCGATCCGCCGGGGTGACGCGTTGATCCTCGGGCTGACCGCCGCCAACGCGGACCCCCGGATCCATCCCATCGGACAGGCCTGGCTGGAGGTGGGCAACCGGGCGCACCTCTCCTGGGGCGCCGGCCCGCACGCCTGCCCGGCCCAGGTCCCGGCCCGGTTGATCGTCCGGACCGCCGTCGAGACCGCCCTGCACCTGCTGCCGGGGGTCCGGCTGGCGATCCCGGCCGACGAGGTGCCGACCGTACCGTCACCGTGGGGCCGCAGTCCGGCCGCGCTGCCGGTACGTTTCCCACCCGTCGCGCAGGAGTCCGACGAGCACTGAGCAGCCGGACAGGCGGGTCAGCGGTAGCGGACCAGCCGAACAACTGATCTCTGTCAGTCGTCCAGCGCCGGGCCGGCGATCCGGCGGGTGGCGGCGTGCAGCCCGAACAGGGTGTAGCCGAGCAGGATCGGGGTGAGCAGCGGCAGGACCAGCACGCAGAGCAGCCCGGCGAGCGTGACCACCCCGGCGGTGCCGAGCAGCACGACCGGGCGGGCCGCGACGAGCCGGGCGGCGGCGCGTACCGCTGGGAGCCAGCCCTGACCGTCGCGGCGGCCGAGCTGGACGACGGTCAGGCCGGCGAAGCCGCCGGCGGCCACGGCCAGGGCGACGGTGACCGCGACCAGTGCCGTCCCGCCGGGTACCGTCCCCCGGCCCAGGGCCAGCAGGTTGACGGCGAGGATCGCGGCGGCGATCCCGGCGACCGCCGTCGCCCCGGCGCCGGGCAGCACGGCACGGCCGAAGCCGCGCAGCGCCACCCGTACGCCGGGCCAGGAACCGGTCTCGATCCAGTGCTGCAGGGCGGCGCTGGCGGTGCCGACCGCGGCACCGGCGGTGACCACCGGCAGCGTCGCGAGGGCGGTGACGATGCCGAGCAACGCCAGGTCGCTGGCGTTGCGCAGGGTGTCCCGCCAGTCCGGTCGGTGCGCGCCCGGTGCGGGCGGCTCCTCCGGCCAGTTCGGCTGGGAGTTCCGCTGCCCGGTCGTCGGCTCGCTCATGCCCCGAGTCTGCACCCTGGTCGCCTCAGCCCTTCAACCCGCTGGTGTTGATGCCCTCGACCAGCATCCGTTGGAAGGCGACGAAGAACAGGAACACCGGCAGCAGCGACAGCACGGACATGGCGAACATCGGCCCGACCGAACTCTGTCCGGTGGAGTCGATGAACAGGGTCATCGCCACCGGCAGGGTGTAGTGGTCGAGGTCCGACAGGTAGACCAGCTGTCGGAAGAACTCGTTCCAGGTCCAGATGAACGAGAAGATCGCCGTGGTGACCAGCGCCGGTCGGCTCAACGGCAGCATGACGTGCCAGAAGGTGCGGTACGCACTCGCGCCGTCGATCTTCGCGGCCTCGTCGAGTTCGGGTGGGATGCCCCGCATGAACTGCACCATGAGGAAGACGAAGAACGCCTCGGTGGCGAGGAACTGCGGGATGAGCAGTGGCAGGTACGGCCACTCCCCACCGACCAGGCCGAACTGCTTGAAGAGGATGTACTGCGGCACGGTCAGGACGTGCTGCGGCAACAGCAGCGTTCCGATCATGATGGCGAACCAGAAGCGCCGGAACCGGAACCTCAGCCGGGCGAAGGCGTACGCGGCGACCAGGCACGACGCCGCGTTCCCCAGCACGGTGAGCAGTGCGACCATCGTGCTGTTCAGGAAGAACCGCGTGAAGCTGACATCAAAGTGCTGCCAGCCGTCGGTGTAGTTGCCCGGGGTGAACCGCTCGGGGAGCAGCCCGGTGTTACTGACGATCTCCTCCTGCGACTTGAACGACGTGCCGATCATCCAGACCAGCGGGTACAGGACGACGAGCAGGATCGCCACCAGTACGAGGGTCCGCAGCAGGCCGCGTCGACCGGTGCCGCGTGGGCCGACCGCGGCCGTTGCCTGCGCCGCCATCAGCGCTCCCCATCCGAGTAGTGCACCCAGAACCGTCCGGTGCTGAAGAAGACCGCTGTGATCAACCCGATGACCAGGAGGAAGACCCAGGCGAGCGCCGAGGCGTACCCCATCTCGTACTCGGAGAAGCCCTTGATGTAGAGGTTCAGCGTGTACATCAGGGTGGAGTCGACCGGGCCACCGGTGCCGCCGCTGAGGACAAACGCGGCGGTGAAGCCCTGGAAGCCGTTGATCGTCTCCAGCACCAGGTTGAAGAAGATGACCGGGGAGAGCATCGGCAGGGTGACGTGCCAGAACTGGCGGAACCGTCCGGCGCCGTCCACCGACGCGGCCTCGTAGAGCTCGGTCGGCACCTGCTTGAGGCCGGCCAGGAAGATCACCATGGGTGCGCCGAACTGCCAGATGGCGAGCACCATCAGGGTTTCCAGCGCCCACTCGGGGTCGTTGACCCACGGTTTGCCCTGGATGCCGAAGAGGCCGAGCAGGCTGTTGAAGGCGCCGTCGCGGTTGAACATCGCCACCCAGACGATGGCCAGGGCGACGCTGCCACCGATCAGCGACGGCAGGTAGAACAGGCCACGGAACAGCCCGACGCCCCGCCAGGCCCGGTTGAGCAGCAACGCGACCCCGAGTGCGACGGCGAGCTTGAGCGGCACGGCGATCAACGCGAAGGCGACCGTCACCCGGACCGAGTGCCAGTACGACGGGTCGGTGGTGAACATCCGTCGGTAGTTGTCGAACCCCACCCACTCGACCTCGCCCAACGGCGAGAGCACGTCGTAGTTGGTGAAGCTCAGGTAGAGCGAGAGCAGCATGGGAACTGCGGTGACGCCCATCAGGCCGATGAGCCAGGGCGACAGGAAGACGTACCCGGCCAGACCGTCGCGCGGCCGTCCGGACCGGCGCCCGCGGGCACCGGTCCGGACGGGTTTGGTGGCGCGTCTGGTCGGGTCGGGCCCCGTGATCACAGCCACGCGGGGACTCCTCTCCGAACTTCTCGCGGTCTCGGCTAGGACGCGATCGCGGTCTTGCTGAACTCGGCGAACGCGGCGCCCGCCTGAGCCGGCGTCTGCTGCCCGTAGATCACGCTCTCGGCGGCCTTCTTCAGCTCCTCCCGGATCTTGCTGTGCCCCTTGAGCGGCACCTCGGGCGAGGAGGGGCCGAACTTGGTGCCCAGCTCGTCCTGGACCTGGATCGACTGCTTCATCGCCGCGTCGGTGACGGTTTCCGCCACCGCCTTGCGGATGTCGAGGTTGGACGGGAGCCCGCGCTCGGTGCCGAGGATCTTGCCGGCCTCCGGGTCGTTGGCGAGGAAGTTGAGGACGTCGACCACCGCGTCCTTGTGCTTGGTGCCCCGGAACGCGCTGAAGTACATCGACGCGCGGGCCCACTGGGCCGAGGGGTCACCCGGGAAGGCGATGACACCGAGCTCGTCCTGGGTGCTCTTCTTCATCTCCGGCATCTGGTTGACCCAGACCCACGACGTGGCCGCCTTGCCGGTGAGCACGAGCTGCTTGGTGATGCTGGTCTCGTTGCCCTCGTGGATCACGTCCGGGGTGGGGGTGGCGCCCCGGTCCCGGGCACCCTTCCACAGCTCGAACCACTTGGTCACGTCCTCGGCCGTGAAGCCGAGGTCGCTGCCCTGGTAGAGGCCCTTGCCCTGCTGGCGCAGCCAGATCCAGAACGCCATGTAGTTGGCGCTGGCGTCCTGGGTGCCGGGGATCTTGGCGACCTTGCTGACGTTCTCCGCCCAGGCGATGTGCTCCTCCCAGCTCATCCCGGTGGTCGGCTCCGGCAGGTTGTGCTTGGCCAGCAGGCTCTTGTTGTAGACCAGGCCCTGGGTGTTCTCGCCGAACGGCAGCCCGGCGAGCTTGCCGCCGACCTTGCCGTAGTTCAGCAGGCTGGGCGGGAACTTGGAGACGTCCAGCTTGCCGTTGGTCGTGTACTCGGTCAGGTCGAGCGTGGTGTTGCGGGCGGCGTACTCGGCGAGGTAGTTGTCGTCGATCTGGAAGATGTCCGGTGCGTCGCCGCCGGCGGTCAGGGTGGCGAGCTTGTCGAAGTAACCCTGGTTGGCCTGCCAGGTCTTCTTGAAGGTGACGTTCGGGTTCTTGGCGGTGTAGAGGGCGAGGGCGTCCTCGGTCAGCTTGGCCCGTGCCTCGCCGCCCCACCAGAAGATCGACAGTTCGGTCTTGCCGTCGGATCCGCCGTCGTCGCCGCCGCAGGCCGCGGCGCCGAGGACGAGCGGGACCGCGACCAGCGCGGCGGTGAGCCGGCGGAGCAGGCCGGTTCGCCGTCCAGGGGTACGGTGGCCACGCGCGGCTCGCGCGTCGACCGTCGGGGATGAAGCGGGGTGCATGTGCGCTCACTCCTTGGCGTTAGGAGGCGACAACGTCGGGGGTGGCGGCGGCCGCGTGACCCGGGTCCGGATGGCTGTGCGGACCCGGTTCCGCTGGTGCCGCCGGCCCGGAGCGGCGCAGGGGAGCCGCCGGACCCACGCCCGTCGAGTCGCGGATGACCAGTTCGGTCTGGAGCGTTACCTGTGCGGTGGTACGACGGTCGTCGGTGGAGCCGCTCCTTCCACGCCCGGTGCGCGCGGATGCGGCGCCGTCGTGCTGGAGCAGCATGTCGACGGCCGTCCGGCCGGCGGCCGCGGTTGGCGTGGCCACCGTCGTCAATTTGGGGCGGGTGAGCCGGCTCAGCGCGATGTCGTCGATCCCGACCACGCTGATGTCCAGTGGCACCCTGAGCCCGAGTGAGTCGAGCCCTTCCATCAGGCCGATCGCCATCAGGTCGTTGTAGGTGAGCACGGCGGTGGCGCCGGTACGGCGTACCTGTTCCGCCATGCCGAGCCCGCCGTCCTCGGTGGGCGGGTTGGGGCCGAGCACGGTCAGGGTCGCCTCCGCCGCGCGGGCCGCGGCCGTCGCGGACCGGCGGATCTCCCGGCTGGTCCACGAGCCGCGCGGCCCGGCGAGCAGGGCGAGGTCGCGGTGCCCGAGCCCGGTCAGGTGCTCGATCGCGAGCCGGGCGCCCTGTCCGACGTCCATCACCACCGCCGGCAGCCCGGTCACCTGGCGGTTGATCACCACCAGCGGCACCTCGCGGCTGAGCTGCTCGATCAGGCTGTTGCTCATCCGGGGGCTGCAGAGCAGTACGCCGTCGACCTGCTTGGCCAGGGCGTGTACCAGATCCTCCTCGGTCGCGGGGTCCTCGTTGGTGTCGGCGATGAAGATGTGGTAGTCGCGCTGCCGGGCCTGGCTCTCCGCCGCCTTGATCAGGGGCGGGAAGAACGGGTTCGCGATGTCGGCGATGATCAGACCGATGTTGTGGGTACGCCCCGTGATCAGCGCCCGGGCTGCCCGGTTGGGTCGGTAGCCGAGGCTCTCGGCGCTGGCCAGCACCCGGTTGCGGGTTTCCGGGTTGACCAGGTGCGGGGCCGAGAACGTCCGCGACACGGTGGAGATGTGCACCCCGGAGGCGCGTGCGACGTCTCGAATGGTGGCTGGCACGCGAGTCCCTTCCGTGGTTGCCGGCTGGTCCGTCCGATGTGGTGTCGACAGCGTGGTGACTACGGACTGCTGTGGTCACCGTCACTGTGGTTGGCCAATTAATGCAAACGGTTGCTCAGGTGTCAACGGGCATCGGTTACGGCTGTATTGCGGTACGCAGCCGTCAGGGTGTGCCCATAGGTGCAATCCGGGACATCTACCGCAGGTTTGCCTCGACTCGTTGACGCGACCAGGGGGACCGTGGTTACTTCTGCTGCAAACCTTTGCAGTCCCTCGGAGGCAACCGGGATGTCCGGAACAGCTGGAAGGCCCCAACGATTCGCTCTGGTCGGCACGGGAGCCCGCGCCGAGATGTTCGTCCGGGCCCTGGTCCTCGACCACCCGGGCACCGCCGAACTCGTCGCCTTCGCCGACGTCAACCAGACCCGGATGAACGCCCACAACGGCTGGCTCGCCGAGCTGGGCTTCGACCCGGTGCCGACGTACCCGGCCGGCGAGTTCGAGACCATGTTGGAGAAGGAACACGTCGACGTGGTCCTGGTGACCACCGTGGACCGGACCCACGACGAGTACATCGTGACCGCGCTGCGGGCCGGCCGCGACGTGGTCACCGAGAAGCCGATGACCACCGACGTGACGCGGTGCGAGCGGATCCTGCGTACCGTGGCCGAAACCGGCCGTAAAGTTTCGGTCGCCTTCAACTACCGCTACAACCCCTTGCACGAGAAGGTCCGCGAGGTGCTCGCCGAGGGCACCATCGGCGAGGTCGGCTCGGTGCACTTCGAGTGGCTGCTCGACGTCCGGCACGGCGCCGACTACTTCCGCCGCTGGCACCGGGACAAGGCGAACTCCGGCGGCCTGATGGTGCACAAGGCCAGCCACCACTTCGACCTGGTCAACTGGTGGTTGGACGCCACTCCGGAGGAGGTCTACGCCTCCGGTCGGCTCTTCTTCTACGGCGAGAACGGCAAGCGGCACGGCTACGCCCGCGACTACGACCGGGCGCACGGCGCCCCGGAGGCCGCCGACGACCCGTTCGCGCTGCACCTCGCCGACCACCCCCGGTTGCGCGAGCTGTACCTGGAGGCGGAGGCCGAGGACGGCTACCACCGCGACCAGAACGTCTTCGCCCCCGGCGTCACCATCGAGGACGACATGTCGGTGCTGGCCCGCTACTCCACCGGCGCCACCATGACGTACCACCTCACCGCGTACGCCCCGTGGGAGGGTTACCGGGTGATGTTCAACGGCAGCAGGGGCCGGCTCGAACTGGAAGTGGTGGAGAACGACTTCGTCTCCCGGCGGGCGGCCGGCGAACTGAAGGGCGCCGCCCTGCACGGCACCGAGGCCGCCGTGGAGGAGGGGCACGCCCGACTCACCGTGCACCCCTTCTGGGAGCGGTCGCGGGAGGTGCCGGTCACCGGCTACACCCGGGGCGGACACGGCGGCGCGGACGCCCGGATGACGGCGGTGCTGTTCGGCGGGCACGTCGACCCGATGGGCCGGGCCGCCACCGCCCGGGACGGCGCCCTCGCCCTGCTCACCGGCCTGGCCGCGAACCGGTCCTTCGAAACCGGACAGCCGGTACGGGTCGCCGACCTGCTCACCGTCCCCTGATCCCTCGGCTGTTAGGAAGGGCCCCCTGTACAACAGAAAACGATAGGAAGGGGCCCTTCCTTACACCTTCGACGAGCCAAGGAGCCCGCTGGTGTCTGCCCAGTCCGACCAGCCCGACCAGTCCGACCGGCCCGACCTGCTCTTCCCGTCCGAACCAAGCCAGCGGGCGATCGCCCGTGAGCTCTACGCGCTGGTCCGGGACCGGCCGCTGATCTCGCCGCACGGGCACGTGGACCCGGGCATCCTCGCCGATGACCTGGCCTTCCCCGACCCGGCGCAGCTGATCATCGTGCCGGACCACTACGTCACCCGGATGCTGCTCAGCCAGGGCGTGTCACCGGCCGACCTGGGCGTACCGGCGGTCAACGGCGACCCGGTGGAGACCGACGGCCGGACCATCTGGCGGCGCTTCGCCGCGCACTGGTACCTGTTCCGGGGCACCCCGTCCCGGCTCTGGCTGGAGGAGACGTTCCGGAACGTCTTCGGCGTCACCACCGCGCTCTCCCCGGCCACCGCCGACGAGATCTACGACGCGATCGCGGCCCAGCTCGTCCAGCCGGAGTTCCGGCCCCGGGCACTCTTCGAACGCTTCAACATCGAGGTGCTGGCCACCACCGAGTCGCCGCTGGACGACCTCGGCCGGCACGCCAAACTCGCCGCCGACGGCTGGGGCGGGCCGGGCGGCCGGGTGATCACCAGCTTCCGGCCGGACAACGTCGTCGACATGGAGTTCGACGGCTGGGCCGACAACGTCGCCCGGCTCGGCGAGATCGCCGGCGAGGACACCGGACGGTACGCCGGCTACCTCGCCGCGCTGCGTCGGCGCCGGGAGGCGTTCATCGCCGCCGGCGCCACCTCGACCGACCACGGGCACCTGACCGCGTTGACGCTGCGGCTCGGCGACGCCGAGGCGGCCACCCTGTACGAGCGCGGCCTGCGGGGCGAGGCGACCCCGGAGGACGCCGAGGCGTTCCGGGCACACATGCTCGTCGAGTTCGCCAGGATGTCCATCGAGGACGGTCTGGTGATGCAGCTGCACCCGGGTGCGGTCCGCAACCACAACCGGTGGCTCTACCAGCGGCACGGCCGGGACGTCGGCGGCGACATTCCGCAGGCGACCGAGTACCTGCACGCGCTGACCCCGCTGCTCGACGCGTACGGCAACGATCCCCGGCTGCGGCTGGTGGTCTACACCCTCGACGAGTACACCTTCACCCGGGAACTGGCCCCGCTGGCCGGCGGCTACGCCGCGCTCTACCTCGGCGCACCCTGGTGGTTCCTGGACTCGCCGGAGGTGCTGCGCCGGTTCCGGGAGGCGGTCACCGAGACCGCCGGCTTCTACAACACCGCCGGCTTCGTCGACGACACCCGGGCGTTCTGCTCGATCCCGGTACGCCACGACGTGGCCCGGCGGATCGACGCCGGCTTCCTGGCCCGGCTCGTCGCCGAGGACCGGCTGCCGCTGGACGAGGCCGCCGAGACCATCGTCGACCTCGCGTACCACCTGCCCAAGAAGGTCTTCAAGCTCGGGAGCGACAACCAGTGAGCGCGAGGAATGAGCGAGCGCAGCGAGTGAGTCCCGCAGTCGGGAACGAAAGGTTCAACCAGTGACCGTGACCATCACCGGGATCGACGTACACGACGTGCGGTTTCCGACCGCGGCGGCCGGGGACGGCTCGGACGCGATCAACCGGGGCGACTACTCCGCCAGCTACGTCGAGTTGCGTACCGACGCGCCGGACGGGACCTTCGGTGCCGGTTTCACCTTCACCAACGGCCGGGGCAACGAACTGACCTGCGCGGCCATCCGGGCGCTGGCGCACCACGTGGTCGGGAAGACGGTCGACGAGATCGTCGCCGAGCCGGTGGCGTTCTGGCGTTCGCTCACCGCCGACGTGCAGCTGCGCTGGCTGGGGCCGGAGAAGGGCGTCATCCACATGGCGACCGGCGCGCTGGTGAACGCGGTCTGGGACCTGCGGGCCAAGCTGGCCGGGGTGCCGCTGTGGCGGCTGCTCGCCGAGATGCCGACCGAGGAACTCGTCCGCAACGTCGACTTCCACCACATCAGCGACGCGCTCACCCCGGCCGAGGCGGTTGCGATCCTCGACAAGGGGCAGGTCGGGCTCGCCGACCGGATCGCCGAACTGGACCGGGACGGCTTCCCGTCGTACACCACGTCCGTGGGTTGGCTCGGCTACCCGGACGACAAGGTCCGGGCGCTGACCCGCGAGGCGTACGCCCAGGGGTGGCGGGCGATGAAGATGAAGGTCGGCGGCCCGGTCTCCGACGACGTACGCCGGGCGCGGATCATCCGCGAGGAGATCGGCCCGGACGCGTTGCTGATGATGGACGCCAACCAGGTCTGGGACGTCGACGAGGCGATCGCCAACATGGCGCGGCTGGCCGAGTTCGACCCGTACTGGATCGAGGAGCCGACGCACGCGGACGACGTACTCGGGCATGCCCGGATCGCGAAGGCGGTGGCCGAACTCTCCGGCGGACGCTGCCGGGTCGCCACCGGCGAGGTGGCGGCGAACCGGGTCATCTTCAAGCAGCTGATGCAGGCGGAGGCGATCCGGGTCTGCCAGATCGACGCCTGCCGGATCGGCGGGGTCAACGAGGTGCTGTCGGTGATGCTGATGGCGGCGAAGTTCGGGGTGCCGATCTGCCCGCACGCTGGCGGCGTCGGCCTCTGCGAGTACGTCCAGCACCTGGCGATCTTCGACTACCTGCGGGTCGGCACCTCGCTCGACGGCCGGATGGTCGAGTACGTCGACCACCTGCACGAGCACTTCGTCGACCCGGTCCGCACCCGCGACGGGCGTTACCTGCTGCCCGAGCAGCCCGGTTACAGCTCGACGATGAAGCCGGAGTCGATCGCCGAGTACGCCTTCCCGGACGGCCCGGTATGGCGGTGACTGCCGACCCGACCGGGTCGACGGGCACCGGGTCGACGGGTGCGCCCCGGCTCAGCCTCGGCAGCCTGGCCCGGGTGCCGGTCCAGAGCCGTCCGCTGCTGCGTCCCGGCGACGTACCGGCCGGCATCGTGCACCTCGGACTGGGCGCGTTCCACCGCGCCCACCAGGCGGTCTACACGGAGGAGGCGGTCGCCGCCGCCGGTGGCGACTGGGGCATCGTCGGGGTGGCGCCCCGCAGCCTCGACACCGTACGCACGCTCGCCGACCAGGACGGCCTGTTCAGCGTCACCAGCACCTCCGGCGAGGGCAACCGGACCCGGGTGGTCGGCGCGCTGGCCGGGATCCGGCACGCCGCCGGTGACCCGGCCGGGGTGGTGGCGCTGCTCGCCGACCCGGCGATCCGGGTGGTGACCCTGACGGTGACCGAGAAGGCGTACCAGCTCGACCCGGCGACCGGGCGGCTGCGGCCGGACGACGAACTGCTCGCCGACCTGACCAGCGACCGACCGCCCCGGACGGTGCCCGGCCTGCTGGTCCGTGGCCTGCTCGCCCGGGCGGTCGCCGAGGCTGGCCCGTTGGCGCTGGTCAGCTGCGACAACCTGCCGTCGAACGGGAAGCTGCTGCACCGTCTGGTCGGTGAGGCGCTGCGGCTGGTCAGCTCCGGCGCCGGCGGCCGGTCCGAGCGGATCGCCGACTGGCTGCGGGAGAACCTGAGCTATCCCGGCACGATGGTCGACCGGATCGTGCCGGCGAGCACGCCGCAGACCCTGGCCGACGCGGAACAGGCGCTCGGGGTCGCCGACCTGGCGGCGGTGGCCGCCGAGCCGTACCGGCAGTGGGTGATCGAGGACGACTTCCCGGGCGGCCGGCCCGCCTGGGAACGGGCCGGGGCAGTGCTCACCGACGACGCCCGTCCGTGGGAGAGCCTGAAGCTGCGGACCCTGAACGGCCTGCACTCTGCCGCCGCCTACCTCGGCGCGCTCGCCGGCCGGGAGACCATCGCGGAGGCGTTGCGGATCCCGCACCTGGCCACGGTGCTGCGCCGGCTGGTCGCCGAGGACGTGGCGGCGAGTTTCCGCCCGCCGGACGGGGTCTCGGTCGTCGACTACGGCGAGGAGGTGCTGACCCGGTTCGCCAACCCGGTGATCCGGCACCGCACCATCCAGATCGCCATGGACGGTTCGCAGAAGCTGCCGCAGCGGGTGCTGCACACCATCGGTGACCTGCGGGCCGCCGGGGCCCGGCCACGCTGGGCGACGCTGGTGGTCGCGGCCTGGATGCGGTTCGTCCAGGGCCGGGCCGACGACGGTACGACGCTGCCGTTGGACGACCCGCTCGCCGGGCGGATCCGGGCGGCGCTGGCCGAGGCGAGGTCGACCCCGGAGGGGGTGGCGACCGCGTTGTTCGGGTTGACCGAGGTGTTCCCGGCGACGCTGGCCGACGACGACGAGGTCCGGGACCTGGTGGTCGAGTGGCTGACCGCCCTGGACCGGTACGGCGTGGAGAAGACTCTGGCGGGGGGTACAGCATGAGCGGCGGGAATACGGCACCCCGGGTGGCGCTGGTCGGGGCGAGCGGCCACGGCCGCTGGCACCGCCGGATCATCGCGGAACTGCAGGCCGCCGGCCGGCTCGACCTGGTCGCCCTGGTCGACGTACGGCCGGTGGAGGCGGCACCGGACGCGCCGGTCCCGCCCGGGACCGCCGTCTTCACCGACCATGTCGAGATGCTGGCGACGGTCCGGCCGGACGTGGTGGTGATCTGCACCCCGCCGCACACCCACCTGCCGATCGCGCTGGCCGCACTACGGGCCGGCGCGGATCTGCTGCTGGAGAAGCCGCCGGTGCTCTCGCTCGCCGAGCACCGGGAACTCGCCGCCGCGTTGGCCGAGACGGGCCGGGTCTGCCAGGTCGGGTTCCAGGCGCTCGGGTCGGCGGCGCTTGCCGAGTTGTCGACCGCGGTCGCCGACGGCCGGCTGGGCCGGATCACCGGGATCTCGACGGTGGCGTCCTGGCAGCGGACCGACGGCTACTACGCGCGGGCCCCGTGGGCCGGTCGGCGTACCGTGAACGGGCGGCCGGTGCTGGACGGGGTGCTGGTCAACCCGTTGGCGCACGCGGTGATGCAGTCGCTTGCCGTCGGCTCGGTCGCGGTGGCCGCCGGCCTCGTCACGCCGGCTCCGGAGGGGGTGGCGCCGGACTGGCCGGTGCAGGTCGAGCTGGAACGGTACCGGGTCCGGCCGACGATCGAGGTCGACGACACGGCCGCGCTGCGGTTGACCCTCGGCTGCGGACTGCCGGTGGTGGCGGCGGTGACGTTGGCCGGTGAGGACTTCGTCGCCGGCGAGGTGATTGTGCACGGTACGGCGGGTCGGGCGGTGTTGGAGTACCCGACGGACCGGCTGCTGCTGCCCGGTGATCCGGCGCCCCGGGAGGTGCCGGGTCGGACCGGACTGCTGGAGAACCTGCTCGACCACCGGGCCGATCCGGCCGGCGTGCCGCTGATCGCGCCGTTGGCGCGTACCGCCGGGTTCACCGCGCTGGTGGAGGTGGTCCAGGCGGCCCCGGAACCGGCGCTTGTCGACGGCGAGCGGGTGGTGGCGAGCGGGGAGGGCGCGGACCGGGTGGTCACCATCCGGGGGGTCAACGCGGTGCTGCGCCGGGCCGCCGCCGAACTGGCGCTGCTGTCGGAGTTGTCGGTGCCGTGGGCGGTCAAGCCGCACCGGGCGGTGCCGGACGGGGGTGCGGGTGGTGAATGAGGTACGGGCGTACTGCGTGACAATCGCGTACGGGCTGCAAATCGCGAGGGAATCTGACCGGTAGAAATCAGACCCAATATCTCTCTTCTCGGCAGTGCGTCGCCGGGCCGATGGCCATTGTGTCTATTCTCTGCAACATATCTGCAAACGTCGTTCATTGACTCTCCTCAGTGCTGATGCCTACCGTTCTGTGGCAAGAGGATTTCGTATTCGTTACGACAGTCCGGCAGACGGTAGACAGACGCGGAGAATGCGATGCGATCAACGAGGTGGGCCGCCGCCGTGGTCGGCAGCCTGGTCGTGCTGGCCTCCGGGGCCCTGGTGGCGCCCGGTCCCGCCGTCGCGACCGGCGGCCACGGCGGCCATTCGGACCTGGATTCGCTGTCCTGGGGAGATCGACTGCTGGGCCGGCAGACACTGTCGCCCCGTGACGGGTGGGCCGCCGCCGGGCCCGGCACCACCGGCGGATCCGGCGCCACGTCCGACCAGGTGCACGTGGTTACCACCCGGACCGGGCTGGTCGACGCGCTGGGCGGTGACAACGCCACCAACCGGAGCAACGCCACCCACAAAATCATCTACGTCCGGGGACTCGTCGACGGTTTCGAGGGCCCGGACGGGCGACTGTTGGGCTGCGCCGACCTGGCCGATCCGGAGTACACGCTGGACGCGTACCTGGCCGCGTACGACCCGACGACCTGGGGCCGGGTCAACCCGTCCGGCCCGCTGGAGGAGGCCCGGGTCCGGTCGGTGGCGAACCAGACCCGGCAGACCCAGATCAACGTCGGCCCGAACACCACAATCGTCGGACTGCGCGGGGCGGTGCTGCGCGGACTGACCCTGATGGTCGACGGTGCCGACAACGTCATCGTCCGCAACCTGCACCTCGCCGACGCCCGGGACTGTTTCCCGGCCTGGTCGCCGACGGACGGGGAGGCGGGGAACTGGAACTCCCAGTTCGACCTGATGTCGGTACGCCGCAGCGAGAACGTCTGGGTCGACCACAACACGTTCACCGACGGCGACAACCCGGACAGCGGCCTGCCGGTCCACTTCGGACGCCCGTACATGGTGCACGACGGCTCGCTGGACATCACCCACACCGCCAGCCTGGTGACGGCCTCGTACAACAGGTTCGTGGCCCGGGACAAGGTGATGCTGATCGGGTCGTCGAACACGGTCGGCCCGGATGTCGGCCGGCTGAACGTGACCCTGCACCACAACCTCTTCGACGGCACGATGCAGCGGCTGCCCCGGGTACGGTTCGGCCAGGTCGACATCTACAACAACGCCTACCGGCTGGCCGGCGACGGCTTCGGCTACGCGCTGGGTGTCGGGGTCCGGTCGGCGATCGTCGCCGAGCACAACCACTTCACCCTCGACGACGGGATCAACGCGGCGGACCTGCTCCACGACTGGGGTGGCACCGCGCTGACCGAGCACGGCAACTGGGTGCGTACCGGTAAGCGGCCGGCCCGTCCGGTCAGCCTGCTCGCCGCGTACAACGCCGAACACGACCCCGACCTGGGCGCGGACGCCGGCTGGCGGCCGACGCTGCGGGCCGGGCCGGTGCTGCCGGCTCCGCTGGTGCCGCTGGTCGTGCAGACCCTCGCCGGCGCCGGTCGACTGCTGGTCTGATCCCCGGCCCGCGCCCGTCGTGCGCGGTGCGGCCACGTCAACGGACCGGCGCGGTGTCACCCCTCGGGGCGGCACCGCGCCGACCTGTCGTCCCCGATGACGGTCCGCGTCGGTCGTGGTCCGGCACGCCTACCGGTCACCGCACCCGGCCCGCTTGCCGGGCATTGCTCAGTTCCGGCGGGTCAGGACGTCCGCTGGTAGACCCGGATGTAGTCGACCTGGAAGTCGGCCGGCAACACGGTGGTCGCGTCCGGATCACCCAGCCAGCCGCCGACCTGGAAGTTCAACCGCAGGTGGTACGGCTTGTGGAAGACCTCGTCGAACCACGGCGTGGTGGCCGGGGTCCGTTCCCAGACCTGTACCCCGTCGACGTACCAGCGGATGGCGTCCGGCTCCCACTCCGTGGTGTAGGTGTGGAAACCGTCGGCCGGGTGACCGGTCGGCATGGCGTACCGGTGGTCCTGCTTGACCTGCGGCTGGTAGCTGTAGAAGATCGCCTGGACGGGAGTCCGGTAGTACTGCGCGCCGCCCTGCAGCTCGACCACGTCGATCTCACCGTTGCCGCCGGTCTGCGGACGCATCCAGAACGCCGGCCACAGCCCCTTCGAGTTGGTCGGACCGGTCGGCGACTTGGCCCGCATCTCGAAGCGCCCGTAGGTGAAGGTCTGGTTCGTCTTGTCGGTCGCCAGGTAGGCCGTCGTGTACTGCTTCGTACCGCCGCCACCGCAGGCGTACTGCTCCTTGCGGACCCGCAGCGTCAGGTTGCCGCCGGAGACGAAGACGTTCTCCGGACGGTTGGTGATGCAGGGCAGGTCGTAGTCGGTGTAGGCGTTGTTGCGGGCGTCCCACTTCGCGGTGTCCAGGGCGGTTTCGTTGAACTCGTCCGACCAGACCAGCTGCCAGGGGTCGACGGCGGTGTCGTAGCTGACGACCAGCCGTGGCCGGATCGAGGTCGTCTGGTGCTCCCGGGAGGGCCAGTACACCCGGTTGTTGTACGTCGACTGGCGCAGTGCGAACGTGTAGTCGCCGTTGCCGGTCACCGCCGTCGAGACGTCCCAGCTGTTGTATCCGACGGCCACGCTGGCCCGGGTCGCCAGAGCGGCGCCCAGGGTCGGCCGGTTCGCCCAGGTGCCGGGGCCGGCCGCGCTGCCGGTCGCCCGGTGGACGGTGGTGCCGGCCGAGAACGCCTGCCAGGAGTAGAGCTCCAGGGCGGCGCGGATGTTCGTCGCGTTGGCGGGCAGGCCCTGCACGGTGAACGCCAGCGCCGGCTGCCGTTCCCCGTTCGGATTGCCCTCACAGGACTGCGGGCACGACGCCAGGGTCGTCTTGACCCCGTTGTCGCCGTCGGCGCTGACGGGGGTGTAGGTGGTGTCGGCGGTGGCGCCGAAGGTCGCGGTCGTCGCCGCCGCGGCGGCGGAGCCGCTGGCCTGTCGGGTGTTCGTCTGGTCGGCCCGAGCGGGCCCGGTCGCGCTGGACAGCAGCACTGTCACCATGGTCGTCGCGGCCAGGCCGCCGACCGACCATCCCCGTGTGGTACGCACGTCGGTTTCCTTCCGATCGCCGGAGCGTTCGTCGCCCCGGTTGATCGACAACCGTAACGGCGGATCGGTGTCCCGTGGGGGCGAAGATCGGCCCCGGCGGCCGGTGCGCGGCATCCGGTCCGGTCGATCCGGCAGAACCGGAGGTCGCGGCGGGCCGGCGATCGAGGACTGTCAAGGTCGAGAAAGGGTAACGGGGCGGCCGCCTCGGTGGAGGCGACCGCCCCGTCAGGGCGCTCGGTTCAGCCGTACCGGAGTCAGATCCGGTTCTTGGTCGCGGCGTGGAACGCGTGGTGGCGGCCGGTACGCGGCTTCACGTACACGGTCTCGCCCATGTTCGGCATGCTCCGGCGGTCGGTGCGGACCACGAACCGCTCGGAGACGCCGTCGATGGTGGCGTGGCCGTAGATGTTGGCGTCCGAGCCGAGGTCCTCGACCAGCTCGACGACCACCGCCAGGCCGCCCTCGCTCTGCGACACCAGGTCGCAGTCCTCGGGACGGAAGCCGACGACAACCTTGCCGTTGCCGCCTTCCGCCTGGGCGGCGGCGACCTGCTCGCGGCTGAGCGGCACGGTCAGGTCGGCGAAGACAGCGCCCGCGTCGGTCAGCGGGACGGTCTTGATGTTCATCGCCGGCGAGCCCATGAAGCCGGCGACGAAGACGTTGGACGGGCTGTCGTACAGCGCACGCGGGGTGTCCACCTGCTGGAGCACGCCGTCGAGCATGACCGCCACCCGGTGGCCCATGGTCATCGCCTCGACCTGGTCGTGGGTGACGTAGACCGTGGTGACGCCGAGCTTGGCCTGCAGGGTTGCGATCTGGGTACGGGTCTGCACCCGGAGCTTGGCGTCCAGGTTGGACAGCGGCTCGTCCATCAGGAAGACCTGCGGCTCGCGGACGATCGCCCGGCCCATCGCGACCCGCTGACGCTGACCACCGGAGAGCGCCTTCGGCTTGCGGCCGAGGTACTCCTCGAGCTGGAGCAGGGCCGCCGCCTCCTTGACCCGCCGGTCGATCTCCGACTTCGAGGTCTTACGGAGCTTGAGCGCGAACGCCATGTTCTCGTAGACGGTCATGTGCGGGTAGAGCGCGTAGTTCTGGAAGACCATCGCGATGTCCCGGGCCTTCGGCGGCAGGTGGGTGACGTCGCGGGTGTCGATGAAGATCGAGCCGTCGTCGACGTCCTCCAGACCGGCGAGCATCCGGAGGCTGGTGGACTTACCGCAACCGGAGGGGCCGACCAGGACGAGGAACTCGCCGTCGCCGATCTCCAGATCGAGGTGGTCGACCGCGGGGCGCGGGGTGCCCGGGTAGATCCGGGTGGCCTTCGCGTAGGTGACCGTAGCCATGGTGTAGCGCTTCCTTTCACCGGCAGGAACGTGCCGGACGATCCGAGTGAAGGAGCGACCGGTACGTTGCCGTACCGGCCCTGCGGCGACGTCCCGGGCGGCTGTGGGCAGCCCCTGGTTGTCATCCGCGTCACGCCACGGTAAACGGGTTTTTCTCACATGCCAAGGTCAGTGCCCCCATTGGGAGCTAGCCGACGCCACATTTCGGGCATCTGGGGATGCTGTGTCGCCAACCGTCGCCAGGTTTTGCGGAACCCGGGCTGTCGGAATCGGTGCCGGACGTGGTACGAGGCGATCAGTGGCTATGCTGACCACGGACAGCGCGCCCCTGTAGCTCAGTTGGCCAGAGCACTCGCCTTGTAAGCGAGTGGTCGTCGGTTCGAGTCCGACCGGGGGCTCCAGCAATCTCCCCGCCATGCGGATGGAAAAGCTGTCGGGGGTTCGTCGCACATGTTCCCCCGCTGTTCCTGCCAGTGCCTCTTGAGTAACCTTGGCTCGCCGGAACAGACCACGATCCACATCGAACGGGGAGCCAGTGACCGATCAGGCGGCGGCCCGCCGGATTCGTCTCGGCCAGCTCGTCCGGCAGGCGCGGCACCAGGCGGGGGAGACCATCGAGGGGCTCGCGGCGCGGGCGAAGATGAGCCCGGTCACCTGGCGCAACGTCGAATCCGGGGCGCGGGTGAAGGTGTTCTCGCTCGGCAAGGTCGAGAAGGTGCTCGGCTGGCAGCCCGGCACGATCGAGGACTACCTGGCGACCGGCGAGGAGCCCGGCGGGTCGGGGCGGTCCGAGGAACTCATCGACTGGGTACTGGCGCTCGACCGGCCGGACAGCCTCAAGGTCATCATTATCAGGGCATTGCGGCAGGGTGGCGACCCGATCGACGCGGTGCTGCAGGGTACGGCGTCGCCGGCGGAGAAGGTCGCGGCGATCGAGACCCTGCGTGCGGGCAGCGCCCGCCGGTAGCGGACCCGGCCGCGCTGCGGTGCGATGTGGTTCCGGGTCTCCAGTCGAGTCGGCCGGGCCTGTTCAGTCGGCCGGGTCGTCGACGGCGGTGACGCAGGCGGCGATCTCCTCCGGACCCTCGGTCGTCACCACGACCAGCGTGCGCAACGTCGTACCCGTGGGGCAGTCCGGCCCCGGCGGACCGGGATCCCCCGGCGGACCGGACCCACCTGCCGGGCCCGGTGGTCCCTCCGGCCCGGACGGCCCCGGCGGCCCGGACGGGCCCTCCGCCCCGGTCCCGCCGGGCGCACCCGGATCGCCGTTCGCTCCGGGTGGTCCGGCCGGCCCCGGCGGCCCGGTCGCCCCGGGACGCCCGTCGCGTCCGTCCAGCCCGGGTACCCCCGGCGGGCCGGGTGGCCCCGCCGGCCCGGCCGGGCCCCGCTCGCCCCGCAGGTTCGCCGGATCCACCACGCACTCCCCGCCGAGCTGCCGTACCTGCTGGCAGAGCTGTTCGGCGCCGGAGACGGCGCTGTCCGCGCGCTGCTGTTCGCTCGCCGCCTGTCGACCCAGGCTCGCCCAACCCCAGCCGCCGGCGGCGGCGAGCAACGCGGTCGCCACCACCACGATGATCAAGCGGCGTCGGACCCGCTGGTCCATCCGGCGCCGGAACTCCACCGTGTCATCGCTGACCGCGCGCTCCGCCTCGGTCATCGCCGCACCCCCGTCGGGGCCGCCGACCGCGTCGGGCCGGCGGCCGGAGACTCAGGCCAGGTTGTCCGGGCGGTACCGGGCGATCTCACGTTCGAGCAGGGCGAGCCGGTCCTCGGCCGCGCGGCGGGCCCGGCGGGCCTCGTCGACGGCCAGTTGCAACGCCTCGGCCCGCTGCTCGGCGGCGTCGGTACGCCGGGCGGCGTCGTCCGCGCGCTTCTCCGCCCGGTCGATCGCCTCCTGGTACTCCTTGCGGTCGGCGCGGTTGGCGTTGAGCAGGTACGCGACGACCGTGACGAGCAGGCCGCCGACGCCGACGGCTCCGAACCCGCCGGCCGGCAGCAGAGATGCCAGTTCGCCCACACGTCAACTCGCCGGGGTGCCCAGCTTCGCCGCCAGTTCCGCCGCCCGGTCCCCGAACGCGGTCTTGAGCGCCTCCGCGACGCTGTCCAGGTTCCGGGCCCCGAGGCCGGAGAGTACGCCGTCGATGATCGCCTGTTCGTCGGTCGGGTCCCGGCCCATCGCGTCAAGCAGTGCCGCCTGGCTCACGGTCAGCTGCTGCACCCGGGACAGCAACTGCTGGATGCCGGAGTCGACCAGCACCTTCGTCTTGGTACGGGTGGCGATCTTGTCTATCGTCGCGTCGTCCACGTCTTCCTCCCTCGGGGGGTGAAGTCGACTCCGGCGATGTGCCGGGCCTGGGTCGCGGTCAGGCCGGTCTGCACCGTGTACGTCCGGGGACGTGGCGTACCGGGACTTGAGGATCCATTCCTGGGAGCGGTGGGCGCCGCGCAGGTGGTTGTTGTCGCCCTTGGTGCCGAAGGCGCCCCGGGGCCGTCCGGTACGTCGGCACAGTTCGGCGCCGAGCCAGGCGAGTTCGGGCGTGGTCAGCTCCCGTCCCCACCAGGTCTCCGCCTGGAGCTGGGCATAGGTCGGCATCGGACCTCCCGGGCACACGAATAATTTTCTCAATTTGGGGCGATCCAGGCAGTATTGATACTCGTGCTGTTCCCCGCCCCTGGGGAGCGGCCAGTCGGCAACCCGACAGTGCCATCCCCGCCGGGCCGAGAAACCGGCTGTGACCAGGCAATACGTCTCGTGTCCGGGGTCGGCGGACCAGCCGCCCGACCGGCCCGGGCGCCGCCCGCAGGCGCCACGACGATGGATCCGTCGCTCTACGATCGGCGTCTACCTGACCGGCCGGGGGAACGCGGTGACCAGATACCTGATCGTGGGCGGCGGCATCGTCGGCCTGGCGGTGGCACACCGGCTCCGACTCGACCGCCCGGGCGACCAGGTCACCGTGCTGGAGAAGGAAGCCGGCTGGGCGGTCCACCAGACCGGACACAACTCCGGGGTGATCCACGCCGGCGTCTACTACCGACCGGGCAGCCTCAAGGCGACCCTGTGCCGGGCCGGCAGCGCCTCGATGGTGCGGTTCTGCGCCGAGCAGGAACTGCCGTACGCCACCTGCGGCAAACTCATCGTCGCGACCGAGTCGACCGAACTGCCCCGACTGCACGAACTCCACCAGCGGGCCGTCGCCAACGGACTGCCGGTCACCCTGGTCGACGCCGCCGAGGCGAACGAGTACGAGCCACACGTGGCCGCCGTCGCCGCGCTGCGGGTCGCCTCGACCGGGATCGTCGACTTCGGTGCGGTCTGCCGGAGACTCGCGGACCTGCTCGCCCTCGGCGGCGCCGACCTGCGGCCCAGCACCCGGGTCACCGGAATCCACACCACCGGCGGCGAGGTACGGGTCACCACCGAGGCGGGAGAACTGACCGGCGACGTGCTGGTCAACTGTGCCGGGCTGCACGCCGACCGGGTGGCCCGGCTGGCCGGACTCGACCCACCGGTCCGGATCGTGCCGTTCCGGGGCGAGTACCACGAACTCGTCCCGGCCCGCCGGGACCTCGTCCGCGGGCTGATCTACCCGGTGCCCGACCCGCAGTTCCCGTTCCTCGGCGTACACCTGACCCGGATGATCGACGGCACGGTGCACGCCGGGCCGAACGCCGTACTCGCCACCGCCCGGGAGGGCTACTCCTGGCTCCGGGTCAACCCGCGCGACCTCTGGGACCAGGTCAGCTATCCGGGCCTCTGGGCACTGGCCCGCCGACACCACCGGTACGGGTGGACCGAGGTGGCCCGGTCGCTGTCCCGCCGCCGCTTCGCCGCCAGCCTCGCCCGGCTCGTCCCCGCACTGACCGAGGCCGACATCGTCCCGGCCGGATCCGGGGTACGTGCCCAGGCGATCCGCCCGGACGGCAGCCTGGTCGACGACTTCCTCATCGTCGAGGCGCAGCGGCAGGTGCACGTCCTGAACGCGCCGTCGCCGGCCGCCACCAGTTCGTTCGAGATCGCCCGGCACATCGTCGCCCGGCTGCCGAAGGGCTGACCCGGCCGTCAGCCCAGTGATCCATCTGGGTACTTCACTACATCGGGTGATGGTCGGCGGTAACCCATCGGGGTCAGACTGACCTGGTGGAACGCCCCTTGCCCGCCGCCACCCTGCTGATCGGGGTCACGCTCGGTGTTGTCGTCGGCATCGCGTACGCGGTGGCGAGGCGGGCCTGGGCCGACTACCGCAAGACCCGGGCCAGCCTGCCCGGGATGCGGAAGGCTGCCTGGGCGTTGACCCGGCTCGCCACCAGCAAGGGCGGCATCGTGCTGCTGCTCTGCCTCGCCGTCGTCGGCTGGGCGGCAACCGGCGGCGAGCCCTGACCCGGAGACCGTTGGATCAGCGGCGGCGGGCGAGCAGGCCGTACCGACGGATCGCCCGGACCGGTTCGGTGGCCGCGCCGAGCCGACGCAGGATCTGGTTCGCGGCCTGGAAGCCGGTCACCGCCGCCCGTTCCAGCAGCGCACTCGGCACGTCGGTGGTGACCCCGTCGCCGGCCAGCCAGATTCCGTCGGCGTCGGTGACCACCCCGGGGCGTTCGGCGTGGTCGCCGGGCCGGAACGCCGGGGCCTGCCGTTCGACCCGGGCCCGCAGGTCGCGTACCGGCAATGTCGCCACCTCCGGCCAGAGCCCGGCCAGCTCCCGGCGCATCCGTTCGGCCAGCTCCGGCGCGGGCACACCCTCCGGGCAGGCGTACGCGTGCAGTTCCAGGACCGACCCGCCGGTGCCGGCCGCCCAGCGGCGCGACGCCGCCTCCTGCCGGTGGTAGAGCGTCACCGAGTCCAGGGTCGGCTCCCGGGAGACGCTGCTGAAGATCGCCCGGTCCGGAGCCACGTCGCCGCCCAGCCAGTACCGGGCGACCGCGTACGGCGGTCCGACCCCGAGCCGGGCCACCCGGCGGGCGAGGACCGGAGCCGTGGCGGCCAGCTCCGGTGAGTTTCCGAGCAGCCGGGTCAGGGCCGGTGGGTCGACCGCGAGCACCAGATACCGGGCCCGGTGCCCGGTCCCGTCGGCGGTCGCCACCCGCCAGCCGGAGCCCTCGGGGCGGACCGCCTCGACGTGCGCACCACAGTGGAGCTGCGCGCCGTGCCGGTGCAGGTGGACGGTGAGCGGGGCCCAGATCGCCGTCTGGTAGTCGGCGTCCGGGGCGTCGAAGGCCAGCCCCTCCGGGTTGCCGAGGAAATAGAAGTGGAAGTTCGCCACCAGTTCGGCGGCGGAGAACTCCGCCTCGTGGTTGAAGAACGCGTGCGAGAAGACCTCGAAGAGCATCGCCCGCGCCCGGTCCGGCAGCCGCAGCCGGTCGAGCAGGTCGGCCGCCGTCGTACCGTCCAACTCGGCGAAGGTCCGCTCCGGGTGGTACGCCAGCAGCGGCAGCGCCGCCCGGCCGTCCATCCGGCGCAGGTCCCGCAGCCGGAAACTGGGGCTGCGCAGCAGCAGGGCGAGCACGTTCCACGGCGGGGCGGCCGGCAGCCGGCCGAACTCCTCGGCCGGCCAGCTCCGGTGCAACGCCGGATAACCGGGTACGGGCCGGAGCAGTCCGAGCGTCGGATCGATCCGCCGCAGCAGGGCCCGCAGGTTGTGGTACTGCCGGAAGAACGCGTGGAAGCCGTGGTCGACCGGCTGGACGGTGCCGTCGGCGAGGGTGACCGGGGTGGTGTCGAGGCGCCCGCCGAGCGTCGGCCGTCCCTCCAGGACGGTCACCGGTACGCCCCGCTCGGCGAGCAGCACCGCCGCGCAGATGCCGGCGACCCCGCCACCGACCACCAGGACGTCAACCGTCTCGGACACGCCTGCCTACCGGACCGCCGGGTCCGCCGGGGCGGCGGAGGCATCGTCGCGGCAGCGGGGTGGCCGGTCCGAGTCCGGCCAGACGTACGGCAGGTCGGGCGGGACGTCGCCGAAGAGCCGCCCGTAGTGGTCGGGATCCTTGCGCAGCAGCGACGAGCGGTGGCTCAGGTGCAGGTCCTCCCGGCCGAGCCAGGGCGGCACCTCGCCCGCCTCGACGAGTTCGTCCTGCTGACGTACCTCGGTCAGACCGCAACCGGCGGCGAGGTCGGCGACGAGCGTGCCGGCGCAGGTGTCCGCCCGGCCGGTCGAACACCACTCGTCACAGATGTCCAGGCCGTAGCGGACCAGCGCCTCCTCGTACCCGGCCCACATCTTGACCGCCGGGTGGTGCCGCCAGCCGTACCCGGGACGGGTCAGGCCGCGCAGCACCTGCAGCGCCTCGACCCGCTGCTTGCCGAGCCGCCGCTGGTCCAGGGTCCGGGCGCTGTCCCGGAAGTTCGGGTACGGCAGGAACGTCTGCACCCGGCGCGACTACCCCCTGAACGGCGTGGTCATGTCCGGTCCGCCCCCGTTGATCATTTCGGGGTCCCGGCGGGTGATCGTGCTGACTACGATCCGGACATGGCGGATCTCTGGCGGACAAAGGCCCGGCGGGCGTTCGAAACCAGACTCCGCGACGGGTTGCGACCGGTCGGGGACACCCGCCCGCACTACGTCGTCTGCGGCCAGGGCTCCCTGGTCGTACAACTTGTCCAGGAGCTGATCGGCAACGACCCGAACGGCGCCAACCTCCGGCTGACCGTCATCGTGCCGCACCTGCGGCCCCGCGACGGCGGCCCGGATCTCCGGTCGATCCGGGGCGTACGACTGCTCCGGGCCGACCGGCTCGACGAGACGACGTTCCGGGCGGCGGGACTGGTCGGGGCGGCCGGGCTGGCGCTGCTGCACCAGGACGACGTCGGGAACATCGACGCTGCGCTCTGCGCCCAGGAGGTCGAGCCCGAACTCCGGATGGTGCTGCGGATGTTCAACATGAGCCTCGGCTACAAGATCCGTCAGCTCTTTCCGGACGCGGCCGTCCTCTCCGACGCGTCGATGGCGGCGCCCGCGTTCGTCGCGGCGGCACTCGGCGAGGTCGCGCCGACACACTTCCGCTACGGCGGCCGGACCTTGTACGTCGCCCCGCGCGCCGACGTCCACCCGGACCAGGTGGTCTGCGCGCTCGCCGACACCCACGACCCGAGCCACCCGGTGGTGCTGCCGACCGACCCGGCCATCGCCGACCTGGTGCTGGCCGCGGCGACCGGGCAGGCCGGCGCCGACCTGGCCGACCAGCGGCGGTCGCAGTGGCTGCGGCGCCGGCGGCGACGCCGGAAGTCGGTGCTGCTCCGGGCGGTACGCTCGTTCGCCACCCGCAAGATCGGGATCGCCACCCTGACCGTGCTCGGTGTGGTCCTCGTCCTCGGGTTCCTGCTGCACTACATCGAGGACCAGAGTCTCGGCAACGCGCTCTACGTGACCCTGGTGACCGCGGTCGCCGGCGCCGATCCGGACGTCGAGAAGGGAGCGGCGGCGCAGGCTCTCCAGGTGGTGCTCAACATCGCCGGGCTGGCGTTGATCCCGCTGATCACCGCCTCGGTGGTCGACGGCATCGTCAAGGCCCGTCTCGCCCTGGACGCCGGTGCGCTGCCGAGCGAGCGCAGCGGACACGTGGTCGTGGTCGGGCTCGGCAACGTCGGTACCCGGGTGATGTACCAGCTCCACGACCTCGGGATCGACGTGGTCGCGATCGACAAGGACCCGGAGGCCCGGGGGACGGCGGTCGCCCGCCGGCTCAACGTACCGCTGATCATCGGGGACGCGGCCCGGGAGGAGACCCTGGAAACCGCCTCGGTGGCGAACTGTCAGGCCCTGGTGGTCGTCTCCACCGACGACGTCAGCAACCTTCAGGCGGCCCTGAACGCCCGGACGCTCAACCCCGACCTGCGGGTGGTGCTCCGGCTCTACGACGGCGACTTCGCCCAGCGCATCCAGAAGACGTACGCGATCGACGTCTCCCGCAGCGTTTCGTACCTGGCCGCGCCCTCCTTCGCGGCGGCCCTGCTGAACCGGGCGGTGATCGCCACGATCCCGGTCGACCGGCACGCGCTGCTGGTGGCGGAGGTGTCGGTCGCCGTCGGCTCGGCGCTCGCCGGCCGGGAACTGCGCGCGGTCGGTACGTCCGCCGGGGTCCGGGTGATCGCGTTGACCCGGGCCGGGCAGGGCCGGATCGAGTGGACGCTGCCACCGGAGCACCAGCTCCGCCCCGGCGACCGGCTGACCGTGGTGGTCCGGCGGGCCGGGCTCAACCGGCTGCTCCGGGAGGCGAGTGCGCCGTCCCCGGCACCGTCGTACCGTCCGCCGGAGGATCCGGTGCCGGTGGTGACCCGGGCACTCCCGTCCGGGAAGTCGGGGCGGGCCGGCCGGCGGAGTCAGTCGATCCCGCCGCCCCGTCGGCCGTCGAACCCGTCAGGTGGATAGGAACGGCGGGAACTGCCGTAACGGTCGGCGCCTTCGAGGTGACCCTCGAAGGTCGGCGTTCCGCGGGCCGTGGGCAGTCCTCAACAATCCGCGTCACACCGACCAGACCCATCGGTACCGACCGTCCGACCCTCGCCGCGGTTCCGGGGCCCGGTACGGACCCCGGAAACCTGCGATCAAGCGGCGTCGAGGGCTTCGATGATCCTGCGCGTCATCTCCGCCATGGTGGGGCTGGTCTCGCCTTCGTGTGCCTGGGTGGCTGCTTCGACGGCGACGAGGACGGCCCTGCGGAAGTTGTCGGCTTCTGCCGGGTCCTGCTGCCTGAGCAGGCTGGCGGTTGCTGTCAGGGCCGGCAGCACATGCTCGGCGATAGCGGCGACGGATCTGCCGTCCAGGTCCTTGCCCTTCGGATAGGTGGCGAGCACATGCCCGATCGGACCGGTGGCGGAGGCCAGCGCGAGGGAGCCGTGGGTGGCGACCTTGTGGGGCGAGCCGGCGGCGTCAGCGGCGGCCAGCAGCGTGACGGCGCCGTACGCGGCGGTGCGCAGGGTGCGCTTGTCCTGGTCGGTCAGGGTTATGGACATGGTTGGGTGCTCCTTTGGCTGGGGGACGGGTGGTGCATCGACGGTTCGGCCCGTCGTGGGTTGACCGTTGGGTGTCGGGGGCCTACCGAAACGCTGGCGGGTCAGTCGTCGAGGGCCTGGTAGACCGTGGTCCAGAAGTCGTGGATGGCCCGGGCCGGGTCCGGTACGGACATCCCGACCTGGGTGAGCAGGATGCCGGCGAGCTGGTTGTGCGGGTCGGCGTAGGCCGAGGTGCCCATTCCACCGTCCCAGCCGAACTGGCCGATGGGTGCGTAGTCGCCGCGGTAGGTACGCACCGCCATGCCGAAGCCCCAGCCGCCGTGCTGCCCCTGCCCGAACGACAGATGGACGTTGTTCCTGGCCATGGCGTCCCGGGCGGCCTTTTGCTCGGGTGTGAGGTGGTTGGTGGTCATCAGCGCGACGGCGGGCCGGGAGAGGATCCGTTCGGTACCGTGCATCCCGCCGTTGAGCAGCATCCGGAAGTACGTGTGGTAGTCGTCGACGGTGGTGACCAGCCCACTACCGCCTGACTGGAACGCCGGAGGCTGGCTGTACTGTCCGCCGTCTGCCTCGTCCCACACGATGAACTCTCCGGTCTGGGCGTCGGGAGCGTAGCTGGGCGGCAGCCGGTCGACGTCGCGGGCGGACACGTGGAAACCCGTGTCCTTCATGCCTAGTGGATCAAGGATGCGCTCGCGCAGGAACGTCCCGAACGACTGGCCCGTGACCCTGGCGACGAGGATGCCGAGTACGTCGTGGCTGATGTGGTACTGCCACCGTTCGCCGGGCTGGTACATCAGCGGGAGCTGGCCGAGGCGGCGCATCCACTCGTCCGGCTCGGGATAATCCGTCATCCTCGCCGGGAAGATCGCCTGCTCGAAGATCGCCCCCATGAGGGGAGTGCCCAGCGCCGTCATGTCCATGCCGAGCCCGAACGTGGAGGTCAGCAGGTCCCGTACGGTGATCGGCCGCCGCGCCGGCACGGTGTTGTCCAGCGGGGCGTCGACGCTGGTCAGCACGCGTCGGTCGGCCAGTTCCGGCAGCCACTGCTCGATCAGGTCGTCGAGCCGCAGCCTGCACTCGTCGAGCAGCACCATCGTGGCCGCCATCGTGACCGGCTTGGACGCGGACGCCAGCCGGAAGATCGTGTCCCGGGCCATCGCCGGGCCACCGTCGTGGCGCATCGTGCCGAGCGCCTCGACGTGCGTCTGACCGCCCCGGCTGATCAGTGCGACGAGCCCGGGAATCTTCTTGGACTCGACATGCCGTGCCAGCACGTCGTGGAGTCTGCGCAGCCCTGCTTCGGAGAAGCCCTTGTTGCCGGTATGCATCGTATGTCTCCCTGTGTCCGTGTTCGATCCGAGAGATCCGACCCGCGTGGCGCCAACGGCCCGGCGAGCTGGGCCCCGGCGTCGGTCTTGCGACAGCGGCCTGCCGGAAGATGTTCTGTGGGGCGCATTAACGCCTCCGTTGTAGCGTTAACTGCGATCAAGGTAGCGCCATGGCATCGCTAACGCAACCCAGGTTTTCTTTGCACCTGGATTGGGCGAATAAAGGAGAATGTGGTTGCGTTAAGCTGGCCGGGCAGGACGCTGACCACCGCGAGAGGAGCCACCCTTGTCCGACGACCGCCCGGCACCAGGAACAGTGCGACCCCGCGGGCGCACCGAACGTGTCCGCACCGCCGTCCTGGCCGCCACCCGCGCCGAACTGGAGGCGCACGGATACTCCGGCCTGAGCGTGGAACGCGTCGCGGAGATCGCCGGAGTTGCCAAGAGCACCGTGTACCGTCGATGGCGCGACCCGGTCGGCCTACTCACCGAACTCCTCCACGATCTGTCCGGGGCCGAGGTGCCTCTGCCCGACGCCGGATCGCTGGAGGTGGCCCTGCGCGACCTGGCGCTGGGCATCTACCGCTTGTACACCCACCGGGCGTGGCGTCCGATGGTGCTCGGCCTGATCGCCGCAGGTGTACACGACCCGCGAGCGGCACAGGCGTTGCATGACTTCTTCCAGGTCCGCAACAACCTGGCAGCCGAGCCAGTGCGAAACGCCATCAAGCGTGGGGATCTACCCGCCGACACCGACCCGGTGGAGGTCATCCGAACTCTCGGCGCGCCCCTCTACTACCGGATGCTCGTCACCCATGAACCGATCGACGAAATCGTGGCCGAACAGGCCGCAGCGACCGCCATCGCGGCAGCGAAGGCCGGAACGTATCGGACGCGATGACCGCACCGCGTCGACCTCGCCCTGCGGATGGTGGTGAGGGCACGCCAAGACCACGCGCTGCGGAGCACGTCGACCGGCATCCGCCCTGCCGACAACTGATGGTCCGGGTCGACGCGCTCGCCTTGCCGCCCGTTGAGCCCGGATCAGCCGACCTGAGTGCGGGTCAGCCGCCCTGACCGGACGTGCGGGTCAGCCGGCGCGGGTGCGGGTCGGCCGACCTGAGCGTGTCGTCAGCTGACCTCGACGCCGAGTACGGCCTGCTCGTCCGGCCGGTGCACCAGCACGTCGGAGAGGAACGACTGGACGGCCGGCGCCAGCCCGAGGTCCCGACCCGCCTGTTCGGAGAGCCGCCAACGGTGCTCGATGATCTGCACGAAGAGTTCGGCCGGTTCGAGTTTGCCGCGCAGGTGTGTCGGCACCGCCCGGACCACCGGCTCGAAGACCTCGGTCAGCCAGCGGTGCGCCGCCTGCTGCTCGTCGGTCAGGTCGCTCTCCGCCCGGTAGGTGTCGAGGTCGTTGAGCAGCCGGCGGGCCTGGTTCTCCTCGGCGTCCAGGCCGGTCAGCCGGAGCAGCCGCCGGGTGTGGTAACCGGCGTCCACCACCTTTGGCCGGACCAGGTAGCGCCCGTTGTCCACAACGGACATCGCCACCTCGGCGACGTCGAAGCCGAGTTCGTTGAGCCGGCGGATCCGCCGCTCGATGTCGTGCCGGGCCTCCCGCTCGACCTGCTGCTCGTACGTGATCTCGTGCCACAGCCGCTCGTAGCGCTGGACGACCTCCTCGGAAACGGTCTCCGGGTCGATCGCGTCGTGCAGCAGCCCGGCGGCCTCCAGGTCGAGTGCCTCGCCGAAGATGTTGACCCGGGCGATCTCCAGATCCTCGCTCCGCTGCCCGTTCGAGAGCTGCCGATGCAGCATGCCGGTCTCGGCGTCGACCAGATAGGCCGCGAAGGCGCCGGCGTCCCGCCGGAACAGGGTGTTGGAGAGCGAACAGTCGCCCCAGAAGAAACCGGTCAGGTGCATCCGGACCAGCAGGGCGGCCAGCGCGTCGAGCAGCCGGGTCATCGTCTCCGGGCGCAGCGTGTGCGAGAAGAGCGCCCGGTAGGGGAGGGAGAACTGCAGGTGCCGGGTGATCAGCACCGGGTCGAGCGGTTCGCCGTCCGGGGTGTGCCGGTCGGCGACGATGGCCACCGCCTCGACGCTCGGGAAGTCGATCCGTTCCAGAGCGCGGAGCAGGTCGTACTCCCGCTCGGCGACCCGTTCACCGGTCTCCTTGACCGCGTACACCGTGCCGGCCAGCCGGACGAACCGGACGATGTGCCGGGAAATACCCTGGGGCAGCGCCACCAGCTGGTCGGCGGGCCACTGCTCCAGCGGTGTCGACCAGGGAAGGTCGAGCAGCGCCGGGTCGACGAGAGCCGAAGTGATCCGCACGGTTATCAAGCATGCCGGTCCGCGCCGCCCACCGCCTCCCCACGTGGTTGGGCACACACCCCGGCGCCGTCCCGTTCGGCGTGCGTCCGCCCGGTAGCGTGGTCGGATGCGGGAAACCACGACGGTACGGCGGCCGCTGCGGCTGCGTCCGGTCAGCCCGGCCGGCTGGTGGTTCGACGGGCTGCTGCTCGCGGCGGTGATCGGACTCACCGCCGCCCTCGCCGCCGGCCAGCTGCACGATCTTGACCTGGCGGTCCGGTCCTGGGCCAACGGGCATCGCCCTGAGTCGGCGTACTGGGTGGCCCGGGTCCTCAACTCGCTTGGCCAGGGCGGCTGGTTCCTGATGCCGATCACCTTCGGGCTGGCGGCACTGGTCATCCTCCGGACCCGGTCGATCCGGCCACTGCTGGTCGGGGTCGGCGCGTTCGCGCTCACCTCGTTCGTGGTCGGCCCGGTGAAGATCCTCACCGACCGGGCCGCGCCCAGTTCGAAGCAGTTGCCGCCGCAGGAGTCGGTGCAGCTCTTCAACACGCTGCCGCCGGACGAGTGGGACCTGTCGTACCCGTCGGGCCACGTGGCGAACGCGATCGTCTGGTACGCGGCGATGGCGGTGCTGGTCGCCGCGCTGCTGCGGACCTTCGGCCGGCCGGACGCCCCGGCCGGGCTGTACCGGGCGATCCGGGTCGTGCCGCCCGCGATCGTCTTCTGCACCACCACCTATCTCGGCTGGCACTGGATCACCGACTCGATCGCCGGTCTGCTGCTCGGCCTGCTGCTCGGCCGCCTGCTGACCCGGGTCCCCTGGGACGACCTGCCGCTTCCCGCGCTGCCCGGCGGGGTGCACCGCCCCGCCGGCCTCACCGCCGACGACTGACGCCCGCCCGGTCCCACCTGCGGCGCGTTGCCAGATGTTCATCAGTGCCGGCTAGGGTCACGCACCGTGGAACAGTTGACCCGCCGACTGGGCGTATCGGACGCGGTGGTCATCGGACTCGGCTCGATGCTCGGCGCCGGGGTCTTCGTGGTCTTCGCCCCGGCCACCGCCGCCGCCGGCAGTGGACCGGGCCTGCTCGCCGCCCTCGCGGTCGCCGGCTTCGTCGCGTACTGCAACGCGACCAGTTCGGCCCGGCTCGCCGCCCGCTACCCCGAATCCGGCGGCACCTACGTGTACGGGCGGGAGCGGCTCGGCCCGTTCGCCGGATTTGTCGCCGGCTGGGGCTTTGTCGTCGGCAAGACCGCGAGCTGCGCCGCGATGGCGCTGACCATCGGGGCGTACCTCTGGCCCGGACAGGCCCGACCGGTGGCGGTGGCCGCCGTGCTGGCGTTGACCGCGGTCAACCTGCGCGGCGTGCAGAAGACCGCCCGGGCCACCCGGTGGTTGGTCGCCGTCACCCTGACGGTGCTGGTCCTGGTCGCGGCGGTCGGACTGTTCGGCGGAGAGTTCGGGGCGGGCCGGATCTCCGAGGCGACCGGCGGCGCCGGGTCGATCGACCACGGGCTGGTCCCGGTCGGCCTGCTCACCGCCGCCGGGCTGCTCTTCTTCGCCTTCGCCGGCTACGCCCGGATCGCCACCCTCGGCGAGGAGGTACGGGAACCGGAGCGCACCATCCCGCGCGCGGTCCCGCTTGCCCTCGGCCTGGTGCTGCTGGTCTACCTCGCGCTCGCCGTGATCACGTTGGCGGTGCTCGGCCCGGCCCGGCTCGCCGCCTCGACCGCGCCGTTGGCGGACGTGGTCGACACGACCGGGCTGACCGGCCTCGACTGGGTGGTCCGGGCCGGAGCCACGGTCGCGGTGACCGGCGTACTGCTGGCGCTGATCGCCGGGGTCGGCCGGACCGTGCTGGCGATGGCCCGGCGCCACGACCTGCCCGGCGGGCTCGCCGCCGTACACCCCCGGCACCGGGTGCCGCACCGGGCCGAGATCGCGGTCGCCGCCGTGGTGGTCCTGGTGGTCTCGCTCGGCGACATCCGGCACGCGATCGGCTTCTCCAGCTGCACCGTGCTGGTCTACTACGCGATCACCAACGCCGCCGCGCTCACCCTCGGGCGTGATCCCGACCGGCGGCTGCCGGTACGACTGCTCGCCGTACTCGGGCTCGCCGGCTGCCTGCTGCTCGCGCTCGCCCTGCCGCTCGGCAGTCTGCTGGCCGGCATCGCGGTCCTCGCCGTCGGCGCCCTCGTCCACCTCCTGCGGAGGTAACTCAGCGGGCCGTGTCGGTGATGCCGCCGCCGCAGGGTGCACCGGGTTCGAGTGACGCGGTGACCCGGTAACGCTTGATGAACTCGTCGATCGCCGGGTCGTCGGGGCTTTCGACGGCGAGCTGGTAACCCCACGCCTGCAACGAGATGCGTGGCGTCTGGCCGGGGTACGGACTGAGCATCATGTACTCCTGGCCGCGTACCCGTTCGGCGAGCTTCTCCACCTCGGGCCCCGCCAGCTCCAGCCGGTACGTGATCCACACCGCGCCGTGCTCCAGGCTGTGTACCGCGTTGCCGTTGGCGATCGGCGCCGGATAGACGTCACCGTTGCAGTTCTGCCACTGGATGTAGTGCGGGCCGCCGGCCGGCGGCGACATCGGGTAGGTGACCAGGCCCGAGACGTGGTCGGGGGAGAGCACCTCGGGGCTCGTCTCCCGGTAGTTCACCACCGCCGCCAGGTCGGTGCCGTTGTCGTCGCGCTGCTGGTACCAGAGGAATCCGCCGATGCCGCAGGCGGCGAGGAGGACCAGGGCCAGCCCGCCCGCGACAAGTCCGATGATCAGACCGGTCCGCTTCTTCGCCGCCGGCTGCGGCTGCCCCGGGTACGGCTGTCCCGGCTGGCCGTAACCCGGCGGTGTCCCGGGCTGACCGTAACCGGCCGGCGGGTATCCCGGCTGGCCCGGCTGCCCGGCCTGGCCCGGGTACCCGGGCTGTGCGGGGTAACCCGGCTGTTGCGGCTGGCCCGGCTGCGCGGGGTAACCCGGCTGGGCCGGGTAGGCCGGCTGTGGGGGATAACCCTGCTGCTGCGGGTGCCCCGGCGGGGCGGAGGAGACCGGCGGCGGTCCGTACCCGGGTTGCGGGGGCACCGGCGGCCCGGAGGTCGGCGGGATGCCCGGCGTGCCGGGCTGCTGCTGGTACGGCGGCTGCGGATGACCCATCTCTGCCTCTGCTCTGCTCTGCGGCACGGGCGGCGCGGAGCCGATCCTACCGAGGAATGTTCGGCTGCCGGTCCACGGCTATTCGCGCTCGCCGACCAGTTGGATTCCGGCACGGTCGATCAGCAGCACCGACGGCACCAGCTCGGTCGTCGGGTACGGCGAGGAGCGGACCATCTCCTGGATCTCCGGCGCCCAACCCGAGTCGGCCGCGGCGACGACCAGGTCGTCCGGGCAGGGTATCCCCACCACGAGCCGGTCGGTGTCGAGCACCTCCATCATCCGCTCGCCGAACCCGGGCAGCGCCACCGCCGAGGCGGCCAACGAACCCTCCCGGTGCAGGGTGAGCAGCTGGCCCTTCTCCGACTCGCGGCCGTCGATCCGCAGGCCCCGGCTGAGCGCGCCGTACGCCTCGTCGAACAGGTCGGCGACCGGGGGTTCCCCGATCCGCTGCCGGGTGTCGTGGGTCAGGTGACTCATGCCGAGGGTGCCGCGCGGCGTCGGCGCCACCATGGCGAGTGCGACGTGCAACCGGCCCGGCACCAGCGTCTGGTGGGGCAGGGACTGGAGCATCCCGGAGCGGGGGGACGCGGCGCTCCACAGCACCGGCAGCAGTTCGCCGTTCTCCTCGGCGTGCCGCATCCGGTCCGACGTCTCCGCCGCCAACTGCTCCTCGTGCGCCTGTCGCATGATGTCGCGTACCTCGGCGAAGGCCCGGTCCCAGTCGCCCGGCTCCGGGCGGTCGAAGTTGTGGGTGACCTGTGCCTGCGGGAAGAACTCGCCGATGAAGCGGGCGTCCGTGTCCGTCGTCGCCCACTCGGTGTGCAGGGCGACGACCTCCTCGGGCCGTGCGCCGTCCCGGGCCGCCACGACCTGCCAGGCCTGCCGGACACCGTCCTCGTCCCGGGTCGGCGCGTCGGCTATCGCGTGCTCGCCCTCCCCGCGGCGCAGCAGGAAGACCACCATGTTCCTGGTGGGGTCGACATTCATGGCGTTCCTCCCCGGTTGTGCGTCCGGGGGACCGTACCCGACCGGGCTGGCACCGGCGTCCACCGGGCCGACACCGGGCCGGTCGGGCCGACACCGGGCCGGTCGGGCGGACGCCGGTCGGGGCCGACCGGGTGGGGCGGGCCGGGCGAACGCTAGTCGTCGAGCCAGGTACCGGCGCGCATCACCCGGACCACGTTCAGGTTGTCGTCCAGCACCACCAGGTCGGCGCGCAGGCCGGGCGCCAGCGAACCGACCCGCTCGCCGAGCCCGATCGTCCGGGCCGGGGTGGTGGCCGCCATCCGGCAGGCGTCCACGATGGAGACTCCGGCGGCGACCGCCCGACGCAGCGCGACGTCCATGGTCAGGGTGCTGCCGGCGATCGCACCCGGGGCGCCGTCGTCCCCGGCGAGCCGGACGACACCGTCGCTGACCACCACCGGCTGCCCGCCGAGTTCGTACCCACCGTCCGGCATCCCGGCGGCGGCCATCGCGTCCGTGATTAGCGCGGCCCGGTCCGCCCCGGCGACCCCGGCGGCGAAGGCGAGCGTGCCGTCGTGCAGGTGCACCCCGTCGGCGACCAGCTCACAGACCACGTTCGGGGAGCCGAGCAGGGCGAAGACCGGCCCGGGTTCGCGGTGGTGCGGGCCGCGCATGCCGTTGAACAGGTGGGTCGCGACGGTCGCGCCGGCGATGATCCCGGCGCCGGTCTGCTCGTACGTCGCGTCGGTGTGCCCGATCGCCGCCACCACCCGCTGCGAGACGAGCAGTTCGATCGCGGCCAGGGCGCCGGGCAGTTCCGGGGCGAGGGTGACCATCCGGACCGTACCGCCGCCGAGCGCGAGCAGTTCGGCGAGCTCGTCGACCGACGGATCGCGGAGGAACTCCGGGTTCTGCGCCCCGCACCGCACCGCCGACAGGTACGGCCCCTCGTAGTGGACGCCGGCCAGCACCCCCTCCTTGACCAGCGGAGCGTACGCCTCGGTGGCGTCCCGCATCAGCTGGTACGGCGAGGAAACCAGACTGGCGAGCAGGGTGGTGGTGCCGTGCGTCAGGTGGAAGGCGGCGGCGCCCCGGGCCGCGTCCGCGTCGCCGGTGGTGAAGGTGTGTCCACCGCCGCCGTGGGTGTGGATGTCGACAAAACCGGGGACGATCCAGTGTCCGTCCCGGATCGACGGATACTCGGCGACGGCGGTGATCCGGTCACCGTCGAGTTCCACGCAGCCCTGTCGGATCACCCCGCTCGGGGTCACCACTCTCCCACTGACGCGTACGGTCACGTCGCCTCCTCGCGCTGCTCGTCGTCGTCCCGTCCGGGCGAACGGGGGATCGACCGGTTACGAAGTCTTCCACGTGTCGAGGGCGAGCAGGGCGGCGCCGAGGCAGCCGGCCTCGTCGCCGAGCGCCGCACGGACCAGCCGGGGTTCGGTCTGGAAGGTCAGCCGCTGCCGGAGCGCGAACCGGAGCGGGTCGAGCAGCCCGGGGCCGGCCTCGGCCAGCCCGCCGCCGAGTACGACCACCTCAGTGTCGTACAGGGCCTGGGCGACGGCCAGCCCGTCGGCGAGGGCGTCGACCGTCTCGCGCCATACCTGACCTGCGGCTTCCTCGCCGGCGGCGGAGCGGGTGAACACCTCGGCGGCGGTTGCCGGGGTGCCGGTCAGGGCGGTGTAGCGCCGACCGACCGCGGCGGCCGAGGCGACCGCCTCCAGGCAGCCGGCACCGCCGCAGCCGCAGGGCGGGCCGCCGGGGCGAACGACGATGTGCCCGAGCTCGCCGGCGGCGCCGTGCGCGCCGGCGGCGGCCGACCCGTTCACCACGTGGGCGGCGGCGATGCCGGTGCCGACGGCGACGAACAGCACGTGGCGGGTGTCGCGTCCGGCGCCGAGCCGGGCCTCGGCGATGCCGCCGACCCGCACGTCGTGGCCGAGCGCCGTGGGCAGCCCGAGCCGCGCTTCGACCGGCTCCCGCAGGGGTACGTCCCGGAAGCCGAGATTCGCCGACCAGACCGCCGTCCCGGTCGACTCGTCGACCACGCCGGGCACCGCCACGCCGACCGCGACCGGGGTCAGGCCGTCGGCCCGGGCCTTTTCCGTCAGGCCCTCGGCGATGTCGAGGATGCTCGCCACGACGGCGGCGGGGCCGCGTTCGGCTCGGGTGCGGTGCCGCTCGGTGTGCACACCTGTGCCGTCCGGTCGGACCAGGGCGCACTTCATGCCGGTGCCACCGACGTCGAGCGCGACGACCACCTCACCGGCCGGCGGCTGGTCCGCCCCGGTGCCGGGCCTGGTGGCCGTGCCGGGCTGTGCGGTTCCGGGGTTCGCGGCGGTGCCGGAGGCGGGGTCGGTCACGCGAGCACCACGGACCGGGTGAGGTGCCGGGGTGCGTCCGGGTCGAGCCCGCGTCCGGCGGCCAGGGCGACCGCGAACCGCTGGGCCAGGATCAGGTCGGCCATCGGGTCCAGCGGCGGGCGTCCGGCGGCCCAGCCGCCGATCACCGCGTGTACGCCGTTGGTGCGGCTGTGGATGAACGCCGCCCCGGTCGCCGCGATGTCCTCGGCGAGCCCGTCGGGGATCTCGCCGAAGGCCCAGACCACCCGGCCGGGGGCGGCGATGGAGATCGGACCGTGCCGGTAGTCCATCGCCGGATAGGCCTCGGCCCAGGCGGTGGCGGCCTCGCGGCACTTCAGGGCGGCCTCGTGGGCGATCCCGACCGTCCAGCCGCGGCCGAGGAAGGTGATCTGCTCGACCCGGGCCGGGTCGAACGGCAGGGGTGCCCGGACCGCGACCTCGGCGTCGGCGGCCAGGGCGGTGATCTCGGTGCCGAGGTGGGCCCGGAGCAGGGCGAGGGCGCTGGTGGCGAACCGGGTCTGCACCACGGAACGCTCGTCGGCGAAGGGCAGCGCGACCGTGTCGGCGGCGAGGTCGACGGCGGGGGAACCGGGGTCGCCGACGATGACCGTGCTTGGCCGGAGTCCCCGCAGCGCGTCCAGTACGTCGAGGACCTCGGTGGTGGTGCCGGAGCGGGTGATCGCCACGATCCGGTCGTACCGGCGGTCGAGGGGGAACTCGGAGGCCTGGAAGGCGTCGGTCTCGCCGTGTCCGGCCTGTTCCCGCAGGACGGCGTAGGCCATCGCCATGAACCAGGACGTGCCGCAGCCGATGACCGCGACCCGTTCACCCCGGGCGGGGAGTACGCCGGCGGAGCCGGCGGCCAGGGCGGCGGCTTGTCGCCAGCACTCGGGCTGGCTGCTGATTTCCGCGTCGACGTGGCCCATGTCAGCTCCTGCGCATAATGGCTCAGTTCAACGGTCTTTCGAGCGTCATTCTGCGCGAAGTTGCCGGCGTGTGGCAACCGCGCGCAGGTTTGCGCATAAGTTGGTTTTGCGGCGCCACCTTTCGCGCACTATTGTGCACGCAATCTTCACGCCGTAGGCACCCGGAGGTTCACGGTGGACCGCTATGCGCGATGGAACGCCCTGCTCGAACTGCTGACCGAGAGCGGTCGGGTCAGCGTCGAGGACGCGGCGGACCGACTCGGGGTCTCGCAGGCGACCATCCGTCGGGACTTCGACCAGCTCGCCCAGCAGCAGATGATCACGCGTACCCGGGGCGGGGCGGTCGCCAACGGCGTCTCGTACGACCTGCCGCTGCGCTACAAGACGGCCAAGCACTCCGCCGAGAAGCAGCGGATCGGTACGGCCGCCGCCGCGCTCGTCTCGCCGGGCATGGTGGTCGGGCTCAACGGCGGTACCACCACCACCGAGGTAGCCCGGGCCCTCGCGGTCCGCCCCGACCTCAACAGCAGCGCCGACGGGGCCCAGCTGACCGTGGTGACGAACGCGTTGAACATCGCCAACGAGCTGCTGGTCCGGTCCCGGATGAAGATCGTGGTGGCCGGCGGGGTGGTCCGTCCCCAGTCGTTCGAGCTGGTCGGCCCGCTCGGCGGCGCGCTGCTGCGCGAGGTCACCCTGGACGTGGCGCTGCTCGGGGTGGACGCCATCGACGTACAGCTCGGGGCGGCGGCGCACCACGAGGGCGAGGCGTCGATGAACAACCTGATGGTGGCCCGGGCCAAGCGCGTGGTGATCATCGCGGACTCGTCGAAACTGGGTGGGCACGCCTTCGCCCGGATCTGTCCGGTGGAGCGGATCGAGACCCTGGTCACCGACTCCGGCGCCGACCCGGCGACGGTCCGGTCCTTCCGGGACGCCGGCGTCAACGTCATCTGCGCCTGAGTCGTTCCCCTCGCCCGGCCGAGGGTCGCTGGCCGGTTCACGGCCTTCGGCTATTGTTATTAGCCTAATGACTATGAACCTGAGCGTTTCTGTCGACCGGACCGATCCCACCTCGACGCGTACCCGTACCCGTACCCGGCTCGGCGCCCTCGCGCTCGCCGCCGCCGGAGTGCTGTTCGTGCTCTACCCGGCGGTGCGCCCCTGGCACGACGAGACCACCGTCGACGGGGCGACCGCCTCGATGAGTTCCGGTGCCTGGGTCGCCTCGCACCTGTTCGCCATGCTCGGCTTTGTCCTGGTGCCGCTCGGCCTGCTGGCGCTCTGGGGCACCATCCGGGCCGCCCACGAGGCGTCCGGCCACTCCCGCGCCGAGTCGTACGGCCTCGGTGCCGTGGTCACCGGCTGGACCGGAGCCGGCCTGACCCTGCCGTACTACGGCGCGGAGGACTTCGGCCTGCACGCCGTCGCCCGGGCCGGTGCCGACGGGCAGCGGCTCGACCTGCTCGCGCTGGCCGACTCCGTACGCTTCCACCCGGTCGCGGCGACCACGTTCGCGCTCGGTCTGCTGCTGCTCGCCGTCGCCGGGATCCTGGCCGCGCTCGCGGTCCGGCATGCCGGGACGCTGGCTCGGCACAGCGCGGTTCCGTTCGCTGCCGGCTTCGTTCTCTTTCTCCCGCAGTTCTTCGCGCCCGCCGGCCTGCGGATCGCCCACGGTGTACTCGTCGGCCTCGGCTCGGCCTGGCTGGCCTGGGAGTTGTGGCGAACCGATCCCCGGTAACACTCTGTGGCGGGTCAGGTGTGGTTCAGGTAGGCCAGCACCGCCAGCACCCGACGGTGTCCACTGTCGCTCGGCGGCAGCCCCAGCTTCAGGAAGACGTTGCCGATGTGCTTGCTCACCGCGCGTTCGGTCACCACCAGGGTCCGGGCGATCGTCGAGTTGTCCCGCCCCTCGGCCATCAGTTTCAGCACCTCACGCTCGCGTGGGGTGAGCGACTCCAGCGGATCGTCGCGCCGGCGGGTCAGCAGCTCGGTCACCACCTCCGGGTCGAGCGCCGTCCCGCCGTCCGCCACCCGCTCCAGGGCGTCGAGGAACTCGTCGACCCGACCGACCCGGTCCTTGAGCAGGTAGCCGACCCCGGCGGCGCCGCCGCGGAGCAGCTCGGCCGCGTACGTCTCCTCCACGTACTGGGACAGCACCAGGACCGGCTGGCCAGGGATCTTCCGCCGGGCGTCGAGGGCCGCGCGCAGGCCCTCGTCCCGCAGGCCCGGCGGCAGACGTACGTCGAGCACGGCGATCTCCGGGCGGTGCTCCAGGATCGCGGGCAGCACCTCCGGCCCGGTGACCACCGCCGCCACCACCTCGTGGCCGGCGGAGGTCAGCAACAGGACCAGCCCTTCCCGGAGCAGGGCGTTGTCCTCGGCGATCACCACACGCACGGCAGGTCCACCTCGATCGTCGTCGGCCCCCCGACGGGGCTGGTCATGGTCATCGCCCCGTCCAGGGCGGCGACCCGGCGCCGGATGCCCAACAGTCCGCTGCCGCCCGCCTCGTGGGCACCTCCGCGACCGGAGTCCCGGACCACGATCCGTAATCCCCGGGGGACGCGGCTCAGGTGTACCGCCGCCCGGTTCGCCCCGCTGTGCCGCGCCGCGTTCGTCAGCGCCTCCGCGACGACAAAGTACCCGGCTGCCTCGATCGCCGCCGGTGGGCGCGGGTCGTCCGGCCCTGCCAGTCCGTCCACCTCGACCGCCACCGTCAGTCCGCTGCTGGCGGCGAGGGCGCGTACCGCGCCGACCAGACCCCGGTCGCTGAGGATCGGCGGATAGATGGCCCGGACCACCTGCCGCAGTTCGGCCAACGCCTGCTCGGCCTGGTCCTGGGCCGCGTCGAGCAGACTCCGGGCACCCTCCGGGTCACGGTCGAACTGCCGCCGGGCCAGGCCGACCCGCATCGACAGGGCCACCAGTCGGGCCTGGGCGCCGTCGTGCAGGTCCCGTTCGATCCGGCGCAGCTCGGCGCCGTGTGCGGCGATCGCGTCCGCCCGGGTGGCGGTGAGCGCGGCGATCCGCTCGGCCAGCTCCGCACTCCGGCCGGGACCCGGGGTCAGCAGGGCCCGGGACCAGGCGGCGTCGAGGTCGGTGAGCCGGTCGAGTTGGGGCAGCAGGACCGGCCGCTGACCGAGCAGACCGGACCAGGCGCCGTCGACCAGCAGCGCGAACGGCCAGACCACCAGCGCCGCGATGAACAGCCCCAGCCCGTAGCCGAGGTGCAGGACCAGCCAGCGCAGGTCCCGCCAGGTCTGTGGATCGGTCAGCGCGGTCCGGACCCGTTCGCCGAGCCGGCCGGTCAGCGGCAGGTACGCCTCGGGTATCTCGACGCCGCTCCACTCGGCGGCCTGCCGACGTTTGAACCCGGCGAGGTGGCGGAGCACCAGCACGGTCTCCGGCAGGGTTCCCGCGCCGATCACCGTGCCGGTCAGCACCACGGCCAGCGGGACCAGCGCGAGGAAGACGTACGACCCGAGGGCCAGTCCCGCCGCGACGGTCAACCGGTACGTCCCGCGTAGTGCGTTGTCGATCGCCTCCCGCATGGCCACCAGGCTAGGCGCGGAACCGGACGCTGACGGTGGGGCGGACCGCCGGAGTCGTGGTGTAGCAGGCTGCACCCCGGATCCGGGGGTTCGGCCCATCGATCCCTTCCGTTGTCGCCGGCACGATGGAGTCGTACCACGGACGACGGCTCGTCCGACGGACCCCGCGGCTCGCGGAGCGCCGGTCGGACCATCTCGAAGGGATCGAAACTCATGAAGGCTCTGTTCTGGATCGTGCTCGCGGCCGCCATCGTCGCGAACATCCTGGTCGGTATCACCGTCCCGGACGGGATCTCCCAGCTCGCGATGAGTGCCGGCACCGGCGGGGTCGGGATCGCCGCGCTGGTCGGGCTGGTCGGCCTGCACCGGCGGCAGCGGCAGGAGCAGCCCTGAGCCGTGGCGGCTCGCCGCCCGGCGGCGCGCCAGTAGCGCGGATAGCACACTAGCTCGCAAAGCGATGGTACGGTGTCGGCGATATCGGACGTGACCAGAGAGGCCGATGGATGGCTCCCGTACTGGAGATCGAGGGATTACAGAAGACCTACCGGAGTAGACGCCGGGGCACCCGTCGCGCGTTGGACGGGTTCGACATGGTGGTCGAGGCCGGTCAGGTGCACGGCTTCCTCGGGCCCAACGGCTCGGGCAAGACGACCACCCTGCGTACGCTGCTCGGGCTGATCCGGCCGAACGGGGGCCGGATGGCGATCCTCGGTCAGGAGGTGCCGGCGGCACTGCCGACCGTCGCCGGCCAGGTCGGCGCGATCGTGGAGAGCCCCCAGTTCTTCCCGCACTTCACCGCCCAGGACACCCTCTCCCTGCTGGCCGGCGCCGGCGGGGTGCCGCAGCAGCGGGTGACCGAGGTGCTGGAGATGGTCGGGCTGCGCGAGCGGGCCAGGGAACGGGTCAAGGCGTACTCGCTCGGCATGAAGCAGCGGCTCGCCGTCGCCTCGGCGCTGCTGAAGAACCCGAAGCTGCTGATCCTCGACGAGCCGGCGAACGGGCTCGACCCCGGCGGCATCCGCGAGATGCGGAGCCTGATGCGCGACCTCGCCTCGAGCGGGATGACCGTGGTCCTCTCCAGCCACATCCTGGGTGAGGTCCAGCTGATCTGCGACTCGGTCACCATCATCTCGCTGGGCCGGCGGGTCGCCGCCGGTCCGGTCGCCGAGGTGCTGGCCCAGCACTCCGGCAACGGCCTGCGGGTACGCCTGGAGGCGGTCACCGACCTGCCGTCCGCCGCCGACCTGCTGACCCGCGCGGGCGCCCAGGTCACCCCGGCCGAGGACCACCTGCTGGTGTACGGCCTCGACAAGCCGGCCACGGTCACCCGTACCCTCGCCGACGCCGACCTGTACGTCAGCGAACTCGCCCCGGTCACCGTCGACCTGGAGAGCGTCTTCCTGGAGCTGACCGCCACCGCCCCGGTCCCCGGCCAGCACCGGCAGGTCGACCAGTCCGCGGTGGTCGGTGGCCAGTCCGGCGGCGCCTCGTCCGACTCGACCGCCAAGGGGTGGGGAGTATGAGCCTCTACACGACCGAGCTGCGTCGGCTGCGCAAGCGGCGTTTTGTCCGGTACATGACCCTGGCCGGTCTGCTGGTGCTGGTCGCGGTGGCGGCCGGGATGTTCTTCACCAACCAGAAGATCGGGCCGAAGCAGCTCGCCGCGGCGGAGCGCTCCGCCGAGCAGGTGTACCAGCAGAACGTCGGGTACGCCCAGCAGGCCCGTACGGACTGTGAACGGGCCAAGGCGGCCGGCGAGCCGAACAACAACCGGTTCCCCGAGGACTGCTCGACGATCACGCCGCCGCCCCGGGAGTCCTTCGAGGCCCGGTGGTTCCTGCCGGCGACCTTCGACTTCCGGGAGCAGTTCCCGGAGACCGCGATCACCTTCACCGCGGTGCTGGCGCTTGTCGCGTTTGTCGCCGGGGCCTCGTTCGTCGGCGCGGAGTGGAGCACCGGCGGCATGATGAACCTGCTGCTCTGGCGACCACAACGGGTCAGGGTGCTGCTCACCAAACTGGCCGCGCTGCTGACTGCGCTGTTCGGGGTGACGGTGGTCGCCGCGGCGGCCTGGACGGCGGCGTTCTGGGCGACCGGCACCTACCGCGGGACCACCGGCGGGATGACCTCGGGGGCCTGGCAGTCGGCCGGCCTGACCGGGCTGCGCGGACTGGTGCTGATCCTGGTCGCCGGCACACTCGGCTTCGGCCTCGCCTCACTGGGCCGGCACACCGCGCTGGCGCTCGGCGGGGTGCTCGGGGTCATGGTGGTGGGACAGTTCGGACTCGGTGCCGTCCTGGCCATCGCCCAGGTGAAGTTCATGGAGACCTGGCTGTTGCCGACGTACCTGCTCGCCTGGATGCAGAAGAAGATCACTCTGCAGAACTGGGACTCCTGCCAGGTCTCCTACACCGGCGAGTGCCAGCCGGAGACCCTGGACGTCACCTGGCAGAACTCGTCGATCCTGCTCTCGGCCGCGCTGGTGCTGGTGCTCGGTGCGGCGATCTGGACGATGCGGCGGCGGGACATCACCTGACCCGACCGGTGTCAGGAAGGGCTCCCACGCGGGGGCCGTGGGAGTGCGGGGCGGCGACCGGGGGGCGCCGCCCCGCACCGTTCGTGGTGTGCCGGGTCACCGGGCGCGGCGGCCGATGCGGTCCTGGCCGGCCGTCGCTACCCTGGGGAGGCTGTTCGCAGGTCATGACCCCCAAACCACGGAGGAGCGGATGAGGTACGCCGACGCTCCCGCCGACGACGAGGCGGACGACAACACCGCCCCGGTACGCGTGCCACAGCCGCGCGGGCCGGAACCGGCCGGATCCACCGAGCGGTCCGACAACGGGCCGGAACCGGCTGCATCGGCGCTTACCGACGCCCCGGAGAGCGGGCTGTCGCCGGACGGATCGGCACCGGCGCCCGGCGCTGTTCCCGCCACCCGCCTGACCGACCGGGAGCGGGAGATCCTCGCCTTCGAGCGGCGCTGGTGGAAGCACGCCGGTGCCAAGGAGCAGGCGATCCGGGACAGCTTCGACATCTCCGCGACCCGGTACTACCAGATCCTCAACGGCCTGCTCGACAACCCGGACGCGCTCGCGGTCGAGCCGGTGCTGGTCGCCCGGCTGCGTCGGCTCCGGGCCACCCGTAGTCGCAGTCGGCGCCGCTGACCTGGCCGTCCGTCCGACGGGGCGATCGCCCCGTCGGGACGGAGCATGGTCAGGAGCCGCGACCGGCCACCGCGGACCCCCGGCGACGGCACTCACGCGGACGCCGCCGGGGGTTGCGGCTCACTTCTCGTACGTCCGCAGCCCGTTGCCGAGTGCGATGAACGTCGGCGCCCACTCGCCGATGAAGATGCCCCACCGGTCGGCGCGGTCGATGCCGGCGTTCTCCATCTGTTTCGACAGCATCCAGCTCAGGAACGACAAGCCGATGCTGGCCGCGCCCGCGATGTACATGTGCTCGGCGCGTAGCCCCATCTTGTGCAGGTGTCCCAACATTTCTGCTCCCCTCCGCACTGAACCCCCACGATCGACGCTACCGTCCGTGACCAACCCTGTTCGGAGGATTGCTGATGTCGGTGTCGCCGGCACCCGGACCGAACGAGCGGATCGGCGGAGACGACACCGGAGCCGGGCGCGACGCGGTAGACAGGAGTCATGTCATCCGCGGAGTCGGGCCGATGATGCGGGTCCGGTCGGCCTCGGTGCCGGCACCGGGGCGGATCGGGAACGAGGACCACGTCTTCCGGTACGGGGACCTGGTCGGCGTACTCGACGGGGCGACGGTGCCGGAGGGCTTCGACACCGGCTGCGTGCACGGACCGGAGTGGTACGTCCGGCACCTCGCCGCCCGGATCGGGCTCGCCACCGCCCAGCGACCGGCCGCCGCGCTCGCCGGAAACCTGGCCGCCGCCATCCTGGCGGTCCGGGCCGACCACGACGGCCGGTGCGACCTCGACCATCCGGGCACCCCGTCGGCCACCGTCTGCCTGCTCCGCTACGGCGGTGACCACATCGACTACCTGGTGCTCTGTGACAGTCCGCTGATCCTCGACCGAGGCGAGCGAATCGAGGTGATCTCCGACAACCGGCTCGACACGGCAATGGCCGACCTGCGGCAGAAGGCCCTCAGCCTGACCGGGCACGACGCCGACCACGTCACCCGGTTCCGCCGCTCGGTGACCCTGCAACGCGAACAGATGAACCAGACCCACGGCTACTGGGTCGCCGCCGCCAACCCCGACGCGGCGTTCCACGCCGTCACCGGCAGCCGCCCGCTGACCGGCCCGGACCGGGTACGCCGGGCCGCGCTGCTCACCGACGGCACCTCCCGGGCGGTCGAACAGTTCGACCTGTTCGACTGGCGGGGTCTGCTCGACCTGCTCAGCTCGGCCGGGCCGGACGAGCTGATCCGTCGGGTCCGGCTCGCCGAGGCCGACGACGGCCAACGCCGGTCCGGCTTCAAGCGGTACGACGACGCCACCGCCGTCCTCTGCGAACTGTAGGGCCGACAGCGGTGACCGGCGTCGGGTGCGGCGGTCAGGGCTGGCCGAGTTGGGCCATCCGGGCCAGCGCGGTGACCCAGAACCGCTGCCGTTCCGGGCTCTGCCCGACCAGGTAGGTGGCCCGCAGTTTCGGCGGCAGGTACGGCAGCAGCCCGGCGACCAGGTCCAGGTGCCGTTCCAACTGGGACACCTCGGCGTTGGAGAAGATCTGGTGCACCAGGTCGGTGTCGTTGGTGCCCTCGGCCGAGGACTCCGACGCGGCGGCCAGCCGGGCCGTCCAGGCGGCCTGCTGCCGGGCGAGTTCCCGCAGCCCGATCCGGGGCCGGTCGGCGAGCCGGGCCTCCAACGCCGACAGCGGGACCGGGGCGTACTCGCCGTCGCCGAGGTAGATCAGCGCCGGCTCCAACGGCATCCCCACCTGGTGCAGCCGGATCAGGCGTTCCAGGGTGCGTTTGGTGACCCAGTCCCGCCCCTCGTCGTCGATGTCGGTCTTCCACCACTCCAGGACCGTCTCGGCCGTCTCGCCGTACGTCGAGATCAGCCACTCGTTCGCCGGGATGTCCTCGGGGCGTACCTCGTAGCTGACCGTGAACCGGCTCGCCTGGGCGACGTTGTTGCTGGCCACCAGGAGTTTGCGGCCGAGGTGGTAGGGCGGGTTCTGCAACGCCACCTGGGCACGCAGGTTCGGGATCGTCCGCCCGGCGAGCGTCCACTCCTGGGTGATCTCCATCAGTTTGGCGAAGGTCGCCTTGTCCTTGGGGCGGTTGTACTCGTCCCAGACCAGCACCTTCGGCTCCCGGGTGAGCAGCGACCGGGCCAGCATCGCGTCGAGTTCGCCGTCCGGGGTCGGCACCGGTACGCAGAGGTCCTCGACGTTGGTCACCGGCAGCGAGAAGTAGACCGGGTCGGCACCGGTCTCCTCCCGGACGATCTGTCGGGTGATCTCGGTCTTGCCGCAGCCGGGCGGCCCCTGCAGCAGCACCGCCCAGCGGTTGGTGATCGCGGTGCGCAGGATCCGCCGTACCGGATCGGGGATGCTGCCCGGGTTCCGGGCGCCGACCGCCGCCGCGATCTCGTCGAGGATCTCCCCGGTACGGTCCCGGCCGGGCTTGCCGTCGGAGCGCTGCTCGGTCAGCGTCAACCGGCTGCCGTTGTGCAGCGGCAGGCCCCAGGCCAGCGGAAACTCCTCCTCCGCGCAGGCGAGTACGTGCTCCAGGGTGCGGGGTGACAGCAGTTGACGCAGGTGTGGGCTGAGCGACGCCCAGATCCGGAACACCTCCCGCAGGTCCCGGTCGGGGAAGCGGTCGGCGAGCGCGTACCGCCACGCGGTGTCGTTGGCGGTCAGCCGAATGGTCACCATCCGGTCCAGGATCGCCAGGTCGGAGCGGCGTACGGCGGTCTCGGCCAGGGACTCGTTGTCGGTGAGGAAGACCCCGACACAGCCGAGGTCACGCAGGTTGTACTCGCCGAGGGTCCAGTTGCAGGCGATCTGCATCAGCTGGGACTGGACGGTGTTGCCGGCCTGCAACGAGTCGTCGATGAGCAGCACGAACGGTTGCCCGGGGACGAGCTGTCGCATGATCAGTTGTCGGAGTACCAGCTCCCCGCTGCGGGCGTCCCGGACCGGGGCGTTGACCAGCAGGTCGTCCGGGGTCAGGTTGGCCGCCGGCACCACCACGAGGGTGGTGTCCGGGTAGCGCGCCGGGACGTACGACACGAACGTCGAGGTCTTGCCGATGCCGTGTTCCCCGAAGATCTGACCGGTCTGCCCGGTCTCGATCATCGCGTCGATGAAGCGTTCCAGCCGGACGGTGGTCCCGGCGTCGGGTGGCTTCCGGTACGTGGCGTTCGGCCGCCACCGTCGGCGGCCGGCCGCCGTACCGCTGCCGGCCGATACGCCCGTGTCGGCCGACACGCCCGTGCCGCCGTCCCGGATCAGGTCCACTGTATCCACTCGCCGCTCCTGTCACCTGTCATGCCGACCCTCCGGAGCTGACCCGGTGGCAGGCCATCGGCGGGTGGTGTCGTTCCGGCCAGTCGTTGCCGTGATCGGTGATGAGCCAGATCCACCGCTCGGGTCGGGCCGGGGTGACCGGGGGCGCGTACCCGTCGGTCACCATGATGACGGCGTCGGGTTCGACGTCGAACCGCCGGCCGTCCACCTCCAGCCGGCCCTCGGCGTAGTCGACCACGTTCTGGAAGTTGGTCCCGCCACCGCCGGAGACCCGTTCCCCGGGTACGAACGGCGTCACCACCCCGTCGAAGCTGAGCCAGTGGCTCTCCACCCCGGCGGTCTGGCCGACCAGTGTGGTCAACCAGCGCACCACCACGTCCGGCATCGAACCGGAGGTGTCGAAGGCGATCAGCACCACCTTCGTCCGTTCCGGGCCACGCCGCTGCAGCATCGGCTCGTGGCCGAGCGCGAGCAGCACCGCCCCGTGCTTCTTCGGATAGACCAGCCGCTCGCCCTCGGTCAGCTTCGACGCCAGTACGTCGGTCAGCCAGCGCTGCCACCAGTCGATCCGGCGGGTCTTCGGGGTGCTGCCCCGGAGCCGGTCCAGCCCGAGCCGGCCCCAGAGCCGGGTCAGTCGTTCGCCGCCGTCCGTCGAACGGTCCGCCAGGTCGAGCAGTTCCTCGCGGGCGGCCGGGTTGCCGCGTAGGGCAGCCTGCATCACCTCGTGCAGCACCTCACCGGCCAGCCGCTCGACCGTCTCGTCGTCCAGCGGCACCCCCCAGCGTCCCTCCCGTCCGTCGCCACCACCGTCGCCGCTGCCGTCGCCGTCGCCGTCACCGTCGAGGTGTACGCAGAGCACCGGCTCCGGCCGGAGCAGCGTGGTCATCCGCTTCAGCTCGCCGTACACGGTGAAGTCGGTGTACACGAAGTCGTCGTACGACAACGGGGTCAGGCCCTGGGCGCGCAGGTCGGCGACGTACTCCTGGTGGACCTGGACCGGGTCGACGCCGGTCGGTGTGGTCACCGTGGTCCCGTCGTCGTCCACCCGGGTCCAGCCGGGCAGGCCGCTGCGCCCCAGGCGGCGCATCGCCACGTGGTTGATCACCACCTCGGCGGCGAGGACGAACGCCGGGTCGTCGCGCAGGTCCTCATCGACGTGCAGGTGCCGGTGGATCAGGTGCCGCGCCTCGTGGAACAGCACGAACTTGACCCCGTCCAGGTCGAGCCCCGCGAAGAAGTACGGGTTGTAGAGCAGGGCGCAGACCCCGTCCCCGGTGGCGACCACGGCGGCGGTCGGTATCGCGGTGGTGGCGATGTGGTGGTGGCACTTCGTGTACAACCAGGACGCCACCACGCTGTGCCCGACGCCGAAGTCGAGCAGTGCGGACTCCTTCTGCCGGCGCGCCCGCTCCACCACCTCGGCGTCGGCCGGCTCCCCGGCGAGCAGCCGTCGCAGGTCGGCCAGGTGCGGCGCACGCCGGTGCCGACGTACCCCGGGACCGGCGCCGGTCGGCCGGTGGTGGCCGTCGTGGCCGCTCACCGGGTCGCCGGTCCGGCGGTGGCGGGTTGGGTCGCCAGTCTGGCGGTGGCGACCAGTTCGGGCAGGGCGCCGGGAAAGTCGGCGAGCAGACGCAGCACGAGCAGCCACGCGTCGAGGTTCCCGTCGATCGGCGCGACCAACTCGGCCAGTGTGGTCCGGGCCGTCGGATCCCCGGCGACCGGGGCGAGGCCCAACACCTGGACGGCCGGATGTCCGTACCGCAGCACGTCCCCGGCCCGGAGCAGCTCCTCGCGGACCGCGCGGGCCGGCCAGCCGGACCAGGGCCGTTGGTCCACGGCGGTGTCGGCCAGCACCTCGGCGACCTCCGCACCCCGGGCCAGCCGCAGGATCGGGGATTCGCCTGTCCGCCTCCCCGTCGACCCGGCCACCGGGGCACCAGCAGCCGGGGGTGTACCCGCTCCCGTCGGCATACCCGGGCCAGCCGGGCCGCCGCTGGTCGCCTCCGCGTCGGCCTCGGCCTTCGCCTCGACCAACTCGGCCGGGCAGCCCGGCCGTGCGACGAGGTGGTGCAGCAGCTGGCCGGGCAGCGGCGCGCGGGCGTGTTCGGCCCGCACCGTCGCCCAGTCCCAGCTCGGGAACTCGACGTCGAGCAGGTCGGCCAGACCGATTTCGGTGGCCGGCGGCGGCGGTGGTGCGGCGGCGGCCTCGCGCAGCAACGCCACCACGGCGTACGCCCGCAGCCGCTCCACCGCGACGGCCGGGTCGGGCTCGGCCAGCAACCGGGTCAGCAGCGTCACCAGCGCCGGGTCGAACCGTTTGGTGCGCTGGCCGGAGACCACCGTCAGGTCCTCGTCGAGCAGGGCCTGTACCGCGTCCGGCCCGCTACGGCGCCACAGCCCGGCCATCAGCCGCAACCGGGCCGCGCCGGCCTTGACCCCGAAGTACCGGAGAACGTTCCGGACCACCTGCGGATCTCCGCAACCCAGGCTGTACGGGGTGACCCACGAGTTGGCCCGCTTGCCGAGCAGGTGGTCCCGGAGCCCGGACGGCAACGGCAACTGCCCCGACGCGCCCGGCCGCAACGGCGTACCGACCACCATCACCAGCCGCTGTCGGGGGGTGCTCGAATCCTGGAAGAAGAGGCTGGTCGTCACCTCCGGATCGTCGAACCGGAGCAGCCGCTCGATCAGCTCGGCGGCGAGGCCCTTACGGCGGGCCAGCACCAACCGGTCCCGGGCACTGCCGGCGGTCACGATCCACTCGGTGAGCGCGGGGGTGAGTGAGCCGGTGACCACCAGGTCGTGCGCGGTACGGTCGTCGAGGTGCGGCAGCAGCGCGGCCTGGGCGGCCGGCTCGGCGGCGTTCAGCAGGGCCAGGAACGCGGAGCGGGCGGCCGGCAGCCGGGTCACCGACCGGCGGGGATCGGGCAGGTCACCGCCGTCCGGCCACGACGTCCCGGCCGGACTGTGGTCGGCGGTGGCCAGCGCCTCGTCGATCAGCTCGGGTACCGGGCCGGTGAAGTCGGCGAGCCGGGCCCGCAGCGACCGCCAGGCGGCCACCTGGTCGCCGAGCCGGTCCCGCACCAGGACCCGTAGCTCCCGGTTGAACTCCGCCCAACGGGCCAACCAGGTCGACGTGCGGAGCCGGGATCCGGAGACGAACGAGTCACGGTCCAGCAAGGGGTACCGGCTGGCCGCCCGATTGGTTTGGGCGACGTCCAGCACCCCGACCGCCGGCCTGGCCAGTCGCAGCAGGTCCGCGCCGCGCACCCCGGCGTGCAGGGCGTGCAGGGCCAGACCCTCGGCCCACTTCGACGCACTCCGTACCTTCGGCGGCGCGGCGAGGATGGCGAGCAGCAACGTCTTCGGGCAGTCCGGCTGGCTGGCCAACGCCCCGACGGTCTCCTCCCGACGGAACGGCTGGCGGACGTACTCGGCGTGCAGCAGTTCCCAGTCCAGTTCGGTCCGGGCCGCGACCAGTTCGGTGGCCGAGTGGTTACGGCGCTGTCCGGGGACCTTCCGGCCGGACTCACGCTGCCGCAGGTCGTCGACGAGGGCCCGGGTGCTCTCGGCGGCCTCGGTGGCCGAGGCCAGTCGTCGACGTCCGTCCGGGCCGGCCAGCGCCTCCCGGGCCAGGTCGGCGACCTCCGGCGCCAGCCGGTCCTCGGCCAGCACCGCCGCCACCGCGTCCGGGCCGGCCGAGTCGTGCAGCGAGAGCAGGGCCCGGAGTTGTTCCGCCGGGGTGAGGTCGGTGCCGACCACGCTGATCACCTGGCGGACCAGGTCGGGAAAGAGACTGACCACCGCGGCCCGGAGCAGGGCCGGGTCGGTGCGGGTCCGGAACAGGGCCGGGTCGGTGTGTGCCAGCAGGGCCGGCACCGGGCCTTCCGGGGCGGTCCAGCCGGGCACCGCCGGGTCGGCGGCGGCGAAGACCGCCCGGGACTGGCGGCCGGGCGGGAGCCGGTGCAGGAACGCGTTACGGGCCAGTACCAGGCTGCCCCGACCGATCAGTTCAGCCACCAACCGGGGGTAGACGCCGACCAGGACGGCGTTGTCGCTGAGCGCGCTCCGTACGTCGGAGTCGGCACCGTGCACCGCCGCCCGGAGCAGCGGCACCGGGAGCGCGGTTGTGGCCTGCCGCAGCACGTCGGCGAGGGGGACCCCGATCCGCTGGACGAACTGCTCCCAGTCGTCGGTCCGGACGACGGTGAGCAGCGCGGCGGCAGCTCGGGCGGTGTTCTGGTCGTACATGGAACTCCCGTGCTGTCCGTGGTGTCGCCCGGTCGATCAACCCGGGGCACAATAGCCGGCCCGGACGACACGTCCGGTCCGCGACGCCGTCCGGCTGGGTTCTGGCTTGCGGATCTTGGCGGTTCGGGTTCTGCGGGTAGCCAGTCGAGGGTTTCGACCAGGGCGAGAGTGGCCTGGAAGTGGGCGCCGAGCTTGTTGCCGACGCAGCAGCAGGTGCGGGCTGCTGCTCTACCAGACCGGGCGAGGTGAACGCGGCCGGGCCAGCCGAGGTTGTCGTCGTGGACGGTCGGGTTCGTGACCCGAAAAGGATCGCTCCCCGGTAACCCTGGTCCGGCCGGGCTGACGTCTATACCTGTGTCCCACGCGCCGCGCGAGCCCTCCCTGAAGTTTTGTCGACCGGAGTTGATCCATGACCCATGCCATGACCGGGGACTCCCCTGCGGGCGCGACCCGATCGCCCGTGGTGAGGCAGATGAACAGCGATTTTGAATCCTTCTTCCGAGGGCGGGCGCCCGCGCTCCTGCGCACGGCGTACCTGCTTACCGGTGACCGGCACCTGGCCGAAGATCTCGTGCAGGACACGCTGGCCCGCACCTTTCGGACCTGGCGTCGACTGGCGGATGGTGGAAACCCCGAGGCGTACGCCCGACGGGTCATGTACCACCTGCAGGTGAGCGTGTGGCGTCGCCGCCGAGTCGTCGAGACGATGCCGGGTGAGCTGCCGGAACGTGGTAACCACTCGGACCACGCGCACGAGGCGGTCGAGCGGCTGGCGTTGCGCCGGGCGTTACAGGCGCTGCCGGTGCGCCAGCGGGCCGTCATCATCCTGCGGTACTTCGAGGACCACAGCGAGGCCGAGACCGCCGACATCCTCAACTGCCGGATCGGCACGGTGAAGAGCCACACCGCCCGCGCGCTCGCCAAACTGCGCGAGCTGATGCCCCAGCTCGACCTCTCCAAAGGGGTGACCCGATGAACGACCTGAACCAGCGACTCGCCACCCTGGCCGACGAGATGGCCGACACCGACTACACCGCGCTTCGGGCGCGGGTCCAGGGCACCGCCCGTCGGCTCGGTCGCCGCCGCGCCGCCGCCCATTCCGCAGTGGCGTTGGTCGTCGTCGGTGTGACCACGGTCGGCGGACTCCAGCTGCTCTCCCCACCGCCCGGCCCGCCGCCCGGCAACTCGGCGACGGTCGCCCCGGTGACCCCGCCGGCGTCCGGCGGGCCGACGCCCTCGGTCACGGCGACCCCGTCGACGGCGACCAGCGCCTCGGCCGACACACCGCCCGGCGCTGTCGAACATGTCCCGGGTCGGCTTGTCTACCTGCGGGTCGGAGCCGAGATCGAGGTCGTGACAGTCGTCAACGGGAAGGTCCGCACCACGAGCTTCGGTGCCCGGAAGCTCGGCGACCAGGTCGCCACCGTCTCACCCGACGGTAGCAAGGTCGCTCTGGTCCGTCCCGCCAAGGACCTCAGCGAATACCCCGGTGACCTGGTCATCGTCGAGCCGGGAGGAGTACGCGCGGTGGTCGCCCGGCAGGTCACCTGGGGCGACGGGAACGAACCGGTCTGGATGCCCGACTCCCGCCGGCTGCTGATCGCGGTAAACAAGATGAACGGTGACACCTCAACCAGCCAGTCCTACGGCTACCTCGACACCGTGACGGGCCGGTACGACGAACTCAGCCGCGACCCGTTCCCGAAGTACCTCATCTGGTCGGCCGACGGCGGCTACCGGGCACACGCCGACGGCAACACGATCGTGGTCGCACGGGCAGACGGCAGCGGCTCGCGGCGCTTCAGCGTGGCGGACCAGCCGGAATGCGAACGCCAGTGCCCGTACGCGGTACAGGCCGTGTCGAACGACGGCCGGTACGTGGCCACCACGCAGGCCGACAACGGCCCGACACGGATCGCTGGAGCCCGCATCGTGCTGGACACCATGACCGGCGGGCGGATCTCGCTGCCCGACACGCTCGGACAGGTCACCGGGATCTTCTTCCGGGCGGACAACAGCCTTGTCGTCCAGACCTCGAACCAGCTCCACCTGGTCAGTAGGGACGGCAGGCTCACCGCGAGCGTCGACCGCCCGGAGCAGACGAACTCGGCCGACCTGTGGCGGTACGTCGACCAGTAACGAGCACACCGACGCGGTGCCGGCGCGGACCGGCGCCGCGTCGGCGTTCGAGTGCGGTGGCTGACAGCCTTGTCACGACAGCCGGTGCTCGCTCGCTGACCTGGGCGGACCCGACACGGTGCGCTGGCTCAACGAGGCGCGGGCGAGCCGCTTGCCAGCCCGGACTTGCTTCCGCCCACGCTCGTTCGTGGCGGGAGGTATCCGAATCTGCCGCCGACCCGATCGTCGTCGGGCAGGCTCTGCCGTCGCGAGCGAGATTCAACCTCAGAAGCTTCGTTGGGCTAATCCGGTTGGCGGCGGTTCGGCCGGAGGGCAGGATCGGCGACGTGTTGGTGCCACAGCGTCAGGTCCGGGCCGGGTACACCGCCGAGACGATCACGGTCTACCAGGCGTACTCGCCGTCGATCGCGGCGCCGGCGCTGGCGGCCGGCCGGTTCGTGCCGCCGTTCCGGCGGGAGCGGATGACCTGGATCAAGCCGTCGTTCCGCTGGATGATGTACCGCTGCGGTTGGGCCGGCAAGCCCGGCCAGGAGACCGTGCTGGCGATCGAGATCACCCGGGCCGGCTTCGAGTGGGCGTTGGCCCACGCCTGCCTGAGCCACTACGACCGGGACCGGTACGCCAGTCGTGCCGACTGGGCGCAGCGGCTGCGGGCCAGTCCGGTGCGGGTGCAGTGGGATCCGGAACGCTCGCTGGATCTGCGGCCGTTGGACCACCGGTCGCTCCAGGTCGGGCTGAGTGGCCCGGCGGTCGCCCGGTACGTCGACGAGTGGACCGTCGGGATCACCGACGTCACCCCGACGGCGCACGAGATCCGGGCGGCGCTGCGGGCCGGTGACCGGGACACCGCGACCGGGCTGCTGCCGCAGGAGCGGCCGTATCCGCTGCCCGACGAGGTGGCGGCGGTGGTCGGCGCGTCCCTCCCGGCGGTGGTGCCGCCGCCGGCCGGGGGTTCCGGTGCCGACCGGCCGGCGTCCTGAGCGACACGACCAGCGGCCGGTGGGGTGGACGGCCGGTGCGAAGCGGATCGGCCGAACGGTGCGGGCCGGGCAAATCGGTGGACGGGGCCGGACCGGGGCGAGAAACATCGGAGCCGTGACCCGTGAGGTACGGCTGACGCCGGTAAACGAGCAGAACCTCGAACCGTTGCTCTCGGTGGCGGTCGCCGAGGCCGAGCCGGACGAGGTCATGCCGCCGGTCGACGCGCCCGCCGGCTGGTCACAGGCCCGGATGGACGCGTTCCGAGCGTTCTACCGCTCGCATTTCGGCGGCCTGGACGGTCCGACCGGCAACCTGATGTACGCCATCGAGCAGGACGGCGACGTGGTCGGCATGATCAGGCTGGGTCGCCGGGACGAGCCGGGAACCCTGGAGACCGGGATGTGGCTGGGCAAGTCGACCCGGGGCCAGGGCATCGGGCTGATCGCGTTACGGCTGGTGCTTGCCGAGGCGATCGGGGCCGGCGCCCGGCGGGTGGTCGCCGACACCCGGCCGGACAACCTGCCGGCGGTCAGCCTGCTGCGCCGCGGCGGCGCCGTGCTCGTCCAGGACGGTCCGGCGGTCCGCGCTGAGATCCGACTCGGGGTCAGCGAGGACGTGGACCTGCTCGACGCCGGTTGACGGGTCGGCGGTGACCGGAGTCCCGGTTACCGGTGGTAGACGTGCTGCCCGGCGCGCGGGTCAGCGTCGCGCCGGTCAGCGGGCCCGGTCCGCCCTCGGTGTCAGGCCGGCGAAGACGATGTCGAGGGTGCGGCGGCGCAGTTCGGCGTCCCAACCGCCGTGCAACGCGCCCTGACTGGTGCTGGCCAGCAGTGCCATGACCTCGGGCAGGTGTACCTCCGGATCGACCGTGCCGGCCGTCTGGGCCTGCCGCAGCATGTCGTCGACCGCCCCGGTGAAGACCGTGACCAGTTCGGGGATCATGATCTCGACGCCGGTCTGGGCGAGGAGGTCGACCACGGCCTTCCTGGCGGCGGCCTGTTCGACGATCCGGGTGAAGAACGTGAACAGCGCGGTACGCGGCTCGCTGTCGCTGAGCGCCCCGGCCTCTGCCACGAGCTGTTCGAGCAGGTTCTTCATGATGGCGGCGAGCAGGTCGTCCTTGGTCGGAAAGTGCCGGAACACGGTGCCGATCGCCACTCCGGCACGTCTCGCCACCTCCTCGGTCGACCCGGACGATCCCTGCTCGGCGAAGACCTGTTCGGCGGCTTCGAGGATGCGGACCCGGTTACGGCGGGCGTCCGCGCGCATCGGCCGGTCCGGACCGGCGGTACGGGGCGGGGGCATGCTGGAATCCCTCCTTGAAAGATGAGTCATGACTCACTATCGTCGGTTAAGTCGAGTCTCCACTCACCTTAATCGGAGGTGGCACCACCATGACCACGCCCCGAGACGTCTTCGCCGAGATGCGCCAGCGTTGGCTGGCCAACGACGTGACGTTCGAGCCGGACCAACTCGCCGACGAGGCGGTGCTGGAGATGCCGATGGCGGCACCCGGGCAGCCGACCCGGATCCAGGGCCGGGCCCAGATCCTCGACTTCACCCGGGCCGGCCGGGCCGCGTTGCCGATCCGGTTCGACGACTGCCGCAACGTGGTCGTCCACCAGACCACCGACCCGGAGGTGATCGTCGTGGAGTACGAACTCGTCGCGACGGTGCCGGCCACCGGGGCGACCGCGAGCGCCCCGTTCGTCGGCGTGCTCCGGGCCCGGGACGGCAAGCTGCTGCACTGGCGGGAGTACCAGCCCACCCACACGATCATGCAGGCGCTCAACCCGGCCTGACCGGCTCAGCGCTGTGCCGCGTACGCCGCCAGCCAGGCGACCTGGGCCGGGTCCAGGGACGGTCGGACCCGTTCCCGGGCCGCCGCCACATGCTCGGCCCGGACCGTCGTCGCCTCCAGCGACTCGCGCATCGCGGCCAGCGCCGCCTCCCGGACCAGGGCGGCACAGTCAGCGGCGGAGAAGCCGTCGAGTTCCCCGCCGAGCGCGGCCAGGTCCACCTCGTCGGCGAGCGGCACCGACCGGGACGCGGCCCGGAGGATCTCGGCCCGGGCGGCGCCGTCCGGCGGCGGCACGTACACCAGACGTTCCAGCCGGCCCGGCCGCAGCAGCGCCGGATCCACCAGGTCCGGCCGGTTCGTCGCCCCGACCACCACCACGTTGCGCAGCGTCTCCACCCCGTCGAGTTCGGTGAGCAGGGCGGCGACCACCCGGTCCGTCGTACCGCCGTCGGTGGCCTGCCCCCGGACCGGTGCCAGCGCGTCCACCTCGTCGAGGAAGACCAGCGTCGGCGCGGCCTCCCGGGCCCGCCGGAACAGCTCCCGGACCGCCCGCTCGCTCTCGCCCACCCACTTCGACAGCAACTCGGCACCCTTGACCGAGAGCACGTTCGCCCGTCCGGTCCCGGCGAGCGCACTGACCAGGAAGGTCTTGCCGCAGCCGGGCGGGCCGTAGAGCAGCACCCCACGCGGCGGCTGCACGCCGAGCCGGGCGAACGTGTCCGGGTAGTTCAACGGCCAGAGCACCGACTCGGTCAGCGTCTCCTTGACCTCCGCCATGTCCCCGACGTCGTCCAGGGTCACCCCGGCGAGCTCCAGCACCGACGACTCGGCCATCGAGGTCGGCCGGACCACCTCCAGGGCGGCGGTGAAGTCGGCCATCGCCACCGTCGGCGACTCTGCCTCCTTCTGGCGCAGCGCCGCGCGCACTCCGGCCTCGCGGGCCAGCGCGGCCAGGTCGGCGGCGACGAATCCCGGCGTACGGGCGGCGACCTCGTCCAGCCGGACGTCCTCGGCCAGCGGCATCCCCCGGGTCAGCACGGTCAACTGTTCGCGACGCAGCGCCGCGTCCGGCAGCGGTACGGCGATCTCCACCGAGAGCAGGTCGGGGGCGCGCAGTGACGGGTCCACCGACTCGGGGCGGCTGGTGGTGCAGACCACCGCCGTACCGGCCCGGACGGCGGTGCCCAGGAGTTGGCGGAACACCGTACCGACCGGTCCCGGGGCCTCGCGTGGGACGAGCGCGTCCACGTCCGAGACCAGCAGCACCGCCGGCCCGGCGTGGTCGCGGCCCGAGGCGAAGATCTCGCGGAGCCGGCGGGCGGCGGCGTCGTTGGTCAGCGCGGCGACCTCGGGCGCCCAGAGTGCCGCCACCCGGGCGTCGACCGCGTGCGCGACCGCCCGCACCAGCGCAGACTTGCCCGAACCGGCCGGCCCGGTGACGAGTACGCCGAGCGACACGGTGGTGCCCAGCCGGCCGAGCACCTCCCGGTGGTGGAAGCCGAGGTCGAGCAGTTCGGTCAGTTCCTCCGCCTGACTACGCAGTCCGGGCAGGTCGTCCAGGGCCGGGGCGACCGGCTCGGCGCCCGCCCCGGCCGGGGTCGCTCCCGGCCCGCCGGTGGTCCGGTCGTCCGCCCCGGCGGTGGTTCCCGCCGACCAGGACACCGTCCCCGGCCAGCCACCGGCGGTACGCACGCCGCCGGTCACCGCCCGCAGTTCGGTCGGGCCGTCGCCGGGTGTGGTGTGGCCGTGCCGCCAGCCGACCACGCTGTCCATGGTGACCAGCACGGAGACCGGCTCCCCGGTGTCGGTGCCGTGCTCCGGGCCCGGCTCCGCCTCGGTCACGGTCAGCAGGGTGCTCGTCCAGGCGTAGCCGACGGTGTTGGCGAGGCTGCGCCGGGCCGCCTCGACCAGGGTCCGGACCGCCGCGTCCGGAAGGACGTCCTGCGGCAGCAGCGACACGTCGTCGCCGCTGGTCACCACCTTGCCGAGCAGGGCGAGCCGGAGCATCTCCGGAGAGACGGCGGCGGCGATCTCGGGCGGGCCGGTCAGCAGCACCCGGCGGGCCGCCACCACCGGTATCGGCGCGACCACCACTTGGCTGCCGTCCCGTACCCCGAGGTTGCCGAGGGTCAGGTCGTCGGCGTAGAGCAGGGCCCGGCTCGCCGTCGACTCCGCCCGGGCCACGATCCCGGCGGTCACCCGTCGGCCGGTCATCCGGACCGGGTCGCCGGAGTGCAGGTCGAGCGCGGTCAGCACCTCCGGATGCAGCCGGACGATGCCCCGCCGGGCGTCCAGCGCGGCCGGCCGCAGACTGGCGGTGAGGGTGAGATCCGGACCGGTCACCCCGCCGAGACTACCGGGTGTGCGGAAGGGCCTCCGGTTATCGCTTCCTGCGGTGGAAGGGCCGCTACCTGGCTCCTGGCGCCCCTTCCTGACTCCTGCGGGTCGCGGGGGCCGGGTCAGCGGCGGTCGTCGTCCGGGCCGAGCAGTGACGGGTCCCGTCGGATCATCTCGGCGAGCCGGGCGGCGGCGTCCGGGGCCGGCGGGTCCTCCGGGGTTGACCAGTTCGGCACCGTCCGGACCGACATCGGCCAGGACTGCGGCGGCTGCCCGGCGCTCGGCAGGGCCGGCTCGGCGGCTGGCCGTACGGTCACCGTGCCGTTCTCCCACGCGACGTGCATCGCCGAGATGTTCGGCCCGTCGGCGACCCACATGGTGACCGCCACCGCCGGATACTGGGCGACGACCCGCTGGACCGCCTCGGTCACCTCGTCGACGGGTGACCCGGCCCGGATCGCCGCCTCCTGCGCCAGCCGCCGTTGCAACGCCTCACGCCGTTCCATCCGGGCCAGCGCGTCGTCGAGTTCGCCCCTCATCGGATTCACCTTTCCCGGCCGACGCCGACCGAACCGATCGGAGCGCCGCCGGCCTAAGTCTCCCGCTCCCGGATCGCGCGATCCAGCGCCCGATCCAGCACGATGAGTAAGGCATCCCGTACGGACAGCCGATCCCGGGCGTCGAACCGGATGAGTGGTACGCCGTCCCCGATCGCCAGGGCCCACCGGATCTGGGTCAGGTCGTGGCTGATCTGACCGTCGAAGGCGTTGACCGCGACGACAAAGGGCAGCCGGGCCCGCTCCAGGTAGTCGATCGCGGGATAGCAGTCGTCGAGCCGGGAACTGTCGACGACGACCAGTGCACCGAGCGCACCGAGGGCGAGGTCGTCCCACATGAAGCCGAACCGGGCCTGCCCCGGCGTACCGAACAGGTAGAGCTTCAGACTCTGGTCGATGGTGACGCAGCCGAAGTCCATCGCGACCGTGGTGGTGGTCTTCTCGGACCGGATGCCGGGGTCGTCGACGCCGATCCCGGCCGAGGTCATCTCCGCCTCGGTGGTGAGCGGTTCGATCTCCGAGATCGCGCCCACGGTGGTGGTCTTGCCGACCCCGAAACCACCGGCGATCAGGATCTTCACCGGTACCGGCGGCTTTGTCCTCCGGCGCTGCTCCGGGCGGGACCGGGGCGCCGTACCGCCGACCACCGTCTCGTCGCCGTGTCGCGGCACGTGCCGGGCGGGCGGGGCGTAGCCGGCCGGCGTACCCCGGCCCATCTGGAGGCCGTGACCGGGCGGGCCGCCGTAACGTCCGGGCGCGCTGTTGCCCAGAGGGCCGGAGGTGAGAGAGGTGGACCAGTCAGGAGATCGCGCGAAGTCCATCGATCACTCGCCTAATCAGCTCGGGGTCGTGGGCGTGCTCGGCCTCACGGAGGTGTACGTCGAGGTGGCCGGCGGCGCGGAGGTCACCGACCAGGATCTTGGTGACGCCGAGGTGCAGTCGCAGTCGGGCGGAGATCTCGGCCACGGACATCGGCTCGGCGCAGAGCGCGACGATCTCCTGCAGTTCGGAGGGGAGGCGGCTGACCGGGGGGACCGTCCAGCAGCTGTCGTCGTACCTGGCGGTCACCTGGGTCTCCAGACTGATCGCCGGATCCACCGCGGCGACCCGGCCGGCGGTGAGCACGAACGGGCGCAGCCCGGTCGGTGCGGGTTCCGCCGGCGGGGGCCCACCGTCCCCGTCCTCCGGTTCGGCCTCCGCGCCGGTCAGCGCGACCTGCAGGTACGGACGGATCCGAGCCGTCGGTGCGGCGACCTCCGGCTCGGGTTCCGGGTCCGGCACCTCGTTCGAGGCGGGCCAGGTCACGACTGCACGGAGTTCTTCAACTCGACGATGAGCCGCGGCGTGAGCGCCCCGCCGGCCCGACCGGCGAAGAGCGTCATCTCGTACGCGACGGTGCCGAGGTTGGCGGACCGGTCGGCGACCACGCCGAGCACCGAGCCCGCGCTGATCGCGCTGACCAGCAGGTAGCCGTCGGTCATGTCGACCACCACCCGGTTCAGCGCGCCGAGGGTGTACCAGTTGGCCGCCCCGCTGGCCAGGCTGGTCATCCCGGACACCACCGCGGCCAGCCGTTCCGCGTTGGACCGGTCCTTGATCGACGACATGGCCATCAGCAGGCCGTCGGAGGAGACCGCGATCGCCTCCCGGACCCCGGCGGTGTTGGAGGTGAAGGCGTCGAGCAGCCAGTTGAAGGTACGGGCCTCCGGGCTCAGCTCGTCGGCCGTGGTCGCCGGTTGGTCCTGGTCGGTACGGGTGAAGGGAGTGCTCATCCTTGGGTTCCCTCTTCGTGGCGGTGTTCGGCACGGACCTCGCTCAGCGCGCGGGCGACGCCGGACTCGAATTCGGTGATCAGCTCGCGGACCCGCTCGGGGTCTTCCGAGCCGGCGGACGCGATGGCGGCGGTTGCCGGGTGTGGTGGCGGCACGCTCAGGTTGGCTCCGGGGACCCGTCGGTTGAGTCGGGGCGGAGTCGGGCTGGACGTGGTCGACGCCGAGGTGGTGGCGGTCGGAGCGACCGGTGGTGCGGTCGCCATGGACGCCGCAGGCGCCGTGGACGGTGTGGTCGGCCGGACCGGCCGTTGCTCCTGCTGGGCGCGGCGTACCCCGGCTTCGAAGTCCTCGATCAACGCGCGGACCACCGCCGGGTCGGCCGGGGTCGGCCGGGGGCGCTGGCTACGGGCGCCGGCCGGTAGTTGGGCGCCCGGGACCCGCTGGCGCAGTCCGGTGCCGGATCCGGACGGAGCGGGTCCCGGGCTGCTGGTGGGCCGGGCCATCGCGGTTGGCCCGGCTGCCGCGGGGCGGGCCGGTGTCGAGTCCCTGGTCGGCTGCTTGACCAGGAATGCGTTCCACGGCTGACCGGACGCCAGCGATCGGGTCGCCCGGGAGAGCAGTTCGGTGTCGAACACGACGTCCGCCACGGCCGGCGGCAGTACCGTACCGGCCGGCACCAGCGCCGGCTCCGGCTCCGGCTCCGCCGGTGTGGGCCGGGTGACCAGCAGCCGGTCGTCGATCTCCACCCCGGCGGTCACCCCGCCGCCCGAGGTCGCGCTCAGGGTGACCCGCCAACCGTGCCGGCGGGCGAGTCGACCGACCACGAACAGCCCGAGCACCTCGGTCGGGGCGAGGTCCAGCCGCTCCCGCCGGGTCAGCCGGGCGTTCTCCTCGGCCAGCCGCTCCGGTGACATGCCGATGCCGTGGTCGACCAGGTTGAGGCGTACGCCGCCGGGGACGACCTCGGCCAGCACGGTGACCCGGGTGTGCGGCGGGGAGAAGGCGGTGGCGTTCTCCATCAGCTCGGCGAGGGTGAGGACGAGGTCCCCGATCACCCCGGGCGTCACGCTCACGTCGAGGCGTACCTGCACGTCGACCCGGGTGTAGTCCTCGATCTCACCGAGCGCCAGCCGGACCACGTCGCCGAGCGGGAGCGGGGCGACGTGCCCGTCCCCGCCCGCCCCGCCGGAGAGCACCACCAGGCTGCTGGCGTTGCGGCGCAGCCGGCTGGAGACGTGGTCGAGCCGGTACAGGTCCTGCAGCCGGGTCGGATCGGTCTCCTGCCGCTCCAGTCGGTCGATCAGGCCGAGCTGCCGGTTGACCAGGTTCTGGGTACGTCGTCCGACGTGGCCGAACATCTGCGCCACGTTCCGCCGGCCAGCGGTCTGCCGTTCGACCAGCCGGGCGGCCGTACCCTGCACCCGTTCGAAGGCGCGGGCCAGGTCGCCGATCTCGTCCCGGCCGCGTACGTCGACCGGGTCGAGCCGGACCGGGTCCGGCGACTCGGACTCGTCGTCGGTGATCCGGACCAGTTCCGCCTCGGCGACCCGGGCCATCCGGTCGGCGGAGACGGTGAGCCGGGTCAACGGTCGGGCGACCGTACGGGCCACCGCGAGGCTGAGCAGCAGCATCAGCGCGATCAGCACCAGCACCAGCGCGCCGACCGTGTACGCCCCGGTGATCGCCCGCTGCCGCTGGTCGGTGACCTCGGCGACCACGTCGGTGACGATCTTCTTCTCGATGAACTGACCCAGGTTGATCAGTGAGGAGACGGCCGGGAAGAGTTCCTCCATCTTCAGCCCGTCGACGGCGCCGGCCACGTCCAGGCTGCCGGCGTTGAGGAACTCGGCGTTGGTCCGGGCCGCGGTGGCCCGCTCGACCAGCAGGTACAGGTCGTTCTGGGCCGGGGTGGCGAAGCTGCGGAACCGGTCCAGGTGGGCCTGCGTCTGGGCCATGGCGGAGACGTACGCGATGCCGGCGGCGGTGCTGCGGGTGCCGCCGATCAGGATGACCAGGGCGGCGCAGGTGGCGATCGAGTCGTCGGTCCGGAGCATCGCGTCCAGGGCGATCATCTGGCGCCCCTCCGGCGTGGCCGGGTCCGCGACCCGGGTCAGCCGGAGCGAGTCGATGAGTGCGCGGTGCACCTGCCCGAAGTCGGTGACGACCCTCCCGGGGTCGGCCCGCCGGGTGAGGATCCCGGCGCGGGTCTCGGTCAGCCGCCCCGCGCCGTCGATCGCCGTCCTGATCTCGTCGGGCAGCGTGTCGCCGAGTTCCAGCCGCAGGTCGGCGATCCGGTCGGTGACCTGCGCGGTCTGCTGCATCAGCACGGTCCGGTCGACGGCACCCAGCAGGTAGCCGACGGAGAGCAGCTGTTCCCGCTGCAGGTCCTGGACGAGGGTGCCGACCCGGCCGGCGTTGCGGGTGGTGTCGACGGTTTCCGCCGCCCGGCGGGCCGAGTCGAGCTGGCCGGCGAGCAGCGGTACGGCGACGACGATGGTGCTGAGCAGCGGAATGATGACGAGCAGGGCGAGTCGGCCCCGGATCCGGAGCCTACCGAGCAGCATCGGGGCGTCCCCGGTGTGGCGTTCCCTGGCCGACCGGTACCGGGTCGGCCCACCGTACGCCCGGCGGTGGCGGTTCGAGCAGCGGTGAGTCGAGCAGTGACGGGTCGATCAGCGGCGCCTCGGCCAGGGGCGGACCGTTGCGGGCCGGTCCGGTCGGTGGCTCGGTACCGGCCGGTGCCGGTCCGGTGGCCTCCGTCGGGCTGGCACCGGCCCCGGCCGGCGTACCGGCCACGACCACCGGCACGCGGCGGCGGGCGGCCAGCACCGTGACGACCACCAGGGCCAGGACCAGTAGTACCGCCGAGACCAGGGCGGCGATCCCGAGCCAGCGTTCGCCGACCAGGTCGTCGGCCCGCTCCCGCAGCAGGGTGTCGAGTTCGTCGTGGATGATGACGCCGAGTTCGGCGCCGCTGACCTGGGCGGCCGACCGGGCGGAGGCGACCCGGGTCGGGTCCGGGAGGATGAGTTCGGCGCCGTTGGCCGGGGTGGCGAGCGCGGCGAGCACCTCGACGGTCCGCTGGTAGCTGTCGAGCCGGCTGAGCAGGTTGCCGCCGAGGGTGCGGCTCTCGGTGTTCTCGACCGCGGCCCGCAGGTTGGTCAGCAGATCGGTCGCGGGTCCGAGGGCGGCGGCGCGGGCCAGCGCGAGGGTGGTGGCGAGTTCCGGTTGGACGCCCGCCGGGCGCCGGGAGGCCAGGACCACAAGGTCGGCGAGGCGTCCGGCGGCGTCCAACGCTCTCGGCAGTTCGTCGGCGACGGCGTCCTGCAGGTGGAATGAGTCGGCGGCCTGGTCCCGGGCCAGCCCGGAACTCTGCCGTACCTTGGCGTAGAGCGCCAGCAGCAGGTCGGCGACCTCACCGTACGCGGCGGAGGCCCGGACCGGGTCGGTCGGGGCGGCGTCCGGCAGGGCCTGGATGGTGGTACGGATGCCGGTCCAGCGTTCGGTGGCCCGGAGCTCGGCGCCGAGCCGGTTGTTGACGGTGTGCGCGTGTTCGACCGCGCGGTGCAGCGTGCCGGCGTCGACCGGCCGGCCCGCGACGGCGCCGGCCCGGGCGTCGACCAGCGCGAGCATCACCGGTTCGAGGGCCCGCAGGTATTCGACTCCGTCCCGCTCCAGTTCGATCACCGAGCGCTGTTTGTCGTTGCCCCGCCAGGTCGAGGTGAAGAGCACGCCGACCGGTGCCAGCAGGGCGACCGCGAGCAGGGCTCGCAGTACGACACCGGCCCGGTGCGTCACGCCCCGGGACCGCTGTGCGGGAACTGTCATCGTCCATCTCCATCAGCGAGGGGGGAGCTGAGCGGTGGGGATGGGGAGGCCGCCCGGTCCCGTCCACCGGACCGGAAAACTAGTCGAAGGTGGACGTCTGGGATGGCGGCTGAGCAGTCAGTTATGCGTCACTTGAGTACGGGTGACGGCCGGTGACCGAAAATGTGACTCGTTGTACATAGTTGCCTTTGCGCATGCATCGATTGATCCGCGCTGCCCCGAAACATCGGAATTCACGGCATCCGTAGTTGCTTCGCCGTACATTGGTTGACCTGGCGCAGATGTCGGACCCTTCGCCGCCGAACGGAGTTGCCGGACGAACGTACGGCGGATCTCAGCCCCTCCTCAGGTTCCACACCGTACGGTGGTGCCCATGCCTTCCTCACCGCTGGCGCGGATCCGCCGTGCCCTGCGCCCGGCCGGGCGTGTCCGGGCCCGGTTGACCCGGCGTCGCGTGGTCGCCGGAGCGACGGTGTTCGTGCTGGTCGGCGGCCTGGTCGGCTGGGCGGTCTGGCCGGAGCGGCCGTCCTGGTCGGCCACCGATGCCATGATCACCGTGCGGTCCGGCCCGACCGGTACGGAACCGGTGGAACTGGACACCACGCTCCTGCTGCCGGACGGGGCGAGCGCCGACCGTCCGGTGCCGGCGGTGCTGCTGGCGCACGGCTTCGGCGGCACCAAGCAGTCGGTACGCGCCGACGCCGAGGACCTGGCCGACCTCGGTTACGCGGTGTTGACGTACACCGCCCGGGGGTTCGGGCGCAGCGGTGGGCAGATCCACCTGGACAACCCCGACTACGAGGTACGGGACGCCGCCCGGCTGCTCGACTGGCTCGCCGCCCGGCCGGACATCCGCCGCGACCGCGACGGTGACCCCCGGGTGGGCGTGGTCGGCGGCTCGTACGGCGGCGGCCTGGCCCTGCTGCTCGCCGCCCAGGACCCGCGGGTGGACGCCATCGTCCCGATGATCACCTGGAACGACCTGGCCCGCTCGTTCCTGCCGGAGTCGACCGGTCGGGAACCGGTCGACGGGGTGTTCAAGAAGGGCTGGGCCGGCCTCTTCTTCGGCAGCGACGGCAGTGCGGGCGACGGTCCGGCGAACCGGGACCCGCTGCTCGGCGCGGTCCCCGGTGCGCCGCCCGGGGCCGCCCCCGGCGCGGACCCGGCCTGCGGGCGGTTCGCCGCCGACGTCTGCGCGGCGTACCTGCGGATCGCCACCACCGGCCGGGCCGACGCCGAGGCGGTGGCGCTGCTGCGCCGGTCCAGCCCGGCCGGGGTCCTCGACCGGATCAAGGCACCCACGCTGCTGGTCCAGGGCGAGGCGGACACCCTCTTCCCGCTCGCCGAGGCGGACGCCAACGCCCGGGGGATCGCGGCGAACGGCACCCCGGTCCGGGTCGCCTGGTTCACCGGCGGACACGACGGCGGCACCGGCCCGCAGAGCGACCAGGACCGGGTGCGGTTCCTGATGGCCCAGTGGCTCGACCACTACGTCAAGGGCGGCGGATCCACCCCGTCGACCAGCTTCACCTGGTCGCGGATCGCCGGCTTCGACGCCCTCGACCGAGGGCTGGTCGCCTCCGGCTTCTCCACCACCGACTATCCGGGCGTCGAGGGCACCGGACGGGCCGACGTCGCGGTCGCCGGCCCGGTGCAGCGGATCGCCAACCCGCCGAACGGCAACCCGGCGGCGATCTCGGCGCTGCCGTTCGCCGGCGGCTTCTCCTCGCTGCTCGACGGGGTCGCCGGTGACCTGCCCGGACAGCACGCCCGGTTCGAGTCGGCACCGCTGACCGAGGCGGTCGACGTGGTCGGCTCGCCGACCGTGCCGATCCGGGCCGCCTCGCCGACCGGTGAGGCCGTGCTCTTCGTCAAGCTCTACGACGTCGACCCGAACGGTCCGGCGGCGCTCTCGAACGGCCTGGTCGCCCCGGTCCGGCTGACCGGGCTGCCGGCCGACATCACCGCCGCCCAGCCGGTCCAGGTGACCCTGCCGGCGATCGTCCGCCGGATCGAGGCCGGGCACCGGCTGCGGATCGTGATCGCCACCTCCGACCAGGCGTACGCCACCCCGGCCCAGCCGGTCACCTACACCGTCGGACTCGGCGCTCCGGTGGGTGCCGCCCCGGCGGACGGGGCGCTGCCCCGGGCCGTGGTCGCCCTGCCGACCGTGACCGGGGAACCGATCGCCACCCCGGCCGCGCTCTGGCGCTGGACGCTGGTCGGGCTGCTCGCCGCGATCGTGCTCGGGCTCGTCGTGGTCGTCGCGGTGCTCCGCCGCCGGCACCGCCGGCACGACACCTCGGTGCATCCCGAGTACGCCGACACCCCGCTGGTCGTCCGCGACCTGCGCAAGGAGTACGCGGACGGTTTCGTCGCGGTCTCCCGGATCGGCTTCGAGGTGCACCGGGGGCAGGTGGTGGGTCTGCTCGGGCCGAACGGCGCCGGCAAGACCACCACGTTGCGGGTGCTGATGGGGCTGACCCAGCCGACCGCCGGCGAGATCCACGTCTTCGGGCACCGGCTGGTCCCCGGCTCGCCGGTGCTGTCCCGGATCGGCGCGCTGGTCGAGGGGCCGGGCTTCCTGCCGCACCTGAGCGGTCTGGAGAACCTGAAGGCGTACTGGCGGGCGACCGGGCGCCCGGAGGCGGACGCGCACTTCGAACAGGCGCTGGAGATCGCCGGACTCGGTGACTCGGTGCATCGCAAGATCCGCAAGTACAGCCACGGTATGCGGCAGCGGCTGGCCATCGCCCAGGCCATGCTCGGCCTGCCGGAGCTGTTGGTGCTCGACGAGCCGACCGACGGGCTCGACCCGCCGCAGATCGCCGAGATGCGCCGGGTGCTGCGCCGGTACGCCACCGACGGCCGGGCGGTGCTGGTCTCCAGTCACCTGCTCGCCGAGGTGGAGCAGACCTGCACCCACGCGGTGGTCGTACACAAGGGACGGATCGTCGCCTCGGGAGCGGTGGAGGAGATCGTCGGCGAGTCGCCGAGCACCCAGTTCGACGTCTCCGACCCGGACGCGGCCCGGGCCGTACTCGACGGGCTGTCCGGGGTACGGGTCCTGCCGGAGAGCAACGGCGCCCTGGTCGTCGACACCAACGGGACCGCCCGCAGCGAGGTCGTCGCCGAACTCGTCCGGGCCGGGATCGGGGTGGACCGGGTGGTGCCCCGCCGTCGGCTGGAGGACGCCTTCCTCGCCCTGGTCGGCGAGAACTCACGGGGAAGCGGGGACCGGTGATGGTCGACATCGAGGTCGCGGGCGAGGGATCGCCGGACTCGGCGGGTTCGGGTGCGGGGGCGCCGGACGCGGCGGGTGGGGCGGCCGGCTACCGGCCCCGGGCCACCCTGTCGATCGCCACCGAGTGGCGCCGGCAGGCATCGCGGCGGCGTACCCAGTTGTCGCTCGGGTTCATGGTGCTGCTGCCGTTGATCATCCTCGTCGCGTTCGAGTTCGGCGGTGACGGGGACGACGACAACGGCGGCGGCGAGTTCGGCAGCCTGATCGAGCTGGCCACCTCCGGTGGCTTGAACTTCACTCTCTTCGCGCTGCTGGTCTCCTCGACGTTTCTGCTGGTCGTCGTGGTGGCGTTGTTCTGCGGTGACACCGTGGCCAGCGAGGCGAGCTGGGGAAGCCTGCGGTACCTGCTGGCCGTACCGGTGCCCCGGGCCCGGCTGCTGGCGGTGAAGCTGGTGGTCGCGCTGTTGTACTCGTTGCTGGCCCTGCTGCTGCTGGCCGGCACCGCACTGCTCGCCGGCACCCTCCGGTACGGCTGGTCGCCGCTGAGCAGCACCGTCGCCGCGCAGATCCCGGCCGGCGAGGGGCTGCTCCGGCTGCTCGGCATCCTCGGCTATCTGGCGGTGGTGCTGTTGGTGGTGGCCGGGCTGGCGTTCCTGCTCTCGGTCACCACCGACGCCGCGCTCGGCGCGGTCGGCGGGGCCGTGCTGCTCTGGATCCTCTCCAGCATCCTCGACCAGATCACCGCGCTCGGGGTACTGCGGGACTTCCTGCCGACGCACTACAGCAGTGCCTGGCTCGGGTTGCTCTCGACGCCGGTGCAGACCGACGACATCGTCAAGGGCTGCATCTCGGCGATCTCCTACGCCACCGTCTTCTGGAGCCTCGCCTTCTGGCGCTTCACCCGCAAGGACGTCACCTCCTGAGCGGCCGGCGGCGCCGCCCGGGAGAACGCACATGTCAGGCACGGTTCATGCCTGAGAGTCATAATCATGACTCTCCGGCATACTGTTGAACCCCGGTACACGCCGTCCCCACCGTGCGACCGGCGCGGCTATATCGTCTGCACTGTGGTCTCCGAGGTGTTGACGCGCAACGTGCTGGCGGTCTGGGGCGAGGACGGCCGACGCTGGCTCACCGGCCTGCTGGAAACACTCGCCCAGGTCTTCCGGGACTGGCAGTTGACCCCCGACGGCCGGCCGTACGAGCTGTCGTACCACTACGTAACGGCGGTGACCTGCGCCGACGGGACGCGGGCGGTGCTCAAGCTCGGGGTGCCGAGCGGAGACTCGCTGCGTACCGAGGCGCCGGCGCTCGCCGCCTGGGCCGGCCGTGGCGCCGTACGCCTGCTCCGGGCCGACCTCGACCGGGGTGCCCTGCTGTTGGAGCGGGCCGAACCCGGCGACCGGCTGCGTGACCTGGTGCCACACCGGGACGCCGAGGCAACCTCGATCCTCGCCGGGGTACTGCGGAAACTCGCCGTGCCGGCACCGCCGGACTGCCCGCTGCCCGACCTGTTGACCCTGGCCCGGGGTTTCGACAACCATCTGGCCCGGTTCGGCGACGGCGGCCCGCTCCCGACCGAGCTGGTCGTGACCGCCAACGGCCTGATGCGGGAACTCTGCGCCTCGGCGCCGGACCAGGTGGTGTTGCACGGCGACCTGCACCACGACAACATCCTGCGCGCCGAGCGGGAGCCGTGGCTGGCGATCGACCCGCACGGTTACCTCGGCGACCCCGGTTACGGAGTCGGGGCGCTGCTCTACAACCCGGAGCCGGACGACCGGGACCCGGCATTGACGGCGCTGGTCCCGGCCCGGGTCGAACAACTCGCCGACGAGCTGGCGATGCCGGTCGACCGGGTCGTCGCCTGGGGTTTTGTCCAGGCGGTGCTCTCGGACGTCTGGACCGCCGAGGACTGGCAGCCCGGCGACCCCTCGCCGGCCAGTCGGGCGCTGGACGTGGCGTACCTGTTACGACCCCGACTGTCCGGATAGCCTGGCGTTGATGTCGCGCCCCGTCCCGTCCCTGACGCCGTTCGCCGTGGCGCTCGGCGGCATCCCGGCCGGTCTGATCGTCGCGCTGGTCTGGCTCGACAGCGGCAGCTACGAGGGCTACCGGCCGGAACTGTCGGAGCTGACCGGAGCGGCGACGCTTGTCGCGGCCGGCGTGGCGCTGCTCTTCGGCTACCGGTACGGGATCCGGGTCCCGGCGGAGACGGACCGGTCCGCCCTCGGTCGCCGTCTGCTGCTCGTTCTCGCGGGTGGCACGGTGCTGACCCTGCTCACCCTGCTCGTCAACGATCTGCTCTACCGCTACGTGGTGCCGCTCGACGCCGACCTGACCAACAACCGGCCCTGGTCGATCCTCCGGTGGCTGGCCGCCGTGGCAGGTCCGGCGCTCGTCGGGGCGTTCGGGTACGGCCTCGGGCTGCGCCGCCGCCCGACGGCCACGCCGCCCGACAACCGGGTACGGCCGCCGTCGGGTCGCCGGTGGGTTCTCGTCGCCGCGCTCGGTCTGGCCGGGCTCTGGGCGGTGCCGGAGTTCGTCCGGGTCGGCGCCGAACTCGCCACCGGACGGTTCGTCCCGGCCGGCGCGGCGACGGTCGCCAGCGGCGCACGGACGGCCGTGCCGCTCGGCCCCGGCAGGCACGCCGTCTTCCGGCTCTACGGCGACGACCTGTCGGCGGGCCAGTGCACCCTCACCGATGCCGGGGGCGGCAGGCTGCGGCTGTCCGAGCCCTCGGTGCTGTTCACCGACAACAGCGACAGCATCGTGACGGTGCTGCTCGGCACCTTCGACGTACCGGCGGCGGGGCCGGTCACCGTCGACTGCCGGGGCGGGCCGTACGAGACGTACCAGGTCGGCGGCCTGCCCGAGGTCCGCGGCCCGCTGCCGGCCCTGGTGTACGGCCCGACCGCGCTGCCGCCGCTGATCGGGCTGCTGCCCGGCGTCCTGCTTGCCACCGGCTGGCTCCTGGCCGGCGCCGTGCGGAAGCGGGTTTCCGCGTAGGCCGGTTTTTGCTGCGCCCTGCGTGGTAGCTCACAGGTGTGGGCGGATGAGGCGCAATAGGATTACGCTCATAATCTAAACGGCTGCGGCGCGTCTGCCGCCTGACCTGAAGGGTTTGAGATGAGCACCTATCTGATCAATCATCTGCGCATCCCCGGCGGCATCCCGAACGAGGCCGGTTTGACCTACCTTGAGCAGGTCGAGGCCACGGTGAAGCCCTACGGTGGCAAGTGGCTCGCCAACGGCGAGGCCACCGTCGTGGAGGGCGCGTGGCCCGGCCTGGTGGTCCTCATGGAGTTTCCCGACCGCGCCGCCGCCGAGCGGTGGTACAACTCCCCCGAGTACCAGGAGATCCTGCCGCTGCGGGTCAACAATTCGATCTCCGACATCGTGCTGATCGACAGTCTCCCGGCGGACTACACCGTTCGGGGGTTCGCCCAGCAGGTCCGTGCCGCAATCGCCGCAGCATCCGGCAACTGAGCGCCTGAAGCCTTCCGGCAACTGAGTGCGTTGGAGCGGAAGCCGCAGCAGGGTGCCGCGGCTTCCGCTCCGGGCTTCCCGATCCGGATCCGTCGAGCTCGAAGCCGATATCGCGTGGCCTCCGGGCGCCTGGTCGACCCGCGGCATACGGTCGGGGGCGACGAGAATTGTTCCGAGTAGGGGGAAGAAGACCATGGTCGAAAAGCAGCGGTCCGGTGACGATCCGGCCGAGCTGAAGCGGCGGATCGGCCCGGTCGGGGTCTGGACGAGCGTGCTCGGCGGGGAGTCGGCCGAGTTCGGTCGTACGGTCGCGGCCGAGGTGGAGGAGCTGGGCTACGGGGCGCTCTGGGTGGGGGAGACCCCGAACAGCAAAGAGCCGCTCGTCCACTCGGCGATCCTGCTCGGCGCCACCCGGCGGCTGGTGGTCGCCACCGGCATCGCCAACATCTGGGTCCGGGACGCCACCGCCGCCGCGAACGGCGCGAGCACCCTCGCCGAGGCGTACGACGGTCGGTTCCTGCTCGGGCTCGGGGTGAGCCACGCGCCGCTGGCCAAGATGCGGGGCCACGACTACGCGCGACCGCTCGCGGCGATGGGCGCCTACCTCGACGCGATGGACCAGACCGGGTACGCCGGGCCGCTGCCGCAGCGGGCGCCACGGGTGCTGGCCGCGCTACGTAAGGGGATGCTGGAGCTGGCGGCTCGGCGCAGCGCGGGCGCGCACCCGTACTTCGTCACGGTGGAACACACGGCGTACGCCCGGAAGATCCTCGGGCCGGAGCCGTTGTTGGCACCGGAGGTGGCGGTGGTGCTGGAGACCGATCCGGACGCGGCCCGGGAGAAGGCCCGGCGGTTCATGGCGCTCTACCTGAGCCTGCCCAACTACGTGAACAACCTGCGGGATCTCGGTTGGTCCGAGCAGGATCTGGCCGGCGGCGGCAGCGACGCCCTGGTCGACGCGGTCGTGGCGTGGGGTGACCCGGCGACGATCGCGGAGCGGATCCGGGCGCACCACCAGGCAGGCGCCGATCACGTCTGCGTCCAGCCGCTGGTCGACGGGCCGGCAGAGCTGCTGCCGCAGCTGCGGGCCCTGGCCCCGGCGCTGGTCCGGCGTTAGTACTCCGTTGCGGGAGCCGGGAGGGCGCTACCGCCCTCCCGGCTCGGACCGCTCAGAAGCGGCAGCGGTCCGCTGTCGTGCTGATTCGTACAGCACGACAGCCGCGGCGGTCGCCGCGTTCAGGGAGCTGGCGGACCCGGACATCGGGATCCGGACGAGCTGGTCGCAGGCCTCACGCCAGCCGGAGCTGAGACCGGTGGTCTCATTGCCGATCAAGGTCAGCGTGGGCTGCGTGAAGTCGTACTCGGCGGCACCCAGTGAGCCGTGCTCATCGGTACCCACGATGCTCATACCGATGCCGTTGGCGCGGAGGTCAGCGACCCAGGACAGAACGGCCTGGTGCGAGGGCACCCGGACCACGGGTAGGGCGAACAGCGAGCCGGTGCTCGCCCGGACCGCCTTCGGGTCGTAGACGTCGGCGGCATGGCCGGTGATGACGACCCCGGAGGCGCCGAAGGCGTCTGCGGACCGGACGAGGGTGCCGATGTTGCCGGGGCTGGTGGGCCGATCGAACACGACGGTGAGCATGGCCGGCGCGGCCGGGATCCGAGACAGGTCGTCCTCCGGCAGCGCGACCACGGCCAGCAGCTCTGGAACCGTGTCCGCCTTACCTCCCAGCTCGTGCATCAGTTCACGGGAGACGGCGATCTTCTCGGCTCGGACCGTGTCCAGGACCTCGCGCGCCCAGCCGGACAGCTGAGCGCTGGTGTCGTAGAGCAGCTCTCGGATCTGCCAGCGGTGTTCGACGGCCATGGCGATCGGGCGCACGCCCTGCACGAGGAACTCGCCGTGACGCTGCCGCTTGGTCCGATTCCGTAGGAGAGCCTCCCACTGTTGGAATCGCGCATTGCGGCTACTCACCGACAGACCCACCGCTGTCCCCGCCTTCCTCGTACCTGACTCACCCGTGCCCGCCCGCCGCGCCGAGCGTGTCCTGTCCAAGGCCTCGGCGGATCGCGATCTCTACGGGCGAGTACGCACCATCGGCCCGCTCCAATTCGTACGGCGCGGCCGGCATGAGCGGCGGCTGGGCCATGAAGCGCGGCCGCGTCCCATGGTGCGGTTGCGCCGCGTGCACGAGGAACGGATGGCACAGGAAGACGTCGCCCGGGGACCCGGTGGCGAGGGCGACCGGCCGGTGGTCGGACGCCGCCATCAGGTCGGGCGCAAGATCCAGCCCGCTCGCCCCGTCCTCCCCGTACTTCTCCAACAGCTTCGGCACGTCGAGGTGTGAGCCGACCCGGATCCGGGTCGGGGCGTCCTCCTCACCGACCTCGCTGAACAGGAACAGCATCAGCAGCGCCCGGCCGCGGGAGCGAACATTTGTGAAATACCAGCTCTCGCCCTCCGGCAGATAGCTGCCCTCGATGTGCCAGCCCGCGTCGTCCGGTTCCTCCTGGTGCGGGAAGCGCAGCGGGAACGTGCCCAGCGAGTAGCGCGGCTCCCAGCGTCCCGCGCCGACGAGGAGGTCGTACGCGTAGTGGAGGAACGGGGAGTTGGGTGCGGCGGCGAACGGCCCCTGTGCCATGCCGGCCACCCAGTGCACGGGCTGTGTCCACGTCGCTGGATCGTCCGGTTCGCAGCCTGTCTCCTGCCACAGTAGCCGTGCGCAGTCCGCGGCCACGCGTGGCGCGACGGCGCCCTCCAACTTCACGAAGCCGTCGCGAAGAAAACGGGATACCAAGGTCGTGTCATCCATGTCCCCAGCGTGCGGCAGCACCGCCCCCGAGCACCCGACACTTTCTGCGCCGCTTCGATCGGGTGTGCGGCAACAGTGCCGGCGCACCATCGGACCGAACCGCAGCCATCGGGCGCGACCGGTGCGCCTTCGATCAAGGTTGACATCGGGGAAAGGTCCGATGATCTCGACCCAACCGACTCCGCCGGGTCATTCGAGGTTCGCAGCTCAGGTTCCGCCTGACTGTCGAAGGGAGCGAACACATGGACGCCCGCTTAGTCGACCATCCCGCGTTCCGGCTCGTGGGGCACGCGGCCCGCGTTCCGCTGATCCACCATGGCATCAACCTGCACATCCAGCAGCACATCGCCGCACTGTCGGCGGAGGAACACCTGCGCCTGAGGGCACTCGGCAACACTGAGCCGAGCGGCCTGCTCGCGGTTTGCGACGACCTCCACCCTGACTACGACGAGGGCAGCGAGCTGACCTACCTGCACGGGGTCGCCGTGTCCCCGGATACGCCGATCCCCGGCGACCTCGACATCATCGAGGTCCCGGCCGGCATCTGGGTGGTCATCCGCAGCCCGGGGCCGTATCCGCAGGCCCTGCAGAGGACCTGGGCCGCGGCCGCGGCCGAGTGGTTCCCGTCCAACCCGTGGTGTCTGCGGCCAGGCCCGGAGATCGTCGCGGCGCTCAAGCCGACGAACGACCTCAGCACCACGGCCCATCAGCTCTGGCTGCCCGTCGAACCGGCGTAACGACCCGGCGGGCGTCCAGACGCGATCAACGGTTACGGCTCGGCCCCTCTGGTGCGCGGTACGACCCTCGCGGCCTGGGTCGCTCAGAAGGCGCTGAGCATCGTCCAGTGTTCCGTCGTGCTGAATCCGACGCTCTCGAAGAACGGCAGGGACGGCTCGTTGGCGTGCAGGTACGCGGTGTGGGCGCCCGCCGTACGACCGTCGCGGAGGATCACCTCGGTGAGAGCGCGCCCGTAACCCCGACGCTGGAATTCGGGAACCGTCGAGATGTTGGCCAACCCGAGGAATCCGTCGTTGCGGAAGGCGACGCCGGCCGACACGGGCACACCCCGGTCGTTCTCGGCGACGTACGCCGAGGTGCCGGGGCTGTCCAACACCGCCGGCGTGTAGATGGCGGCGATCATCTCCGGCGGCGCGCCGAATCCCGCGCTGAGTACCGCGGCGAAGGTGGCGGACTCGGCCCCGGCCAGCCGGCGTACCCGTACCTCGCTGGCGGTTTCGGGCCGCGTCGGGCCGGACCCGTCGAGCGATTCGAGCATGAACGGCTGGGTGGACGTGGTGGTCAGGCCGTACCGGGTCGCGGTCGCCACGATCTCCGGGGTCGGCTCGCCGCGCAGCCGGATGCTCCACGGTGCCGGCCCGGACTCCCGGGCGGCGACCTCCGCCAGGGCGGCGATCTCGGCGGCGTCGGGCGTGGCGGCGGCACTCAGGATGGGATTCAGCGCCGGAACCATGGCGCGGGTCAGGGCGAGCAGGCTGCCGTTTGCGCCCCGCTCGCGGTACGTGCCGGGAATCGCCGCCGCCAGATCTTCCATGCCCGACAGGAAGGCGAGCGCCGCCTTCGCGGTCGAATAGTTCTCCGTCATCAGAACCCCCTGCTCGATGGCTGCGGAACGCCGGTCCCCGCTGCTCAGGGTCCACCGTCCGCACGGTCACGCGGGCACGATGTGCGGAACCACCGGAAAGTTCGACGGCCCGGTTGTGGCCCCGGTCACCTGCCTGGCCGGTGCCGGGCCGGTTCGGGGCGGGCACGGTCAGGATCTGCGCCGCCGAATACGGGTTGCCCGTCGGTCGAGGGCCACGGTTGAATCCGCTGGTTCGACAATCGAGCAGGTCAGGAGACCGATGACTGTCACGTTGTACACCCCGTCCGGTATCGCCTATGACCGGAGCGGCCCGCCGGACGACGGTCTGCCCGTCGTCCTCGTCCACGCGGGCATCGCCGACCGGCGGATGTGGGATCCGGTCTGGGGTGACCTGGCCGCCGATCATACGGTCGTCCGGTTCGACCTGCGCGGCTTCGGTGAGTCGACAACCCGGCCGGACGGGGTGCTGGACCATGTCGCCGACGTCGTCGCGACGTTGGACCAGCTGGGCATCACGCAGTGCCACCTCGTCGGCGCCTCGTTCGGGTCCGGCGTGGCCACGGAGGTCGCCCTGACCCGGCCCGAGCTGGTGCGGTCGCTGGTGCTGTGCCCGCCCGGTGGCAGCCTGCTGGCCGAACTCACCCCTGACCTGCGCAGCTTCTTCGACGCCGAGAAGAAGGCCCTGGCCGATGGTGATCTCGACGCGGCGGTCGAAGCCAACGTCACCACCTGGGTCGCCGGCCCCGGCCGTAGCGTTTCCGACGTCGCGCCGTCGGTGGTCTCCGCTATCCGGACCATGCAGCGCAACGCGTTCGAGAATACCGAGTCGTGGGGCGACGTCGACGAGACGGAGTTGGAGCCGCCGGCCCTGGAGCGGCTGGGCGACCTGGACCTGCCGGTCCTGGTCCTCGTCGGCGGCCACGACCTGGACACCATCCACGACGCGGCCGGCCGGGTCTGCGCCGGTGCGCCCCGGGTCCGGCGGGTGGACTGGGACGACGTGGCGCACCTGCCGTCGATGGAACGGCCGGCGGACTTCGTCGCACTGGTCCGTGACTGGACCGCCGAGGTGGCCGGCTGATTCAGGGGTGACCCGCGGCACCGTGGGCGCTGCGGGTCCAGCGGCGGTGCGGCTACCTCGGGCGTACGGCGTAGGTCAGGTGCGTGACCCGGGGCGACGCCTCCGACCGGACCTGCTCCAGCGCGATCCGGGTCGCGTCCACGCCGTCGAAGAGCCGGACTCCGGAGCCGAACAGTACGGGTGAGAGCGCGATCGAGAACTCGTCGACCAGGCCGGCGTTCACGTACTCGACGATTGTCGCGCCGCCGCCCGCGATCCGGACGTCGCGGTCGCCGGCGGCCTCGCGGGCCTGGTCGAGCGCGGACTCGATGCCGTCGTTGACGAAGTGGAAGGTGGTCCCGCCCGGCCGCTCCCAAGGGTCACGCTTCTCGTGTGTCACGACGAAGACCGGCGTGTGGAACGGCGCCTCCTCCGGCCACATTTTCTCGCCGGCGTCGAACATGCGCTTGCCCATCACGCTCGCGCCGGTGCGTTCGAACGTCTCCCGCAGGATGTCGTTGTCGCGTCCTTCCTCGCCGCCCTCGCCGAGTTTCAGGTTCTGCCGGAAGAACCGCTGCGGGAAGACCCACCGCTGCAGCTCCATCCACTGCCGGCCCATCAGTTCCTCGGCGGAATTGGGCGCGATGAACCCGTCCAGCGACATCGAGACGCTGAAGAAGACCGTCCCGGCCATCAGCCCTGTGCTCCCTTCCGGGCGCCCTCGGTGACGTAGGCGGCCAGGTTGGCCAGGGTCTGCTGACCGGCCTCGATCGCGTGGTACTTCTCGGCCGCCTCGTCGCGCAGTTGTCTGGTGGGGAACACGGTGCGCATCACGATCCGGGTCCCCGCGTCGTTCGGTGCGAAGGTCAGGACCGACTCGAAGGCGTTCGGGTCGTCGGGTGACTCGCCGTGCAGCAGTTCGATCCGTTCCGGTGGGACGATCCGGGTCCAGGTGATCCACTCGGAGTAGTCGGTTCCGTCCGGTCCGTGCATCACGAAGTCCCAGACTCCGCCGACCCGGAACTCGAAGGACTTTGTGGTGGTGGTGAATCCCTCCGGACCCCACCACCGCGACAGGTGCCGTACCTCGGTGAACGCCTCGAACACCAGCTCCCGGGGGGCGTCGATGACCCGGGAGATCACGATCTCCCGGTCGGCTGTCGCCGACTCCGTCCTTGTTTCCTGCTCTGCCCCGGTCATCGGTCATCCCCTTGCCGTGTTTGCTTGAGTTCCTGCACGTACGCGTCGAGTCGGTCGAAGCTCTCGGTCCAGAACTGCTCGAACCCGCCGATCCACTCGTGGATCGGCTGTAGCCCGCGGGCGTCCAGGCCGTAGAGGCGCTGTTTCCCCGCCCCCCGGACCCGTACCAGTCCCACCTCCCGGAGCACCCGCAGGTGCTTGGACGCTCCCGGCAGGCTCATCCCCAGATGTTGGGCCAGGTCGGTCACCGGTAGCTCACCCGCCCGCAGCAGCGCCAGGATCTCCCGGCGCTGCGGCTCGGCGATCGCGTTGAAGGCGTCCGACGTCGTCGCTGCTCGTGCCACGGCAGCGACTTTAATTTCCCATATGGGAAAACGTCAAGCCGGGAGTGCTGCTCACCACGCTCCCCGGTTCGGCGTACGGGCTGGCGAACTGCGTTCGGGGTCGACGAAGAAGCAGCGGGCGTGCCGGGAGTGCCACTGCCGTAGCCCCTGCCGGATCCGTTCGGCCTCGGTGCGGGCGAGGGACTCCTCGTGTCGTACCCGGTCAAGTTCGTCCGCGAGTTGCCGCAGGTAGGCGTACACCTCGTCGGGGTCGAGGCCGCGCCACCGACGGCCGAAAGTCTTGGCGCGGACCTGGTATGACCGGATCCGTTGTCCGATGCGGTAGATCATCGTGTGCCCTTCCGCTGTCGGGCGGCACCGAGGCGGGCGGGGTCGGCCGTCGACCGCCCGGGTGGCCGACGGACGGAGCCCGGCACCCGCCCCGGGCCCTCCTGGCTCCCGGCCGCCGCAGGGGGTGGGCGGCCGGGAGAGCTTCAGCTGGTCGTGCCGGTCAGCCGGTCGGTGTACGTCGCCAGCGCGCCGGCCGCCTCGGTGAGGCTGGCGGTCATCAGCCCGAGCTGTTCGGCGGCCCGGGCCCACTGCTCGGTCACGATCTCGGTGCCGAAGTCCGGCTCGGCGGCGGAGTCGCGGAGCCGCTGCTCGGCGGCCCGGAGTCGGGCCGGCAGCCCGGCGATCCGTTCGGCAGCCTCGGCGAACTGGGTGCGCGTCACGTCCAGGGTTCCGGCGACCTGACCGACGCTGGTCACCGACGCCTGGTCGAACCGGTCGAGCAGCCGGCGGATGCCGCCGCCGAGCAGTTGGTCGGCATGGTTGGCCAGGTCGAGAGCGTCCTCGCCGCAGCGGCGGGCCTGCCGCAGCTCCGGGTGCGCCGATCCGGCGCTGGTCCGTTCCAGCAGGGTGGCCGCCGCCGCGACCGTCAGGTACGCCTCCCGCAGTTCGCCCGCGACCTGCTCGGCCGCCCACGCCGCACCCGCCTCCGGCGCCTCCGCCGGTCCGTCCTCCGTCGTCGGTACGTCTTCCGGTCTCGGTACGTCTTCCGTCGTCGCCGCTTCCGGCACGGTCACGCCGGTCTCCTTCCGCTCGGGGGTGATCGGGTGTGTCGGGGCAGCCCGAACCACCAGGTCAGGTTCGGGTCACTGCTCGGTGGCCCCTGGCCACCCCGACACGTCCCGGGCCGTACAACCCGGGGGAGCGCGGAACACCAAGCTGCCGAGCGAGGAGTTCCACGGGTACGACGGTAGGTTTCGTAGACGTCTAAGTCAATGAAATCGGAGCATGGAAGTGACGCTTTGTGTGTGATCAAGTCGGCTGGGTAGATCATCCGGCATCCTAGGTAACGTGCGTACCTAGGATGTTGTAGTTAACTAACTTCGGTGGTGAGATGGATGGGCCGAGCGAGGAGTGCCCACCCATGCCCAACCGACCTGCTGACTACCAACGTGTCATCAACGCGATCACCGAGCAGATCCGTTCCGGCGAACTGGCGCCAGGAGACAAGCTGCCCACCTACGCGCAGCTCGCCGACCAGTTCAAGATCAGTGTGACCACCGCCCAGAACGCCCTGCGCATCCTTCGGGAACGTGGTCTCGTGGAAGGCCACCAGGGCAAGGGGACTTTCGTGGCGGAGAACCCACCACCGGCCTGAGCCATGTCAGCCACGCCCTTCTATCAGCGGATCGCCAACGATATCCGTGAGCGGATCCGGTCTGGCGAGCTGAAGCCGGGCGACAAGCTGCCATCAACGTCCGAGCTGTGTGCGCAGCACGGCGTCTCCACCCAGGTCATCCGGTCCGTCATGCTGATCTTGCGGGCGGAGGGCCTGGTGGAGGGTCACCAGGGACGGGGCGTGTACGTCCGCGACCCGCAAGCGACGGAGTAGGTTCTGCCGAGCAGGTGTACTGCCCTGGGGCAGGACCGAGCCTTGTCGGTGACGGAGGCGGGATGGCGGTGACACCACGACGTGGTTACTCCGCCGCCCACTACAACTAGCGGTCTACTATTCCGACGATGACACTGCAGCCCACTGACGAGCTCTCTGCTGCGGCGTGGCTGTATGCGACAGATGTCGACGCGACGCGGTTGATCACGTTCGGGCCGGCCTCGTTCCCCGCGTACGCACGTCTTCGCTACCTGCCCGATCCGGTCCTTCCTGATATGCGCGAGTCGGACGTGCGGCTGCCATTTCGCCGAACCACCGAGATTGACATAGCTCGAACCGCGTTGGAGGCCCTCGCCGACTACAGCTCCTCCACGCGCGACTGCTATGTCTGCGTGTGGGAGGGCGGTGCGACGTTCCGGAATCCTGCACTGACTGGCGGGCCCATGCTGGACCTTCCGCACCGGCGATACGTCCTGTTCACCGGCACCCTGGGCGACTTGATGGGGTGGAGCGACTTGTTCGCCTCCGAAGTTTATTCAGCGCCGGCATTCGTCTGGCCGGCGGATCATGCGTGGTGTTTCGCCAGCGACGTCGACCCTCATTGGGCCGGCATCGGAGCCGGCCGTGGGGTTGTCGACCGCCTCGTCGCGGACAGGAACCTCGACGTGGTGCATGCGGACCCGGAAGAGCGGCAGCCGACGTATTACTGAACCCGGTGGCCGCCTTGAGGCACGCCAGCCCTTTCGCGACCTCAGGGTGCTCGCTGTCGTGGACGGTGTGTTGAGCGAGGTTGGCCGTGTCCGTCGTCTCGGTGGCAACGCTTTCGATGACCTGTTTGGCCAGGCCAGCCGAGGTGATGCCCTGGCGAAGGTCAGCTTTGGCCTCACCGACACTCATCGCGCCTCGATCACGATCGGTCCGTCTCGGTCACTTCACTCGCCGCAGTCCCGTAGTGGGAACACTATCGAACTAACGGTCCCCAGAGGAGCCCATGTGTCGCACCCCAATGAGCGGCCAGGGTGGGCCAGGTCGGCCTGGACTCTCGCTCGGTCGGCCCAGCGTTCGGTATCGCCCACCGACGGATCGTCGCACCCTACGGCCTCGAAAGTCCGTCATGTACTGAAGACCTGGGAAAGTAGCTACGTGATCTGTGTGCCGTTGGACGAGCTGCCGGATTGGCTACCGGCTTGGTGTCTCGACCATCTGGGCGGTGAACCCGCCGAAGTGCTGTTCCAGTCGCAACAGGTCTCGATGGTGTTCGGTCTGCGGCTGGCGGACGGCAGGGAGGTCGTGGTCAAGGCGCGCGCCGACGACGGCCGGGCCGCGTCGTGTGTCGCGGCGCAGGCCCGGATGGCCGAGCGCGGATTCCCGTGTGCCCGACCACTCACGCCGGTGGTCGGTGTCGGTGCGTTGGCCGTGCACGCCGAGAGGTACCGGCCGGGCGGCGAGGTGTTGCACGGGGACTCACCGGAGATAGCCGTACGCTGCGCGGAGGTGTTCGCCGGGCTGATGGCGGAACTCGCCGGCATGACCGTCGCGCCGCCGCTGCCGAATCCGCCCTGGGTGCGCTGGGACCACCTCGACTCAGGATTGTGGCCGGCGATCGACTTTCTGGACAGCCGGGACCAGAGTGTTGTGTCCGAGCACATTGTTGAGACGGCTGAGCGGGCCCGGGGGCGGCTGCTGACCGCCGGCCTGCCGTGCGTGCTCGGCCACGCCGACTTCGAGGCGCAGAACCTGCGGTGGGAGGGTCGGCAGGTGTGGGCGGTGCACGACTGGGACAGCCTGGCGTGGCAGCCGGAGGCGGCGCTGGTGGGAGCGGCGAGCGGGTCGTTCGCCAGTGCCGGGTCCCCCACGTTGGCGCCGATCGAAAGCTCCGAGGCGTTTCTGGTGGCCTATCAGGACATTCGAGGGCGGTTGTTCACGGTTGTCGAGCTGGAAGTGGCCTGGGCGGCCAGCCTGTGGATGGCTGCGTACAACGCCCGGGAGATGGCACTGTGCGGTGGCAGCCTGGCGGGCGGCGAAGCCCTTCGGACGCAGGCAGCCGAACGCCTCCGTCGGGCAAATGCCTGACGTCAGAGCGGAAACGTACCGCCGTAAACGCGGAGGGCCGGTGCCCGGCGCGTGAGCGCGCGGACGCCGGCCCCCTGCACAGAGGTCAGCTCAGGCCGAAGGCCCGGATGACGGTCTGGGTGACGCCACCGCCGTTGTGCTGGGTGGCGGTGACCCGGATGGAGGCGAAGTCAGCCTGGTGCGGGGCGGTCAGGGTTGTCCGCCAGTCGCCCTTCTTCTCCTTCAGGTCCTGCCGCTGCCAGGTGACCCCGTCGTCGTACGAGATCTCCAGCCGAACCGACGAGACCGCGTCCGTGGCGGCGGTGCTGCCGACCACGACCGGGGTGATCGTGAAGTCGCTCCTGCGCTTCGCCCGGCCGTCGAGGTCCACCTCAGTCCCGTAGTCCAGCTGGACCAGCGGAACCACGTCGACGTCCGAGGTCGCCGCCCCGGAGCTGAACCGCCACTCGGTGTTCGTGGCGGTCGAGTACGGGCCGAACGCCGGATCGCCCGTCGTCTCGACGACCAGCCGGTACGGCAACCTCTCCTGCGCCAGCGCATCCGCGTAGAAGTTCGGCCGTCCGTTCAACTCGGACAGTTGCCGATCGCCCTGGTAGAGCGTGATCTTCTGCGGCATCGAGGCCCCGCCGTCGTGCGCGGCCCCGCCGTCACCGAATCCCTGGATCGTGGCGGCCATCCAGTTGTCTCCGCGACCCGGGATGTTGTTGGCGAGCAGGCGCGGCCGGGTGATCGGCCCGTACCACCGGTCCTGTTGCACGCTGCCCGGCCGGTAGGTGATTCCCTCGGTCTGCGACAGCGCCCAGTCGGCGATGTCGGCGCGCTGCTGCCACTTGATCCCCGCCCCGGCGGAGACCCAGTCGGTACGCGGTCCCGGGGCGACCGGCTTGGCCGACAACTCGCGGCCGAAGGACCACTCGTACGGCGGGAAGTCCCGCCGGTACTCGCTGAGCGCCTTGCCGGCGGGCGGCCGGGCGAAGGTGAGGTCGATCCGGGCGAGATCACGCGGATCGGTCTTGGCGGAGGGGTCCTGGGGGATCCGGCCGACGTGGAAGTCGACCAGGTCGTACAGGTACCTCGGCGCCGGGTGTGCCTCGACGGTCAGCGGCACCCGCTTCTTGCTGCCGGCGGCGGCGATCTTCTTGATCAGCGCCTCGCCCTCGTCCAGGTTCGTCGAGGCGACCGGGACCGGCCCGCTGGTCACGCCGTCTGGGTTGCCGTACCAGTCGCTACGCAGACCCTTCTGATTGTTGACCACCAGGAGCAGCGCCGCACCGGCGGCCTGTGCCGCCGCCACCAGCTCGGTGGGAGCCACGGCGTCGCTGGCGCGGACGACCACGGCCCGGCCCCGGGCGGACAGCCCGGCGTACTCGGCCTTCGTGCCGGTGCCGGCGAAAGCCGCGTCCAGCCGCGAGGTGCCGTCCGGAAGCGGCCGGGACCCCGGCTGGACCAGGAGGTTGTCGAGCCGGTGCCCGGGGTAGCTGACCGTCAGCGGGGTCTGCTCGGCGCGGAACCGGGTGGTGAAAACGAAGGTGCCCTTCTTGGGCGCGCTCTTGGTGGGCAGGGCCCAGAGGCTGTCGTGGACGGGACCGGGCCAGATCGTCTCCCGCAGGGCGCTCCAGTCGCCGGGCGCCGGCTCGCTCTGGTTCCACGAGCGGTAGATGTCGACCCGGCTGTCGGCCACGGTGGTCGGTTTGGCGGTCGCCACCTTCACCTGGCGTGCCTTCGAGGCGTCGAATTCGATCACCCGGTCGGTGGTCAGCTCGACCTCGGGAGCGGTCAGGATCGCCAGCCCGAGGGAGTGCGGTCCGTGCAGTCCCTCGACCTCCGCCGCCGCCACGATGGTGTACGAGCCGGGAACCAACCGACTGGTCAGCGTGCCGTTCCGGGACCACATCCAGGAGGAGACGCCGTCGGTGTTGACGATCTCGACCTCGGCGTCGAGCGGTCGGCCGGCGCGGTCCTTGAGGTGGACGGTGAGCTCATGCTTCTCCGATTCGACCGAGACCCCGACGGCGGTGTGCACCTGGCCGGCGGCGTACCGGGCGGTGACCTGCGCGGTGTACTGGCCGGGCGCGAGCCCTTCCGGGTCGACCACGACGTCGACCGTGGACTTTCCGCCCGCCGGCACGGTGACCCGCTCGACTCCGGCCGTGAACGTCCCGGCAGGGGAGGCGCCTCCGTCGACCGAGAGCTCCAACGTCAGCGGAGCGTTCGTGGTGTTGGTGTAGGTGATGGTCCGGGTGATCGGCTGCCGCTTCGTACCGGGCGACCACTTGATCAGTCCGGCGTCCACCGACCCGGTCGCGATGACCTGGTCCTGGTGGTAGGCGGCGGCCAGGTTCAGCCGACCGGTCCCGGCCTGGTAGGCGTTGTAGTCAGGGGTACGCGTGCTGGTGCCCATCAGCGCGTCCTTGATCTGCTGCCGGCTCCACTCCGGGTGTTTCTCCGCCAGCAGGACGGCGGCCCCGGCGACGTGCGGCGCTGCCATCGAGGTGCCGCTCTCCAGGCGGTAGTAGCCCTCACCCCAGGACATGTGCTGCGAGCGTGCGGCCAGCACGTCCACCCCGGGTGCCGAGATGTCGGGCTTGAGGCCGTCGTCGGTCATCCGTGGTCCGGCGCTGGAGAAGATCGCGAGCTGGTCGGCGGCGTCGACCGCGCCGACGGTGAGCGCGGCGTCCGCCGTGCCCGGCGCGCCGAGCGTGTACGAATCCTGCCCGCTGTTGCCGGCGGAGACGACAAACAGCGCCCCCGTCTCGGCGCTCAGCTGGTTCAGCGCCTGGCTCAGCGGATCGTCCTGGGTGCGCCAGTCGCTGACGCCCAGGCTCATGTTGATCACGCGGGCGTGTTCGGTCCGGGCCGCCCACTCCATGCCGGCGATGATCCCGGAGATCGACCCGCCGCCGTTGTCGTCGAGGACCTTGCCGATCACCAGGTCGGCGTCGGGGGCGACGCCCCGTTCGGTACCGCCGGAGGCGGCGCCGGTGCCGGCGACGGTCGAGGCGGTGTGGGTGCCGTGCCCGTCCTGGTCGACGATGTCGTCGCCGGGGATGAAGCTTCGGGACGCGACGACCCGGTTTGCCAGGTCCGGGTGGCTGGGGTCGTACCCGGTGTCCAGGACCGCGACGCGGACGCCGCGGCCGGTGCTGCCCGCCGCCCAGACGGCGGGGGCGCCGATCTGCGCCGTGGTGTCGGCGAGCGTCGCCTTCGCCTTCCCGTCGAGCCACACCTTGTCGATGCCGGCGGCGAAGGTCGGTGCGCTGCCGGCTTCCGGGGTGGCGGCGCTGCGGCTGTTCGCCGACGCGACGGCGTTCCGGCCGTCGCCGGTGAGGGCCGACCAGAAGGCGGCGGCCTCCGACCGACGCGCCCGGACCGCCTCACCGTTGACCGAGGAGAGGTCCAGCGTGGTTTCCGCACCCGGCAGGGTGGTCCGGGTACGCCGGGCCGCCGGGTCTGTCGTCCTGGTGAGGATCAGCGGAAGCTCGCTGGTGTGGGCGTCGTCGTAGCCCTGGGCGATCAGTTTGGTGACGTTGAAGAGCTGCTTGTCGAGTCGGCCGGTGGCGATCAGGGCCACCGCCTCGTCGGGGTAGACGTAGGTGTCCCGGCCCTCGGTGTTGACCCGTACCGGGCCGGTGGCGCCCGGCGCGCGGGCGACGTCCACCGTGGGAGTGGCGCCCTCGGGTCCCGGGGTCACCGTCACCTTGTCGCCGGTGATCAGGGTGACCGTGGCGGGGGTACCTGCCGCGTTGTTGCCGCCACCGGCCGCCGGGGGTGTGGTCGGCGGTGGGGCGGGATTGGCGCCGTGGGCCGCCGCTGGGGTTGCCAGGGCGGCGACCAGGGCGACGCCCAGGCCTGCCGCAGATCTTCGGGTGAAAGACAGCCGCACATTACCTCCAAGATCGACTTATGTCGGAAGTTGATCACTCTTGGGAGGTTGTGTAAAGACAGGTTGTGTTACAAGTTCCGCACCGGCACAGGGGTGTTCACCAGGGGTTGCCGGTCGCGCCGGCGGCCAGGTGCCGTTCGTAGCTCGCCACCTTGTTGTTGATCAGCTCCAGACAGTCATGTATCCGGTCGAGCTGGTCGAGGACCCGCTGCCGGTGCTCCCGGAGCAGTTCCAGCCGTTTAGCCTCGTTTCCGTTGCCCTCGCCGACCAGCCGGGCCAGTTCGGCGATCGTGGTGAGCGGCATCCCGGTGGCCCGGAACTTGACGCAGTTGGTCAGCCACTCGACATCCCACGCGGTGTAGACCCGTCGGCCGTGGCTGTCCCGGCGTACCTCGCCGGCCAGCAGGCCGGCCCGTTCGTAGAGCCGCAGAGTGTGCACGCTCAACCCGGTACGCCGGGCCACCTCCCCGATGCCGTACTCCCGGTCCGTCATGGATCGACCCTAGTCACCGACCGGGCGGTTGACCTAGACCTCGGTCTAGCACCTAGCGTCCGCCGCATGACGCAGAACCGGACCCATCCCGGCGACCACAGCACCGCCGCCGAGGTGCTCGCCGGAATCGACCTGACCGGGCGGACCGCGCTGGTCACCGGCGGCTACTCCGGAATCGGACTCGCCACCGTCCGCGCGCTCGCCGCAGCCGGGGCCAGGGTCGTCGTACCGGCCCGCCGGCCGGAGACGGCCGAACGGGCGCTCGCCGACACCGCCGGGACCGAGGTCGACCGGCTCGACCTCGCCGACCTCGACTCGGTGCGGGCCTTCGCCATCCGGTTCCGGCAACGGCACCCCACCCTCGACATCCTGATCGCGAACGCCGGCGTGATGGCCTGCCCGGAGACCCGGGTCGGCCCCGGCTGGGAAGCCCAGTTCGCCACCAACCACCTCGGCCACCACGCACTTGTCAGCCTGCTGTGGCCGACGCTCACCGCCGCCGGTACGGCCCGGGTCGTCTCGGTCGCCTCCGGACGCGACCCGGCCGGCCGGATCCGCTGGCACGACCCGCACTTCACCGACGGGTACGACAAGTGGGCCGCGTACGGCCAGTCGAAGCTGGCCAACATCCTCTTCGCCCGGCACCTGGACCGGCTCGGCGAGCCGTACGGCGTCCGGGCCTTCTCGGTCAACCCGGGGTGGATCCTGACGCCGCTGCAACGGCACCTCACCGCCGACGAGATGGTCGCCGCCGGCTGGATCGACGCCGACGGCAATCCACTGCCCGGGTTGTTCAAGTCGCCCGGGCAGGGGGCGGCGACCATCGCATGGGCGGCCACCGCACCGCAGCTCGACAGGCAGGGCGGCGGGTACTGCGCGGACTGCCGGGTGGTCGACGCGGGCGACGACGACATCGACGCCGCCCGCCTCTGGCGGCTCTCGGTGGAGCTGACGGGGATCGACCTGGTCACCCACGGCTGACCAGGTCGGCAGCTCCACCGGGAGCCGGCTCCTACCGGGTCCTGCCGACAGCCTGAGCTGGCTGTCGGCGGCCGGTGACCCGGGCCGCTTGTTGCCGGCGGCCGGAAAACTGGCCGGCGGTTGTTCGCCGAACTCTGCCGGTGCGGCGCACCCGTTACCGACCCAAGCTGGAGGTTCGACAGCTTCGCGGGGGAGCGGGGGTGGACAAGCGGGGGGAGGACGCGACGATGGCGGCGGTCCGTGAGGTGATGTCCGGCGGGCACGACGCCGACCGAGACGCGGTACCTTCGGCGGCCGGCGGTGGGGCCGGCCGGGTCGCGACAGGTCAGCCGACCGCGACCACGGCGCCCACCCTGCTCGCGATCGACTTCGGCAGTACGTGGCTGCGGGCCTGGGGGCTGGCCCGGGGTACGGCCAGCTTACTGACCGCCGACGGACCCTCGGCGGCGCCGCTCGTCCGGCGGGGACGTCTGGTCGACCTGGCGGCGGTGACCGCGCGGCTCGTCCGGGAGGTCTACCAGCAGCCGGAACACCGTCCGGCGGCGCTCGCCGCGCTGGCCCGGGGAATGGTGCTGGTCGGCGACGGCGCGGCCCGACCCGAGTTGACCGTCGCGCTCGCCCAGGCGCTCCGGATCGGAGTGCACCCGGCCGCCGCGCCGTACACCGCCGCGCTCACCGGGGCCGGGCTGGCCGCGATGTCCGCCGCCGGGCATCCCTTGCCCGGCTGACGGGGCGGGTGCTCGGTAGGTCGAGGTGACGACGCGGGATGTTGCCGGGGAGGACCCGGTCAGTGCATTTGTCGAGGCGAGCAGCTTATCCGTGAGACAAAACAATTGGCCCGGGAGACAAAACAATTATATCACATGATATCAATAAATATTCAGGTGATGCCCGTCGATGGGGAATCGGGCGGCGGTTACGTTTCCCCGCCATGCGGAACTCTCACGAGACGTTCGTCTCCTCCGGAAACCTGCGACTGTGGACGGAACGCTTCGGCGATCCCGCCCACCCGCCGGTGCTCCTCGTCATGGGAACCTCGGCCCAGGGGATCGGCTGGCCCGACGACCTGGTGCGCCGACTTGTCGACGGCGGCCAGCAGGTGATCCGGTACGACCACCGGGACACCGGCCGGTCCGACCTCGTCGACTTCGGGCGCCAGCCGTACACGCTGGCCGACCTGGCCGAGGACGCGCTCGCCGTACTGGACGGGCACGGGGTCGCCGCCGCCCACGTCGTCGGCGCCTCCCTGGGCGGTGCCATCGGGCAGTGGCTCGCGGTACACCGGCCGACCCGGGTCCGCACCCTGACCGCGCTGATGACCTCGCCGATGGGCAACAACCCCGGGCCGGCCTGGGCGCGGGCGATGGGTGGTCAGCCGCCCGCCCCTGACGAGCTGCCGCCGCCCGCGCCCCACTTCTTCCAGCACCTGCTCGCCTCGGCGGCGCTGCCCCGGACCAGCCGGGAGGAGCAGATCGCGGCCAGTCTGGAGACCTGGCGGATGTTGCACGGCACCGGACTGCCGTTCGACGAGCCGGCGGCTCGCCGCTTCGCCGAACTGTCGTACGACCGGGCCCGTGATCCGGCCGCCGCCACCAACCACGACCTGGCCGGTCGGCAGCTCACCCCCGACCGGCTCGCCCCGCTCTCCTCGATCACCGCACCGACGCTTGTCGTGCACGGCACCGAAGACCCGCTCTTCCCGCCCGCACACGCCGAGGCGCTGGCCGGACTGATTCCCGGAGCACAGCTGCGTATGGTGCCCGGCATGGGCCACGGCCTGCACTCGGTGGGCCTGTCCGCGCAGCTCGCCGACCTCGTCAACGAGCATCTCGACGCCAACTGAACCCGGCGGCCGCCTTTCCCGGCCTCGGGCCGATGCGGCACCCGACGGGGTGATCGCAGACCAAAAGCGGGGCCGGCCCGACCGGACCGGCCCCGCTTTCCGGGACGTACCCCTCGATCAGTGGCGGCGCTCGACCACCGTCAGGGTGAAGTCGTCGTACGACGGCGCGTGCTTCCGGTCGCCGCCGTAGACCGCCCGTACCTGGTGCCTGCCCGGCTGCGGCAGGCGGTCCACCGTGCAGGTGGCGACGCCCTTCTTGACCGTGGCCTCGCACAGCACGTCCTCACCGAGGAGGAACTGCACCGGGCCGGTCGCGGAGCCCGGCTTGACGGTGGCGGTCAGCTTGACGCTCTTGCGCCAGGTCGCCGTCACGTCGTCGGCGTGCACCGACGTCTTGACGAGTTCATCGCCCGGTGTCTTCGTCACGGTCACCACGCGGTTGGCGACCGCCTGGTTGCCGTTGCTGTCCGACACGAGGTAGGTGAGCGGGTAGCTGCCCGGCGTCCGGGTGTCGACGGTGCCGACCACCTGGATCCGGTCGGTCACGTCACCGTCGGTGTTGTCCCGTGCGGTGACCCCGGCCAGCGGGTCGAAGGCCGTGTTCTGCTTCACCGTGGTCGACGCCGGGACGGTCAACACCGGCGGGGTGACGTCGGTGCCGGCCGCGGTGGCCGTGAAGATGCCGCCGAACTGGTCCGCCGAGCCGACCTGCGCCCCGTCACCGGTACGGCTGGTGCTGGTCCACGCGTACAGTTCGCCCTCGGTCAGGCCCGTCCACTCGACGCTGGCCGGCCAGCCCGACTTCGCGGTGGCCTCACCGATCACCGTGTCGGTCGGGGTGACGACGGCCAGGCTGTCCGTGCCGAAGCTGGTGGTCCGGCTGGACAGGTCGATCGGCAGCACCATGTTGTCCTCGGCGCCGTTGTAGCGCTTGCGGTCGTCGTACTCGGTGGCGCCGAAGTTGTCGAGCATCGGCGAGTAGGTGTCGATGCTCATCTCGGACCGGTCGACGTCGATCTGCAGCAGCCGCAGGAAGCTGGCGCCGAACTGCAGCAGGTCGCCGCTCCGGTGGTCGACGGTGCCGTCGCCGTTCAGGTCGAGGTTGCCGTTGGCGTCGACCTTCTCCGGCCACAGCTCGCCCGCGGTCATCTTGTAGAACTGGTAGTCCGCGAGCAGTTCGACCACGTCGTGTGCCACCGTCACGCCGACGCCGGTCTTGAGGTTGGTGCCGACGCCGTGTTCGTGGCCGGCGAGGACCAGGAAGACGTTCGGGTTGTTCTGGACGATGGTCGAGAAGGCCCGGGAGCCGTCGGTGGAGAAGCCGGCGCCGCGGCCGTCCGGCGTGGCCGACGGGGCGAGGTAGGCGTGGGTGAGCAGGATGCCGTTGCGGTCGTGGTACCGCTGGAACACCGAGCTGGCCCAGTCGGCCTCGGCCTGCGTGACGCCGTAGGACAGGCCCACCGCCACGAAGTCCAGCCCACCGGCGGAGAACAGGACGTAGTTGTTCTGGTTGTCCCTGCCCGGGGTGACCGTGTTGCCCGCCGGGTCGGTGGTCTCGTCCCAGGCGTGGTACGACGCCTTGGACCCGGCCGGCCACTTCTTGGCGCCCTCGTAGTAGCGCTCCGGGCCGTAGTAGCGGTTGAAGCGCGAGGTCGGGCCGGTCTCGTTGCCGCCCTGGTTGTCGTGGTTGCCCGCGACGACCTGGTTGACCAGACCGGCGTCGTCAAGTGTCCGCTGCGCCTCCGAGGTGAACTCGAACTCGCGGGTCACCTGCTCGTCCAGACCGGGGTAGAGCAGGTTGCCGCTGGAGTCCCTGGCGAGCGGGTCGGAGTAGTCGTTCTCGATGACGTCACCGGTGTGCGCGGTGTACGCGATCTTCCTGCCGTCGGCGTTGTCGGCGAGCCAGCGGGTGGTGTCCCGGTAGGACTTCTGCCAGAGCGCCCGCTCCTCCATGGTCATCTTGTCGGTGGGCTCGTCGACGCCGTCGAAGTCGTCGTACGTGCCGCCGGCCGCGCCCTCGGCGAGGTACTGCGTGTCGGTGAAGTGGGCGAGCGAGAAGTCGTACCTCGACGGGTCCTCGAAGTGGTCCCGGTTGGCCGGGTCGTTCGCGGAGCCGTCGCGCGGCGCGAGGTCGTCGGCGAACGGGTCCGCACCGACGACCAGGACGTGGACCACACCGTTGTCGACCAGCTCGGGCCGGACGACGGCCTGCAGGGTGGTGTCACCTTCGGCCTGGCCACGCGCCGTGGCGAGCTCGGTCCAGGTCTGTGCGGTGGCGTTCCAGGCGTGCAGCGAGACGGCCCGCTCGGGGTCGACCACGCCGTTCCACAGGATCTGGCGACGCTCGCCCGAGGCCGGCACCTGGACGTCGAAGCGCTGGAACGGGATGTTGCCGGTGGACGGACTGTTCGCCACCGTGCCGTCCGGACGCGGGCTCGCGCCGATCTGGCCGCCCTGGGTGTAGGAGAAGTCCAGCGTGGCGGGCATGACCGGGACGACACCCTGGAAACCACCGACCGGCACGCTCGGCGTGGCCTGCCGGAAGGTGGTGGTGACCGGGCCGCCGTCGGGGTTGTGCGCGATCGCCGACAGGGTGACCCGGCCACCTCCCTGGCCGACGTCCGTGCCGCCGGAGGTCGGGATGGCGTCGGAGGTGAAGGTCACCGTCTTGCTGGCCGGCTTGCCGAACACGTCGGTCGCGGTGATCTCCAGGGTGTGGTTGCCGGACCTCAGGCCGGCGCCGACCTCCTGGCCGACCTGAACGGGCGTGCCGTCGAGCAGGTACCGCCAACCGGTGGCGTTGCCCTGGTTGGTCACGGCGACCTGGAACTCGGTGGGGCGGCTCAGGTGCGCGCCCTGCGCCGGAACGGTCGAGGTGACCGCGACGCCCGCGTCCCGGACGGCACCGAGCGCGGCGATGTTGAGGGCCTGCACCTCGTCCAGGGTGAGCACCCGGGAGTAGATCCGTGCGTTGCGTACGGTGGCCGGCGTCCAGAACTGGTTGACCGCGTCCGCGCCCACATAGAAGGCGTTACGGGCGGCGCCGCCGGGCAGGCCCAGCGGGGCGGGTGCGGCGACCGTGGCGGCCAGGGCGCCGTCGACGTACAGCTTGGCGTTGACGCCGTCCCAGGTGCCGACGGCGTGGTACCAGCGGCCGGAGGAGATCTGGACCTGGGCGTTCCGGTAGGCGCCGTTCGCGTACACGGCGAAGGTCAGCTTGTCGCCGTAGACGACGATCGAGTAGCCGCCGCTCTCCTTCTCGGAGCAGACCGAGTGCTCACCGGAGTTCGGCAGGGTGCCGTTGTCCTTGAAGGTGCACTCGATGGTGGCCTGGTTGCGGATTTTCTCCCACTGCGTGTCGCCCATCGCGTACGCGTACGCGTCGTTGGCGCCGTCGAAGGACGCGACCGGCACCTTCACCGCGCTGTCCTGCGCGATGACCGGCTCGCCGACGGTGGTGACGGCGAGGTTCTGCGCGTCGTCGCGCGGGGTGTTGTCGTCGAAGTCGACGTCGAGGACGTCGGCGACCGGCACGGGCGGGGTGAGCCCGTACGCCGAGGCGAGTTGGGCCGCCTGGGCCGGGTCCAGCGCCGCACTCCACACCCGGCTGCCGGCGAAGGAGGCCGGCGGGGCGACCTGCCCGATGCCGGAGGGCGCGGCGTCGGCGCCGATCACGAACCGGCGCGAGGTGGCCGCCGGTGGCGCGAGTGCCCCGCTGGCCGGGGTGACGCCGGCGAGCTGGCCGTTCAGGTAGAGGCGTAGGTTCTGGCCGTCCCAGACGGAGAGCGTGTGGTACCAGCGGCCGCCGGTGACCGGGGTCAGCACCGACTTGTAGCCGCCGCCGATGTGGGCCATCGTGCCCAGGTTGCCGCCGGTGACGTAGACCGAGAAGCCGCCGGCCTCCTTGTCGGAGCAGAGGTCCTTCTCGCTGCCCACCGGCATGGTGGTGTCGACGCGGAAGACGCACTCGATGGCGAAGCCGGTGGCGAACCGGCTCCACTGGTCGGCGAGGTCGAAGGAGACGGCGTCGTCGACCCCGTCCACCTTCATGATGTCGTGACCGAGCGTCGCGTCGCTGGAATAGCTCGGGGCGCCCCAGGTGGTGGGTGCGAGGCCCTGGGCCCGGTCGGTGGCGGCGCCGCCGCCGAAGCTGACGTCGAGTACGTCGGCCGCCGGCACGGTGACGGCCGAGGCGGCCGGATGGAGGTTGGCCGAGGTCGGCGCGTCCTGGGCGGGCAGCATCAGCATGCCGCCGGCCACCACGAGCCCGAGGGCGGTTGCACCGAGGTGCCGCCACCCTCGGGTGACCGGATGTGGTCGTGTTGCCACGACAACTCCTTTCTGGGGGTGCTCTGTTGGCGCCGCAGGTGGGTACCTGGGCGAGATTCGCGGCGGAACCTCTGCGGTCAGGTCCCGGGTAGACCGGCCACGGCCGTGGCGGTGAGACCGAAGCCGACGAGCGTGATTCCGCAGGCGGCCACGACGGGGGCTACCCGCGCGGCCACCGTCAGGAGGGTGCGGGACGAGGCGGCGCGCACGACGAGGGAGCGTCCGGTCAGCGCCAGCAGCCCGACGGTGAAGAGCACCGCGGCGAGCCCCAGGCCGAAGCAGGCCACGAGGACGAGTGCGAACCCGGCCCGTCCGGCGAAGATGCCGGTCACCAGCGCGAGGAAGGCCGCCGGCGACGGGGTCAGGCCGCCGGAGACGCCGAGCAGCAGGAGCCCGGGCCGGGACGTACCACCGTGGTCGTGGGTGTGACCGTGGCCGTGATCGTGCGGGTGGCCGTGGGTATGACCGTGACCATGACCGTGGGCATGACCATGACCGTGGCCGCGCAGGTGGCGTCGCAGCAGCCAGAGCCCGACGGCGACGACGGTGAGCCCGGCCGCCAGTTGCAGGCCGGTGGTCAGCCGCTCGAGGCTCAGCAGGTCGGAGAGGGAGAAGAAGGTCCAGGCGACCGCGACGGCGAGCACCGAGACGGTGTGCATGACGGCCACCGACACGCCCAGCCAGGCGGCGTCGCGGACCCGGCCCCGCGAGCCGACCAGGTACGCCGCCGCGAGGCTCTTGCCGTGTCCGGGCGCGAGACCGTGTGCCGCCCCCGCCACGAACGCGATCACCAGCGCCACCGGTACGAAGCCCGGCGACTGCACCGCCTCGACGAGCCGGTCGCCGAGCGCGGCGGCGCCGAACAGGTCGGCGGCGAGCAGTGGACCGGGGTCGGGATCGGTTGCGGACGCGGCGACGCTGGTGAGGGCGTTCACGGCTCAGGCCTCTCGTCGCCGTCGGCGGTACCAGAGGATGCCGGCGGCCACGGCGGCCAGCATGACTCCCCCGACGGCCAGCAGTTGCCGGGCGCTCTGCTCGGTGGGGGTCGCGGTGGTGCTGCGGGGCGACGCGGGGCCGGAGCCCGCGCCCAAGTGCCAGTCCGCCGACTCGTGGGTGGCGTCGTACACGGCCTTCTGCCCGTCGGGTCCCCTGGCGAGCGTCCGGTACGCCTGGTGCAGGTCGGTGAGCATCCGAGACGTCACGGTCACCGTGCCCACCGGCGCGGCGCAGCTGAACCGCAGCTCGGCGCCGCCGGAGGTCAGGTCGTCGGCGACGTCGACCGCACCGTCGCAGGGCCGCCCGCTCTGGGACACGGTGATGCGCTCGGCCAGGTACCCGGCGAACTCGGGGGCTCCGGCCAGCGCCCGCGCGTCGGAGGACTGGTAGGTCACCGCACCGTCGAGCAGCACCCGGTCCTCGGGCAGCACGCCGAGGGAGACGCCGAGCAGGGTCAGGTCGTCGCTCCCGCCGACCCGCCAGCGGATCCGTACGCCGTGGTCGCCCTCGCCGGAGACCTCGATCTGTTGTGGATCGCCGAAGGGATGCGCCGAGGCGGCGTCCGGAAACACTCCGCCGAGCAGGGCGATCGCCGCCAGCATCCAGGCGCAGCGCCGCGCGTGGCGTCGGGCACGGCTCAGGGACTGCACAGCGGACTCTCATTCGCTCGGGACTCGCGGAAACGGGGTGATCGTTCCGGCCGCAGGTGACCGTCGAGGTCACGGAGACTGAGCGAACGTTGACGCGGAGATTGCCGGGTTGCGAAGACTGCCGGTGGGACGTGGGCGGCCCCGGATCCTCACCGTCGTGGTGCGTCCGACGTTCTCACCGCCCGTGGACCAGTTCGGCGATCTGGTCGGCGATCGGGGCCCAGAGCTGCCGGGGCAGGCTGTGGCCCATGCCCTCGAAGGTCACCAGTTTTGCCCCGGGAATCGCCGCCGCGGTGGCCCGCCCACCGCTGATGTCGATCATCCGGTCGGCGGTGCCGTGGATGACGAGCGTCGGCACCCGCAGCGTCCGTAGCCGCTCGGTACGGTCACCGGAGGCGACCACCGCGACCGCCTGGCGCAGCATCCCGAGCGGGTCGTGGCCCCGGTCGTACGCGCGTCCTGCCCGGTCGGCCACCTCGGCCTCGTCGAACGGGAAGCCCGGCGATCCCACCGTACGCATCGCCCGGACCTGCCAGTCGACGTAACCCTGCCGGTCGGCGGGCGGTGGACCGAGCGGGGCGAGCGCGGCGTGGTCGGTCCGGCCGACGGTGGGGTCGCCGGTGGTGGAGAACATCGAGGTCAGCGAACGGATCCGGTCCGGGTGTTCGATCGCGATCGTCTGGGCCACCATCCCGCCGAGCGAGGCGCCGACGACGTGCGCGCCCGGCAGTCCGAGTACGTCGAGCAGCCCGACCGCGTCGGCGGCCATCTCGGACAGCGTGTACGAGACCGAGCTGAGGTCGCCGGCCAACGCGGCGGCGACGTCCGGTACCGGTGCGTCGGTGAGATGTGTGGAGCGGCCGACGTCGCGGTTGTCGAACCGGATCACGTGCAGTCCGCGGTCGACCAGTTCGGCACAGAAGCCCTCCGGCCAGTTGATCATCTGGGCTCCGCCACCCATGACCAGCAGCACCGGCGGCGCGGCCGGATCCCCGAAACGCTCGTACGCGATGGTGAGCCCGGCCGGGCCGACGTGCCGTGCGATCTCCTCGCCCATGGTGTTCCCTCCTGCTCGGACAGGGGACGGACGCTAGCCACGTCCGTGCCCGCCCGACCAGGGAAAACGTCCTGATTTTGCCAGGTTGCCGATTAGTCGATCGTGGCGACCGGATTCCGCCCCGCCCCGGTTATGGTGGTGGTGGCGGGAGATCAGGCGTCCGCGCCGAGCAGCTCGTCGATCTCCTCGGCGGTCGGGGCGGTGGCCGGCCCGCGCCGGGTCACCGCGAGCGCGGCGGCGGCGTTCGCCCGGCGTACCGCGTCCACCGGGTCGAGGCCGCCGGCCAACGCGGCGGCGAACGCCCCGACATGCGCGTCCCCGGCACCGTTGGTGTCCAGCACGGTCACCGGGAAGCTGGGCGCCACCACCGGCACCCGGTGCCGGGCCGCCAGCACCGCACCCTCCGGCCCGGTCCGGACCAGCACCCCGGCCCGGCCGGTCCGCTCGGCCAGCGCGGTCGCGGCGGCCAGCGGTTCGGCGAGCCCGGTGAGCAGCCGCGCCTCCCGCTCGTTGCAGCTCCACCAGTCGGTCCGGGCCAACACCGGCTCCAGCACCGGTCGCGGGATCTCCGCGACCAGCGGGCCCGGGTCGACCAGCACCGTCACGCCCGGATCGAGTGTGGACAGCCACTCGGCCAGCGCCGGCCCGTTCACCGGGTACGCCAGGCTGTAGCCGGTGACGTACACCAGGTCACCGGGCTCCGGGGCGATCCGGGCCAGGTCCGCCGCGCCGAGGCCGGCCTCGGCCCCGGCGCCGGTGGCGAAGGTACGCTCCCCGCCCGGTTCCACCATCACCACGCTGAACCCGGTGTCCCGGTCCGGCAGCCGGGGCTGGACGAGTTCGATCCCCTCCTCGGCGAGCCGCCCCCGGACCAGGTCACCGAACGGGCCGGTGCCGTGCATCCCGGCGTACGCCACCGGCAGGCCCTGACGGGTCGCCGCGACCATCACGTTGAGCCCGCCCCCGACGGTGACCTGGCTCGCCGAGGCGAGTACGTCGCCACCGGACTCCGGCAGTCGGGGCAGGTACATCACCACGTCGACGATGGTGTTCCCGGTGTGCACCAGCCGGGGAGCCCGCCCCGGCCCGGCCTGCCCGGTCACGATCGGCCCGGTCACGATCGGCCCGGTCACGGCCGTGCCCCGGTCAGCTGGTCGTCCGGCCGAGGCGCCGCGACCGGCGTCGCGCGGCGGTTGCCGAGCGCGGCGGCCAGCAGGTACAGGCCGCCGGCCACCACGAACGCGGCCACCCAGCCGAGCCCGTTGCTGCCCATCCACGAGTCCGCCAGCGGGCCGGCGAACCAGACGTCGGTCGCCGAGGTGGAGGCGGTGGTGAAGAGCAGCCCGACCACGATGCCGGCCAGCCAGGGCAGCACCGCCGACCAGCGGAACCCGCCGTGCGCCCAGTAGACGCCGGTCCGGCCGGTGTCCATCAGCCCGTCCGGGTCGTACGTCCGACGGAACAGCATGTCGACAAGGAAGACCGCGACCCAGGCGGTGATCGGCACGGCGAGCAGTGAGATGAAGGTGATGAACGGCCCGTAGAAGTCGTCGGCGACCAGCATGAAGTACACGCCGCCGGCCAGGGTGAGCACGATGTCCAGCCCGACCGCGACCACCCGGCGGGCCCGCACCCCGAGGGTGATCATGGTGAGTCCGGCCGAGTAGACCGAGAGGTTGTTGGAGAGCAGCAGCCCGCCGAAGGCGGCGAGCAGGTACGGTACCGCCATCCAGGACGGCAGCATCACCTGGATCGCCGAGACCGGGTCACTGGCCGAGGCGAGGCTGCCGTCACCGGCGGAGAGCAGGCCGCCGAGCCCGATCAGCAGGAACAGCGGCACCCCGGCACCGACCGAGGCGGCCGCCACGATCCGCCCACCCGGCACGTGCCGGTGCTGGTAGCGGGCCATGTCCGCGCCCGCGTTCGCCCAGCCGATCCCGGTACCGGCGGCGATCACGCCGATTCCGGCGATCACCACGCTGAGCGGGGCGGCCGGCGCGTGCGCGACCGCGTCCCAGTCGACCCGGCTGACCAGAAACGCCCCGACGAGGATGTTGAGCGCGCCGAAGACGTACGTGGCCCACTTCTGGACCAGCACCAGGGTGGCGTGCCCGAGTCCGGAGACCACCAGGGTCAACACCACAAAAACCAGCAGGCTGATCACGGTCAGCACCGGGTTCGCCGTCAACCCGAAGACGATGCTGAGCAGCGCCAGCAGCGCGTACGCGGCGGTGGTGGTGTTGACCGTCTCCCAGCCGACCCGGGACAGCCAGGAGACCAGGGTCGGCCCGTGGTTGCCGCGTGGCCCGAAAACCGCCCGGGACAGGGTCATGCTCGGCGCGCCGCCCCACTTGCCGGCCACGCTGATCAGCCCGACCAGGGCGAACGACCCGAACGAGCCGATCGCGGCGACGGTCAGCGCCTGCCAGATGTTCATGCCGCGCAGTGCGACCAGGGTGGCGCTGAGCGGGAGTCCCAGGATCGAGATGTTGGCCGCGAACCACACCCAGAAGAGTTGGCCCGGCCCGCCGGTGCGCTCGCCCGGCGGCACCGGCTCGATGCCCCGGGTCTCGATGGCGCCGACCCGGTTGCTGTCGGCCGGCGTGCTGCCGGCCAGTTCCGTAGCGGACATCGTTGTCCTGCCTTTCCCTGTTCGCCCGCTGTCAGGGCTGCTGCCGGCGCAGGGCCAGCAGGTCGGTCGCCAGATCGGACAGCGGAAGGTGGTTCACCGTGTGGACGGTCTTCAGTGCGGTGTCGGGGAAGGCGTCGACGCCGTGGACGGCGCCGGCGACGGCTCCGACGATGGCGGCGATGGTGTCGCAGTCACCGCCGAGGGAAGCGGCGAGCAACGCGGCCCGCCACGGGTCGTCGGGGTGGACGGCGAGCACCGCGAACGCGGCCGGGACCGACTCCTGGGTCGCCACACTCGTCCCCACCAGGTGGTAGATCAGGTCGGCGGCGTCGTCCGGGGTCCGGCCGGCGACCAGCCGGGTGGCCCAGTCGATCCGGTCCGCGACGTCGGCGGCGGCCACCCAGTGGCCGTGGGTGGCGGCGAGCCGGGCCGCGCGTACCCCGGTCGCGGTCGCCGTCGCCGGGTCGGCTCCGGCCAGGCCGGCGCTGACCGCCGCCGCGACCGCGGCGGCCCCGGCCAGCGCGACCCCGGTGTTGTGGGTGACCCAGCTCGCCTCCACCACCCGCTCCACCAGCCGGTCCAGGTTGTCCACGGGTACGGCGACGCCGACCGGCGTGATCCGCATGGCGGCGCCGTTCGTGGTGCCGAACCGGCCGGCCTCCTCGATCGGGCGTCCGGCGGCGACGGCGGCGACGGCGGCCCGGGTCGACGGGCCGAGCAGGTCCAGCGACCCCCGGCGCCGCATGTCGTCCTCCCAGGCGAGCAGGTCCCGGGCCAGTCGGTGCCCGTCGATCCGGCCGTCGCCGGCGAGCAGCAGCCGGGCCAGCAGCACCGCCTGTTCGGTGTCGTCGGTGACCGCGCCGGCCGGCATGCCGGCCGCGATCGGCTGGTCGTCCGGGCCGGGTTCGAAGCCGGTGAGCCGGCCGTACCGCTGCCGGATCAGTTGTCGGGGCAGGGACTGGGTCGGCATGCCGAGCGCGTCGCCGATGGCGAGCCCGGTCAGCGCCCCGACCGCCCGCGCCTCGACCGACACCGTGCCCACCTCCGGTGTGGTGCCGCTCATTCCGGCCACCTCCCGAAGCGCAGGTGCAGCTGGAACCGCTCGGGGTCGAGCAGGCTCTCCACGTGTTCGACAAAGTCCCCGTCGGCGGTGCGACTGAGCCGGCGGGTGTGCAGGTGTGGTTTGCCGGGGGCGCAGCCGAGCAGTTCGGCGTCGGTGTCGGTGGCCGGGGCCAGCCCGACCCACTCCTCACCCCAGGACGGGACCAGCCCGGCGCCGCGCAGGGCCGCGTACAGCGATCCGGAGAGGCCGCGTTCGGGCAGTTCACGTAGCGGGCCGACGGCCGGGATCCGGCTCCGTTCGATCGAGATCGAGGCGCCGCCGGTCAGGGACCGGAGTCGGTCGACCGCGACGTACTCGGTGGTCGGCAGGTCGAACCGGTCGGCCAGTTCGGGCTCGTGGACCAGGGCCAGGCGGAGCACCCGTACGGTGGTCGGCACGCCCTGCTCGGCCAGCGCCCGGGCCCAGCCGAGCCGGTCGTCCAGCGGTCGGCCGTCAAAGGTGACGAACGACCCCTTACCGGAATGGGTGGAGATCAGCCCGCGTCGGCCGAGTTCGGTGAGGGCCTGCCGGACGGTGTTCCGGCTCACCTCGAAGCGCGCGGCGAGCGCGTGCTCGCCGGGCAGTTGGGCCCCGTTCGGTAGCCGGCCGCCCCGGATGTCCCGGGCCAACTCGTCGGCGATCCGCTGGTGCTTCAGTCGGATGACCTGTCCAGACATGTTCAGTACGGTAGCTCTGGCCTGCCGCTATCGACAACCACCCCGGCCCCCACCCCCCACCCGCGGTGAACGGACTCAGACCTGCTGGTCGCGGCTCGCCAGCCCGGCCGGCGCGGCGGCCAGCGCCGCCTGGATCGCCTCGACCAGGGCCAGCGCCGACTCCTCGGTCAGTTCGACGGCGACCCGGGAGCCGGGCCCGGCCGCCGGGTTCAGGAAGTCGATGTTCAGGGTGTGGCCGTACGGGGCGTGCGTCGGATGGTCGACGTAGACGCTGGTGTCGGTGACCGGGAACCAGCCGTTCGCCCCCTTACCGCTGCCCTCGACGGTACGGGTCACCGTGACGTACGTGCACATGCCGGCCTCCTCAGACGTTCAGGTGACGGTCGAAGAACGCGCGGACCTTCTGCCAGCCGTCGACCGCCGCCTGCGGCCGGTAGCTGGGCCGGTCCACCGCGAAGAAGGCGTGACCGGCGCCGTCGTAGCTGTGGAACTCGTGCGGCTTGCCGAGCCGGGTCAGTTCCCGGTCCAGTTCCGCCACCTGCTCCGGCGACGGGTACTGGTCCTCCGCGCCGAACATGCCGAGCAGCGGGCAGCTCAGCGACGGCGCCTGGTCCAGCAGCGGGCGTACCCGGAGCGGAAAGTCCTTTGGCGGATCGCCGACCACAAACGCGCCGTAGCAGTCGACGGCGGCGTCCAGCGGCAGCCGGCAGGCGGCGAGGAACGCCTGACGTCCGCCCGAGCAGTAGCCGATCACCCCGACCCTGCCGTTCGCTCCGGGCAGTCCCCGCAGGTGGTCGGCGGCGCCGCCCACGTCACCGACCAGCCGGTCGTCCGGTACGCCGCCCTGCGCCCGCGCCACCGCCGCCGCGTCGTCCGGGCTCGCCCCGGGCGCCTCCCGGCTGTACAGGTTCGGGCAGATCGCCGCGAACCCGTAGCTGGCCAGCCTGCGGGTGATCTCCTTGGTCGGCTCGTCGTAGCCGGGCATGTGGTGGATGACCACCACCCCGCCGCGCGGTTCCGACCCGAGCGGCTGGGCCAGGTACGCCTCGATCTCGTCGCCGTCCGCCCCGGTGATCCGGACCGTTCCGGCCTGCATCGTGTCCTGCACGTCGTGCTCCCGTCTGTCCCACCGGGATGGTCCGATGCGTCCCCCGGCGTGATCGTTAGCCTAGGGCAACGATCTGGGTTCCGCCCGGCGGAACCCCTGGCCAGACGGTTTCCGGCACAGTCGCCCACGTGCCCAGGTGCCGCCGTTCTTTGTCGGACTGTGCGCAGTCCGTTCCGTCCGCCGCCCCCCGCCCGTAGTCTGCGCTGGCGAAGGCGCGGCCGTAGCCGTCCGCCGCGCCGCCGCCGCGCCGGGAATGGACCAGCAGCCGAGGGGGCAGCGTTGAGCAGCGGGTCGGCGACCACCGGACGCCACACGTCACGGCGGATCAACCGGTTCCTGTCCGAGGCCCGGCTCGGTTGGGTCGACGCCCGGCTGATGGTCCTGATGCCGGGGCGGGAACGGGCGCTGCGGTTCCTCGCGGTGCTGCTCTTCGCGCAGCGGGCGAGCTACGTGGTGCCGGCGTTCGTCGGGATGACCACGTCGGCGGAGCGCTACCACAGTCCGGCGCTCAACGTGACCCTGCTGGTCCTGATGCTCTCCTGGAACGTGGCACTCGGCGTCCGGGTGTGGCGCCGGGGCTGGTTCAGCCGGGCCGACGTGCTGGTGGACGTGGCGGTGGCCGTCCTGCTCCTGGTCGTGGTCAACGCCAACATCCGGGGCGGCTACGAGTTGACCGCGGCGAACTGGGCCGGCAAGTTCGCCCTCGGTACGGCGGCACTGGTCGGCGCCGTACTGGCGCTGCGGGAGGTGTTCGTCGGGCTGGCGGTGCTCCTGGTGACCGCGGTGGCGGCCGCCGCCGTGCAGATCGGCGGGCTGCCGCCGTGGGAGTCCGGCTTTGTCAACCACGTGAACTCGAGCATCTTCTTCGCGCTGATGCTGCACTTCATGCGCCGGTTCCTCGGTGCCCAGGCGAGCGCGGTCGACGAGGCGACCCAACACAGACTGGCGGCGGAGACCGCGACGGCGGCGAACGCGGCCCGGTACGCCGAGCGTCTGCACCACTACCGGCGGCTGCACGACACGGCGCTGGCCACCCTGACCGCGATCGCCCGGGGCGGGCTGGACCACCGGGCCGTCGAGGTCCGGCGGCGGTGCGCCCGGGAGGCCGACTACATCCGGCAGTTGCTGACCGAGGACCAGGCGGAATCGGTGACCACGCTCGGTGCGACCCTGGCCGAGGTGGTCGCCGACGCGGGCGCCCTGGACCTGCGGGTGCACCTGCGGTCGGTGCCGGTCCCCGCCCAGGTGCCCCGGCACGTGGTGGAGGCGATCCGGGACGCGACCCGGGAGGCGTTGAACAACGTCGCCCGGCACTCCGGCACCCGCGAGGCGTGGCTCACCGTCGACTGGCACGACGAGGTGCTCGCGGTACGGGTGGTGGACCGTGGGGTTGGCTTCGACTCGGAGCGGGCCGGCCCGGGGTTCGGGTTGCGCCGGTCGATCGAGGGGCGGATCCGGGAGATCGGCGGCGAGCTGCGGCTCTTCTCCGAGCCGGGGCAGGGCACCTGCGTCGAGCTGCTCTGGTCCGAGCACGGTCCACAGGGACTCGATCCCGATCCGGCGTTCGACGAGCCGGTGGTCAGCCCGGGGCCGGGCGTGGAGTCCAGGTCGGGTGTGGAGTCCAGGTCGGATGTGGAGTCCAGGTCGGGTGTGGAGCCCAGGTCGGGGGCCGGATCGCCCACGACGGGATCAAGCCTGACCGCCCAGAGTGGGTGATCCGGCCCCCGACC
>NZ_JBDPMH010000060.1:0-15633 GCF_039871735.1 Plantactinospora sp. B24E8
ACCTGCGAGGTGCCCTCTCGAACCGAGCGATAGAAGCCTGAAGCACTCCTATCCTTCCAGTTCAGAGGGCACTTTCTATCTCCGGGGTCCTGCCGGGCCGATCTTCATCGGTGGATCGAGGCTCAGCATCAGCAGAAGGAATCGGAATGGTGGGCGGGAACCCTTACTCCCGCTCCCCGGGCGCTGGAACCATCTCCAGCGCGCTACCCGGGGCCGGGCAGGGCACACCGCCGGCCAGGCGACAAGCCGGTGGGTCACGAGGTGGGACGCTCGGGTGGGCGGTGCGGCCGCCGACCCTCACAGGCACTCGGAAAGGAGTGATGCTTCCCGAACCGACTCGACCATCTATTTACCACGCGGGGCGGAACGATGGCGACCCGGCGCGGCCCACGTCCGGGAGCGCGCCGGCTATCCGAAGCCTGCCGCGCCCTCCCGCCGCCGGGCGGCCACAAACTCGTCGATCTCCGCCTTGATCGCGGGCATCGGCCCGGACAGCGGGCCGGGGTGCTGGTCCAGAATGTACTGGGCGTTGACGATGTGCTGGCCGAACGAACGATCCCCGAGCTGGAGCTTGCTCCGGCCGATGATGTACTCGACATAGCCGAGTTCCTCGACCCGCTGTCCCCGGTCCGCGCCCGGATGGACCGGAAGGCCGACCCGGACCAGGTGCTCGGCCTGGCGCAGGAAGTCGGCGCCGGCGTCCCGGGCTGCCTCGTCGTCCTCATTGAGCTGGGCGACGGCGTGGGTGAACGTGGTCTGGGCGAAGTTTCGGCGCTCGGGCAGGTCGAGCCGGTTGTCCCGACTCCGGTAGAACTCAAGCGCCGCCGCCTCGACCGCCAACGCCGCCGCCTCGACCGCCGGGTCCGGCTCACCGTCGACCGCGACGGCGACATCGAGCAGCCGGAACGCCCGCGCGGACAGCGCCAGGGCCCGGCCGAGCCGCTCGTCCGCGTCCCGCCCACCGATCCGCCGAATCGCCTCGACTCCGGCGAGGGCGTGCCGCCGGACCACCTCCAACGGTTCGGGTCCGGTGAACCGGTCGCCGAAGTCGGCCACCGTGCCCGCCAGGGCCACCGCGAACCGCACCTGGGCGTCCGCCGCGTCCGCCGCGAACGGTGTCGGCGGCGCGGACGCCTCCTCGGCGCAGAGCAGGTCGAACAGTTCCAGCGCGGATCCGCCGTCGGCGGCCGCGTCGACAAACCTCGACATTTCGATCAGGCACATCAACCGGTTGCCGGTGGTCATGGCGAGGGCACGGATCGCCCGGGCGTCCCCGGGCATCGCCACGTACCACTCGTCGACCACCTCCAGCGCACGGTCGAAGTAGCGACATGCCGCGTCGAAGTCGTCCCGGGCGTACCTCCGGCGCCCCTCCAGGTCGAGCTCGTACGAGGTGTCGTCGATCTCGGCCCGCCGGCGCTCGGGCAGCGCCTGCCCATCGACCGCCGCGCGCAGCGCGGGGCGGGCGGCCTCGGCCGCGACCCGGACACCCTCCCGAACTGCCCGGTCGATGCGGCGGAGGCCGGCCAGTTGGCCGATCGCCGCGTCGACCGCTCCTGTCGCTTCGACGAACCGGTCACCCCGGGCGTAGTGTGCGGCCCTGAGCAGCGACGCGACCGGCCTCCACGGCCGGAACGCACGGTCGCGGCCGGCAGCCGCCTCGGCCGCCTTACCGAAATGGTCGGCGACGTCCTGCTGGCGGGGTTCGGACGAAGCCATGGTCGAGAACAGGTAGACGTACTCGGGTTGGACCAGGTCCCGCAGCTCGGCGGCGCGAAGGCCCGCGACGGAGTCGACGATGGTGTGCGGACGAATCTGGTGCAACTGGTAGAGCCGGTCCGCCGCAGGGACCTCATGCGGCGGGGGTGGTGGGTCGGGGCTGACGAGCCGGTGCGCGGTCAGGACCGCCCGGATCAGCGCCCGCTCCACCTCCGGCCGGTCGTCGAGAGCGGCCGTCCACTCTGCGGACAGCGCCGGCTCGTACGGCGGAGTGACATCGCGGCGCAGTCTCACATCAGCCTCCCGACGTAGACGCTACATCCGGTCCGCCAGGCCCTGGTCCCGGCGAGCGGACGACCGGCGGGCCGGACAGCGCGTCACGACTGCCGGAGCACCGCGCAGCCGCCGGCGGGCAGGGTCACCGGGTCGACGTATCCGCCGGTGAGCAGGTCGAGGCCGGCGACCGGCAGGGTCTGGGCGGTGTCGGTGTGGTTGAGCAGGAAGAGCCAGCTCCGCCCGTCGGCGGACCGACGCCGGACCGCCTCCACCCCGTCCGGCGCCACCGGACAGGTCGGCGTCACCCCGGCCGCCCGGGCGACGTCGGCCGCCAGCCGCCGGTACGTGTCGTCGTCCAGCCGGGTCGAGACGTACCAGGCGACGCCGGCGCCGTACGCGTGCCGGGTCACCGCCGGTCCCCCGGCCAGCCGCCCGTCGGTGTACGTGGTCACCGCCGTCGCCCCGGCCAACTCGACCGGCTCGGACCAGAGTCGACCCGTGCCGCCGTCCGACAGGGACAGCCGGGTCGCCGGGTCGAGCGGCTGGAACTCGTCGACCCGGATGCCGAGCAGGTCCCGCAACGCGCCCGGGTGACCGCCGAGCCGGATCCGGCCGTACTCGTCGGCGACGCCGCTGAGGTAGCTGACCAGCAGGTGACCGCCACTGGCCAGGTAGTCCCGCAGCCGGGCGGCGTACCCGTCGTCGACGAGGTAGAGCATCGGCAGCACCACCAGGGCGTACCCGGAGAGGTCGTCGCCCGGCTCGACCACGTCGCAGCCGAGACCGGCCCGCCACAGCGCCCGGTAGACCGCCGCGACCTCGTCTGCGTGGTCGACCTCCGCCGACGGCAGCACACTGGCCTGCAGCGCCCACCACGAGCCGGCGTCCCGGACGACCGCGACCGACGTCGACACCGTACCGACGTCCACCTCGGCGAGCCGGTCCAGGGTTTCGCCCAGTTCGACCGTCTCCCGGAATCCCCGGCTGCGCGGGCCGGCGTGCGGCAGCAGCGCGGAGTGGAACAGTTCGGCGCCGCCCCGGGAGGCCCGCCACTGGAAGAACATCGCGCCCCGGGAGCCCCGGGCGACGTACGACAGGCTGTGCCGGAGCAGCCGCCCGGGTTCCTTGCCGTGCATCCGGCCGGGGGTCAGGATCAGGTTCGGCGCGGTCTCCATCAGCAGCCAGCCCGGACCGCCAGGGCTGTGCCGGGCCCAGCCCCGGGCCAGGTCGGCGGCGAACGCGGTCTGCTCCTCCGCGCCCGGTCCGGCCTCGGTCGGGTAGTGGTCGATCGCCACCAGGTCCAGCTCGGTCGACCAGCGGGCGTGGTCGACCGGCACCCAGCCCCCGAGTACAAAATTGGTGGTCACCGGTACGTCCGGGGTGGCGGCCCGGAGCAGGTCCCGCTGGGCGAGGTACGCGCCGAGCAGTTCGTCGGAGCCGAACCGGCGGAAGTCCAGCAGCTGGGCCGGGTTGCCGAGGTACCGGGTGGCGACCGGGGTACGGATCTGCGCCCAGTCGGAGTAGTGCTGGCTCCAGAAGCTGGTCGTCCAGGCGTCGTTCAGTGCGTCGAGTCCGCCGTACCGGGTCCGCAGCCAGCGGCGGAACGCCTCGGTGGCGTGGTCGCAGTGGCAGGTGGTGCCGTACTCGTTGTGCACGTGCCAGAGTGCCAGCGCCGGGTGGTCGGCGTACCGGGCGGCCAGCGCGGCGGTGATCTCCCCCGCCGCCCTGCGGTACGCCGGGGCGCTGACGCAGTAGGTGTCCCGGCTGCCGTGCTGCAGCCGTACGCCGTCGGCGGTGACCGGCAGTGCGTCCGGGTGGCGCAGGGAGAACCACGGCGGCGGGGAGGCGGTGGGGGTGGCCAGCGCCACCCGGATGCCGCCGGTGTGCAGCAGGTCGAGGACCCGGTCCAGCCAGTCGAAGTCGTACCGGCCGGGTTGTGGTTCGAGCCGGGACCAGGCGAAGACGCCGACGGTGACCAGGTTGACCCGGGCCCGGCGCATCAGCGCCACGTCCTCCGTCCAGACCTCCGGCGGCCACTGTTCGGGGTTGTGGTCACCGCCGTAGCAGAGCCCGTCCAGCCCTTTCGGCCACCGCATCCGGCACCCTCTCCTGTGGACTTTAGTTGGGTATCCCGTCAAAGTAGGCGGACCGGATCACCACGTCAACGGGGCGACTCCGGGCCCGAAGTCCGTGATTGACAGTTTGTTGGGTTACCAAAGAAACTAATGGGGGTCGATGACCCCCGCCGGCAGCCGAGGAGACCGCATGCCGTACCGACCGCCCCTGGTCCCGCACGAGACGTTCGTCGCCGACCCGCCCGAGCTACCGGTCCGGGCCCCCGGCGAGCAGGGCCTCTCCGCGCTGACCCGGGCCGAGGTGCTCGGCACCGACCCCTCCGGCGTCACCCTCAAGGCCGGCACCTCCGACGGCGGCTCGCTCGCGGTCCGGATCACCGCCGCCGCCGAGGGCGTCATCCGGGTACGCCTCAGCGAGGACCCGCTGGCCCGGGGGCGGGCCGCCCGGGCGCTGCCGCTGGTGCACCCGGGGTCGTACCCGGCCGAGGTCCGGCTCGACGGCGACACGGTCCGGGTCGACGCCGGACCGGTCGTCGCCGAACTGCGCCTCGACCCCTGGCACCTGCGTTTCGTCGACGCCTCGGGCACCCTGCTCGTCGAGCAGAGCCGGGGCGAGCAGGACATCAGCGGCCGACTCCGCACCCTGCCGTTCGGCCGGTCGCTTGTCGACGGCGCGGTCGCCGCGTACCACGAGAGTTTCCTCGCCCCCGGCGACGAACGCTTCGTCGGCTTCGGCGAGAAGTTCACCCCGCTGGACAAGCGCGGCCAGCGGCCCCTGATGTGGAACTTCGACGCCTTCGGCAGCGAGTCCGACCGGTCACACAAGAACGTCCCGTTCTACCTGTCGAACCGGGGGTACGGGATCCTGGTCGACAGCGGACTACCGGTCGAGTTCGACGTCTGCCAGTCGACGCACAGCTGCGTACAGATCCTGGTCCCGGACGACGTGCTCGACTACTACGTACTGGCCGGCCCGACCCCGGCCGAGATCCTCGACCGGTACGACGACCTGACCAGCCGTCCCACCCTGCCCCCGAAGTGGGCCTTCGGCACCTGGCTCTCCTCCGGCTTCTTCGTCGACAGCCAGCAGCGGGTGCTGGACCGGGCCCGCCGGATCCGCGACCGGGGCATCCCCTGCGACGTACTGCACCTGGACTGCTACTGGCAGGTCGCCGGGGCCTGGTCGGACCTGCGCTGGGACGCCGAGCAGTTCCCCGACCCGGCCGGGATGCTGGCCGCCCTCGCCGAGGACGGCTTCCGGGTCTGTCTCTGGATGAACCCGTACCTGATGACCGGCAGCGCCCGGTACGCCGAGGCGGCCGAGGCCGGCTACTTCCTGCGCCGCGCCGACGGCTCGGTCTACGTCGCCGACACCTGGCACGGCACCCACCCGGCCGGCGGCATCGTCGACTTCACCAACCCGGCGGCGGTCGACTGGTTCAGCGGACTGCTCCGGCCACTGCTGGCCCAGGGGGTCAGCGTCTTCAAGACCGACTTCGCCGAGGGAGTGCCGGCCGACGCGGTGGCGTACAACGGGATGACCGGCGTCGAGCTGCACAACGTCTACAGCCTCCTGTTCAACGACGTCGTCTCGGCGGTCACCGAACAGGTCGCCGGGCACGGCATGGTCTGGGCTCGCTCGTCGTACCTGGGCGGGCAACGGCACTCGGCACAGTGGAGCGGGGACGTCAACACGACGTACCCGGCGATGGCCAGCACGCTGCGTGGCGGGCTGAGCCACGGCCTCTCCGGAGTGCCGTTCTGGAGCCACGACACCGGCGGCTTCCACGGCACCCCCACCCCCGACCTGTACGTCCGCTGGGCCCAGTTCGGCGCGCTGTCGCCGCTGATCCGGTTCCACGGTACGACCAGCCGCCTGCCCTGGGACTTCCCGGCCGAGGCCGAACGGGACGCGGTCGACGCACTCCGGCTGCGGTACCGGCTGATGCCGTACCTCTACTCGGCGGCGGTGACCGCGGCCCGGACCGGCGCGCCGATGCTGCGGGCCCTGCTGGTCGACTCCCCCGACGACCCGGCCGCGTGGCAGGCGGAGCTGGAGTACCGGCTCGGGACCGACCTGCTGGTCGCGCCGATGACCAACCCGGACGGCCGGCGGCACGTCTATCTGCCGGCCGGTGACTGGGTGGACTTCTGGTCCGGTGAGGTGCGTGCCGGCGGCCGGCATCTGCGGGTGCACCAGCCGCTGCACCGGATTCCGCTCTTCGTCCGGTACGGCGCGCTGCTGCCGGTGGCCCCGCCGGCCGACCGGGTCGGCGCCGGGCCGTTTCCCGAGGTCACCGTGCTCAGTTGGGGCGCGGTCGACGCCGAGGTGACGATCCACGACGTCGACGGCGACACGATTGTCCGGGCCCGTCGCTCCGGGGACGAGTTCCGGGTCGAGAGCGACGGGCCGTTGACGGTCAGCGGTGTCGCGTTCGCCCGGATGGACGGTGCCCGGCTCCCCGCCCGGCTGGTCTGCGACGGCGAGGTCACCACCCCCGTGCACCTCGACGGGCTGCCCACCGTGCGGGGCTGAAGGTCGGGGCGGGGTGCCCAGGTGGGGGGCGCCCCGTCCCCCTTCGCCCTGCCCGTGGCGCCGGCCGGCGCCACGGGCCGTGGGTGGATCAGGCGGCGGCGCTCGGGGTGGACTCTCGGGTGCCAGCCTCTGACACCGGGGTCTCGGCCGGTCGCGGCGGCTGCCGCAGCACCACGGCCGCGACCACGAAAGCGACAACGAGCAGGCCGGTCGCGGCGGCGAAGGCCAGTCGGTAGCCGCTGGTCAGTGCCGCCGCCGTGGACTCCCCGGCCGTACGCAGGCGCTCGGTCCGGGCCGCCGCGAGGGTGCCGAGCACCGCGACGCCGACCGCCATACCGACCTGCTGGGTCGTGTTGAACAGGCCGGAGGCGAGTCCGGCGTCGTCGGCCCGGGCGCCGGACATGCCGAGCGCGGTCAGTGCCGGCAGGGCGAGTCCGAACCCGGCGGTCAAGAGCATCGCCGGCAGGACGTCGGCCGGGTAGCTGCCGTTCACCGGCAACCGGCTGAGCAGGCCCAGTACGCCGGTCAGCAGGAGCAGCCCGGTCAACAGGACCCGCCGCTCGCCGAACCGGTTGATCAGCCGGGCGGAGACACCGAGCGAGACGGTGCCGATGACCACGGCCGCCGGCAGCATGGCGAGACCGGTCTCGGCGGCACCGTAGCCGAGGACCCGCTGCAGATAGAGGGTGAGCAGCACCTGGAAGGTGAAGCAGGCCGCGACCATCAGGATCTGCACCAGGTTGGCTCCGGCCACGCTGCGGGAGCGGAGGATCCGCAGCGGCATGAGCGGCTGCCGGGCGGTGGCCTGCCGGATCACGAACGCGGCGAGCAGGGCGAACGCGAGGGCGAGCAGGCCGAGGGTGGAGCCCGAGGTCCAACCGTGCGTCTCGGCCCGGACCACCGTCCAGATGCCCAGCACCAGGCCGGAGGTGACCAGAAGCGCGCCGGCCAGGTCGGCCCCGGCGGCCGGGCCGAGGCCACGATCCGCCGGTAGTACCGGCAGCGCGACCGCCAGCACCGCGAGTCCGATCGGCAGGTTGATGAAGAAGATCCAGTGCCAGCCGAACCCGTCGGTGATCACGCCGCCGAGGACCTGGCCGAGCATCGCGCCGGCGGCGCCGGTGAAGCTGAAGACCCCGATCGCCCGGGCCCGTTCCCGGGGCTCGGTGAAGACCGTGACCAGGATGCCGAGACTGACCGCGGTCGCCGCCGCGCTGCCGACGCCCTGGAGGAACCGGGCGGCGATCAGCAGAGCCGGGGACCCGGCGACGCCGGCCAGCAGGGAGGCGGCGGTGAAGACCACCGTGCCGACCAGGAAGACCCGTTTGCGGCCGAGCAGGTCGCCGAGGCGTCCGGCCAGCAGGAGCAGGCTGCCGAAGGCGAGCAGGTAGGCGTTCACCACCCAACTCAGGCCGGCCGGGGAGAAGCCAAGGTCGTCCTGGATCGCCGGCATCGCGACGGTGACGATGCTGCCGTCGAGGATGGTCATCAGGGTCGTCGAGGCGATGACGGCGAGGGCGAGCCAGCGGGATCGGGGCGACAAACAGGTTGGATCGGACACGACGTCCTCCTGTCGAGCGGATGCGACCGGAGGGACGCTAGCAGATCGTTTTGTTGCAGACTATCTGCTTCGGGTTCAGTTTTCCCGCTGCCGGGCCCGGCGTACCGGTTGCGGACCCTCCACCGGATCGGCCAGGTGGCCGGTCGCCAGCCGGTTCAGGGCCCGGACCAGCACCTCCCGCTCCTCGGCCGGCAACGAGTCCAGCGCCTCCCGGTGCACCCGGTCGACGATCTCCTGGCTCCGTCCGGCCACCCGGGCACCCTCCGGAGTGACCGCGACGATCCGGGCCCGGCGGTCCGTACCCGACTGGCGCCGCTGGGCCAACCCCGCCTTCTCCAACGCGTCGACCGTGACCACCATGGTGGTCTTGTCCATGTCGCCGAGTTCGGCGAGCTGGGCCTGGGTCCGCTCCTCCGGCAACGCGTGCACCAGCACACAGTGCATCCGCGCGGTCAGCCCGATCTCGGCCAGCGCCGCCGCCATCCGGGTCCGCAACACGTGGCTGGTGTGGTCCAGCAGGAACGACAGGTCCGGTTCGGTACGGGTCGGCGCCATCGCGGTCATGCCCCGAGTTTAGGCCGGCCCGGCGGGTCAGCCCTTGACCGCGCCGACGATCACGCCCTTGACGAAGTGCCGCTGCACGAACGGGTAGACCAGTACGATCGGCGCCACCGTGACCACCACCACCGCCATCTTGATCGCCAGCGTCGGCGGCATCGAGACGCCGACCGCCGTACCGGAGGTGTTCGGGGACTGGCCAGCCAGGATGAAGCTCTGCAGCACCCGCTGGCTCGGGAACTTGTTGTTGTCGTCGATGTAGAGCAGCGCGGTGAACCAGACGTTCCAGTAGCCGACCGCGTAGAAGAGCCCGACCACGGCGATCACCGCCCGGGACAGCGGGAGCATGATCCGGCCCAGGATCCGGAACTCCCCCGCCCCGTCGATCCGGGCGCTGTCCAGCAGCTCACCCGGGATGTTCTGGAAGAACGCCCGGAGCACGACCAGGTTGAAGACGCTGATCGCGCTCGGCAGGATCAGCGCCCAGAGGCTGTCCTTGAGCCCCAGCCCGGTGACCACCAGATAACTCGGCACCATGCCGGGATAGATCAGGAAGGTCAGCAGAAAGTAGAGCAGCAGGAACCGGTGCCCAACCGAATTCGGCCGGGACAGCCCGTACGCGGCCAGCACGGTCAGGACGAGGCTGACCGCCGTACCCAACACGGTGACCACGGCGCTGACCCAGAGCGCCCGGCTGATCTGTCCACCGGAGAAGATCGTCACGTACGCCGAGACGTCGATCTCCCTCGGCACCAGCACCAGTCCGCCAGCCGCGTTGATGGTCTCCCGGGACGACAGGCTGGTGACCAGGACCACCCAGAGCGGGATCAGCACCGCCAGCACCACCCCGGTCAGCACGGCGCCCCTGCTGGCCTGGCCGACCGCGCTCGGCGGCTCCTCCCAGACCGGACGCCCGGCACGCCGCCGCCCGGCACGCTCCGGCGCCCGGACCGGGTCACCCGGTGGCCGATCAGTCACCGTCATGACCGCGAGTACACCCCCCGCTCACCGATGGCGTGCGCGAACCGGTTCGCCGCCAGGATCAGCACCAGCCCGACGACGGCCTTGAACAGGCCGGCCGCCGCCCCGTAGCCGTAGTTCCCGGTGGTGATGCCCTGGTGGTAGACGAAGGTGTCCAGCACCTCGGCGGCCTGCCGGCCGACCGCGTCCCGCTGCAGCAGGAACTGCTCGAAGCCGACCGAGAGCGCGTCGCCCAGCCGCAGGATCAGCAGCAGGACGATCACCGACCGCAGGCCGGGCAGGGTGACGTGCCAGAGTCGGCGCCACCGGCCGGCGCCGTCCACCGCGGATGCCTCGTAGAGGTGCGGGTCGATGGTGGAGAGCGCGGCGAGGAACACGATCGCGCCCCAGCCGACGTCCTTCCAGACCGTTTCGGCGGTGACCAGCACGATGAAGGTGTCCGGGTTGGACATGATGTCCCACGGTTGAAAGCCGGCGTCGCGCACCGTCTGGGCGAGCAGGCCGGCGCCGCCGAGCATCTGGACGAAAAACGTCACCACCAGGACCCAGCTGAAGAAGTGCGGAAGGTAGACGACGCTCTGCACAAAGGCGCGCAGCCGGGCGGAGAGGATGCTGTTGAGCATGATCGCCAGGGCGATCGGCAGCGGGAAGTAGAAGACCAGTTGGAACCCGGTGATCGACAGCGTGTTCCAGAACGCGTCCCAGAACGCCGGGTCGCCGAAGAGCACCTCGAAGTTGCCGAACCCGATCCACGGGCTGGCCAGGAACGCCTGCAGCGGGGTGTCCCCGGCGTACGGGTTGTAGTCCAGGAACGCGACCACGTTGCCCAGGGTCGGCAGGTAGTGGAAGACCAGCAGCAGCAGGGCGGCCGGCAGCACCATGACCAGCAGCGGCCAGTCCCGGCGCAGCCGGGCCCGCAACGGTGAGCGGGTGCTCATCGTCCGGCGTCGGCCAGTGCCTTGGCCCGGAACTCCCGGGCCTCGTCACCGCCACCGCTGGTCCGCCACTCCTGGATCACCGCGTCCAGGTCGGTGAGCGGTCGACGCCCCCGCAGGATGTCGGTAATCTTGTCTTCGGTCGGGACGAGTCCGGCCTTGAACCGGGCCGGCATCTCCAGTTTCAGCCCCGACCACGGGTCCTTCTCCAGGTGTTTCACCATCTCGTTGGAGTAGGTCAGCACCTGCCGGACGAAGTTCGGCGTCTGCGGGTAGGGCTGGATCACCGGGCTCCGTCCGCTGACGAAGAAGTACTGGTTGGCGATCTCCTTGAAGCCGAGGTCGGTCTTGGCCGGGCCGGCGGCGGTACGGGTGTGGTGCTGGCCCTCCACGCCGTACTCCCGGAGGTGGAACTCGGTGGTGCCGAACGGTGCCGAGCACCAGTTGATCACCCGGAGGAGTTCCTCGACCCGGGCCTTGGGCAGTCCCTTGCGGACGAAGGTGTACGAGATCGGGTCGTCGTCACCCCAGACCAGCGGATCGCCGCCGGTCGCCGAGAAGATCGGCACCGGCTGGATGTCGAAGCCCGGCGTCACCTTCTGCCACTCGGCCTGCATCGGCTGCCACATGCCGATCCCGTCCTGCTTGAAGACGATTTTGCCGCTCTGCAGCAGTTGCTTGGCGTCGGCGCCCTTGCTGGCCACCAGGTCCGGGTGGACCAGCCCCTCCCGGTAGACCCGCGCCATGAAGTCGACGGCCTGGCGGAACTCCGGAGTCTCGTACTTGAACTCCGGGGTGCCGTCCGGCCGCAACCGCCAACCGTCGTCGGTACCGGGAACCTTGTGGAACATCTGCACCATCTGGAAGATGTCGTCGAACGCCCAGACGCCCTTGTCCGGGTCGGTGACCCGCTTGCCGACCTCGAAGAGTTCGTCGATGGTCCTCGGATAGCCCAGGCCTGCCGCGTCGAGCAGGTCCTTGCGGTGGAAGAGCGCGAGCGGGAAGGGCCCGTCGGTCGGGTTCGGGATCGCCATCAGCCGCTCGTTCCAGAGCGCGTTGCGCCAGGCCCCGGTCGGGAAGGTGGCCAGCATCGGGTAGTTGCGCACCGCGTCCCCGGACAGGTACGGGGTGAGGTCCTCGAAGAGCGCGGCCACCGCGTCGGAGAAACGTGGCAGTTTGGAGACCTCCCACTCCGGTACGCAGAGCAGGTCCGGCACGTCACGGGCGCCGAGCAGGGCGTTGAGCTTCTCCGCGTACAGGTTGCCGTCCTGGACGCTGAAGGTGACCGGCACCCCGAGTTCGGCGTTGACCGCCGCGAGGTAGGCGCTCTGGCCCACGCCCGGCGGGGCCGGCCCCCACGCCGGGGTCATCGCCCGGATCTCCTGCCCGCCACTGCTCGGCTTCTCGGTGATCGCGTCGACCAGGCTGGCCGGGAAGTCGGTGTAGCCGTCCGGCACCGGGCGCACCCCGGTGAAACTCGGCGGCGGGATCTCCGCCGCCAGCGGATGGTGGTTGGGGAGCAGGCCGGCGAGCTTGTCGAGGTTCTGCGCGCTGCTGGTGGACCGTGCCTCGCCGCCGCAGCCGGCGAGCAGGCCGCCGCCGACGGTCGCCGCCGCGCCGAGGCCGAGCAGGCCGAGCACGTTCCTACGGGTGGTGGCGACGTCCGGGCCCGTTGGTTCCACGGCGCGCTCCCTTCGGGGTACGGACGACCGGCCACTCGCCGACGGTGGCGGGTACGGTCCGGTCGGGGATGGTATGGGGTAGAGTTAGTTCGTCGGGTGACTAAACAAACGTAATCGACGGCGGTCGGTGCCACAAGACATCCGGAGCGTGACGGCGGCGGGCGACCGACGACCGGGAACGCCGGGCACGCGTGGCCCGACAACCCGGGGTACGGCATGATGGGGCGCGCCGTCGGCGTTCGCAGCGCACCGTGGACGACGCCGTCGCGTGGGGAGCGGGGCTGATTGTGATCACGACACAGCGCGGGCCACAGCCGGCCGACCTCACCGACGTACGGGCCACCAACCTCGCCGTCGTGCTGCGTTTCGTGCGCGCCAACGCGCCCTGCTCGCGCGCCGACATCGCCGCCTCGACCGGGCTGAACAAGGCCACCGTCTCCAGCCTGGTCGCCGAGCTCATCGACCGCCGCCTGGTCCGGGAGACCGGACTCGCCGAGAACCGGATCGGTCGCCCGGCGACCATGCTGGTGGTCGACGGCGCTCCGTACGCGGCGATCGGCATCGAGGTGAGTCTCGACGAACTGACCGTGGTCGCCGTCGACCTCGCCGGCACCGAACTGCTCTCCTGGCGACGCGCCTTCGACGGCTCGTCCGCATCCCCCGGCCGGGCGGTCAGCGCGATCGCCGCGCTCGCCGGTCGTGCGGTCAACCGGGTCACCGGGCAGGACCGACAGGTCCTCGGTCTCACCGTCGCGGTCCCCGGACTGGTGGACGGCACCGGTACGGTCCGGCTCGCCACCACCCTCGGTTGGCGCGACCTGCCGCTCGGCGCCGAGCTGCGGCGTACCCTGCGCAACCCGGCCTACGAGGTGGCGGTGGAGAACGACGCCAACCTCGCCGCGCTGGCCGAATACCGGCACGGCCCGTACGCCGGCACCGCCAACCTGGTCCACCTGACCGGCGGCGCGGGTCTCGGCGCGGGCGTGATCGTCGACGGACACCTGCTCCGCGGCGGGCGCGGTTTCGCCGGCGAGCTGGGGCACGTACCGGTCGATCCGACGGGCCCGGTCTGCCCGTGCGGGCGACGCGGCTGCCTGGAGGTGGTGGCCGGGATCCCGGCGATGATCCGCCGGGCCCTGCCGGACACCACCGAGGACGGTCCGGTCGCCGACTTCGCCCCCGAGGTGGACCGGATCCGGACCCGGGCCCGTCGGGGCGACCGGACCACCCTGGAGGCGCTCGCCGAGACCGGGCGGTTCCTCGGACACGGTGTCGCGCTGCTGGCCAACCTGGTCAACCCGGAGGTGGTGCTGCTCGGCGGCTACTTCGGCACCCTGGCCCCCTGGCTGTTGCCGGCGGCCGAGGCGGAACTGGCCGCCCGTACCCTGGCGCCGGAGGCCGGCGGCACCCGGCTGCTCGCCTCCGCGCTCGGCACCGGCGCCGCCGCGGCCGGTGGCGCGGCACGCAGCCTGGAGATGGTCGACGCCGGCCGACTGCCCCGGCGCGACCCGCAGCCCGAGCGGAACGCGGAACGGAACCCGCCGGCCGGCGACGCGGCCCGCAAGGTGCCGCACCGGGCCACCACCCGGCCGGCCGGCGCCGACACCGACGGTGCCGACGCCGAGGATTCCCCCTCGCCGGCCGTCGGGCAGTCCTCGACACCCCGCGCCCGGACCGGCGCCGGCAACCACTGACCCCGGCCACCCCGCAGCTCACCTACGATGCGCAGCAACAGGGGCACCGCTTGCAACCAAAGTCATACAAACTGCTTGTAGTACAAACAGCTTGTAGTACGATCAGCTTGTGACGATCGTGGGGCGACGGGCCGAGTTGGCACAACTCACCGCGGCCTGGTCGCGCGCCAGCGCGGGCACACCCGAGCTGGCGGTGGTCTGGGGCCGGCGGCGCGTCGGCAAGACATACCTGCTGACGCACTTCGCCGAAGGCAAACGCTCGGTCTACTTCACCGCCACCCGCCAGGACACGGACGACCGCCAGCTCCGTCGCTTCGCCCAGGCCCTTCGTGAGCAACTCGGCGACGAGGTCGCCGATCTCGCACCGGCAACCTTCCCCCACTGGGAAGCGGCGCTGCGCTTCGTCGCCGGACTGGCCCGGGAGGCTCCCCTTCTGGTGGTGCTCGACGAAGCACCCAGACTGACCCACGGACACGCCGACTTCGCCGACACCGTCTCCGCCGTCTGGGAGAACCACCTTCGCGATCAACGGCTCATGCTGGTGCTCACCGGCTCGGCGGTGGCGGTGATGGAACAGATGCTCGGCCCGCAGGGCGGCCTCCACCGCCGGGCCGGCGTCGAACGACGGATGGACCCGTTTCCGCTCATCGACGCACGGGCATTTCAGCCAGACCTGCCGCCTGCGGACTTCATCCAGGCGTACGCCGCGTGTGGCGGCTACCCGCTGCACCTGACCCGCTGGTCCCCGGAGCGCTCGGTGGCGGAGAACCTCCACGAGCTGGCGTTCACGCCCGGCGGGTTACTGCTACGCGACGCGCCCGACATCCTCTCCGAAGACCTGGACTGGCGTGGCGGGTACGAACGGGTCCTGACCGCCATGGCCGGTGGTGCGAGGCGGCGGTCCAAGATCGCGGGCCGGGCCCAGCAGCGCATCGACTACACCCTGGACCGGCTACGCCGCGCCGGATACGTACGCGTCGTACGCGCGTTGGGCACCGGCGGCTCCACCGATCCGCTCTACGAAATCGCCGACGACTACCTGGCGTACTGGTTCCGGGTGCTGCGTGACGACGCAGACCTGATCGACGGCGGCCAGGGCACGGCCTTGCAACAACGCACCCTGGGTCGTTGGCAGACCCATCTCGCCCGCGTCTTCGAGGCAGCCGCCCGCGAGCACGTACAACGCCTGGTGGCGGCTGGCGCGCTACCGACCGACACCATCGTCGGCCGTTGGTGGAAGGACGAGACCGTCGAGATCGACGTGCTCGGGCTCGCAGACGACGGCCCGGTACTCGTCGGAGAGTGCCGCTGGCAGAGCAAGCCACTGACGCAACGCGACCTGATCGATCTGCGCCGACGAGCAGCACACCTGTCCCCGCCCAGTCGAGTCGGGCTCGCCTTCGCGTTCTGGTCCCGGGGTGACGCGGACGAGACATTGGCCGGCCACCCCGACGTCCGGACGTTCACCCCGGCCGACATCCTCGCCGCGCCCTAGACGAGTTGTTCCGAATCCCGGTCAGTGGTCGTAGGCGATCAGTGACCGGGTGACGGGTGCACCGGTCTTGTTGTTGTGCCAGATCGCGGCGGTCATCGCGAGGAGGCGTTGGGCCACCCGT
>NZ_JBDPMH010000061.1:0-11770 GCF_039871735.1 Plantactinospora sp. B24E8
CCGCGCCTCCAAGCCGGCAAGCCGCTCAAGCAGCTCCACGACGGATGGCGTTCCGGACACCCCACCATGATCCAGACCAGACGGCGCAGGTCAAACCAACCCGCCGACGAGCACCTGATCAGTCACGCCCCGAAAAGCGTTGCGACACAACAACTATCAGTAATCACCGACGTGAGGAGTATCGACAGAGATCGTTCATCCGCGCTTTATTCACCATCCGCTGTCGGTTATTCACCAACCGCTCCGTGGCAGCGTAGGGGCGATAGGAAACCCTTCCGTCCTGACCGGTGGCCCGCCGCCCGGCCGGTCGTACCGTCCACCGGCCCAGGTCCGACCACCTACACGTTCCGTCACCGGTGACAGCGGGACAGCACCCGCCCGGCCGACACGGTCGGTGACCGGCGCTTTCCCGTACCCGCGACACGGTAGGCCCGCGCCCCGGCGGTTCAGCGCCCCCGGCGCACGGCGAGCCGCCGGGCCAGCACCGTCGCCCCGGCGGCGACAAGCCCGGTGGCCAGCAGTTCCCGGTGCCGGGACAACCAGAGTTGTGCACTCTGGACCCGGGACCGGTCGTCGAACGAACCGTGCGCCCCCGGGTCCGGCCCACCACCGTCGTCGACCGGCTGCCAGAGGTTGACCCGCCGATCCGGGTCGACCGGCTCGTCGGTCTGCTGCGACCGGTAGCCCGACCGGGCCAGATAGCGGTCCAGCAGGCCGGGCACCAGCCGGTTGCCGAGGATGGTGCCGACGGTGGAGGCGCCGACCCAGTACTCCCGCCGACCCGGCCGGTCGGCCGCGTACACCACGGCGCGGGCGGCCACCTCCGGTTGGTAGATCGGCGGCACCGGTTGGGGGCGGTTAGGCAACCGGGACAGCACCCAGTCGAACTGCGGCGTGTTCACCGCCGGAAGGTGCACCATGGTGACCCGCACGCCGGCCCGGTCGTGCAACAACTCGCAGCGCAGCGCCGAGGTGAACCCGGCGATGGCGTGCTTCGCACCACAGTACGCGGACTGCAGGGGCACCGACCGGTACGCCAGTGCCGAGCCCACCTGCACGATGGTTCCGGACCGACGCGGCAGCATCCGGTCCAGGGCCGCCCGGGTCCCGTGCACGTAGCCGAGGTAGGTCACCTCGGTGACCCGCCGGAACTCGTCCGGCCCGATCTCGGTGAACGGCGCGAAGACCGAGGTGAACGCGGCATTCACCCACAGGTCGATCGGGCCCAGTTCGGCGCTGGCCCGGTCCGCGGCCGCCTCGACCTGGTGGTGGTCCGACATGTCGGTCTCGATCGGCAGCGGCACACCCCCGGCGGTCCGGACGTCGTCGGCGGCAGCCCGCAGGCCGGCGGCACCCCGGGCCAGCAGCGCGATCCGCATTCCCCGGCGGGCCAGTAGCCGCGCCGTGGCCCGACCCACCCCCGCGCTCGCCCCGCTGATCACCGCCACCCGTGGTCTCGGTCGGCCCCGCATCAGGCGCTCCTCCGGTCCTTGTCGGTCGCCCGGTCCGTCGGTCCCTCGGGCCGCGCGCCGCCGCCCGGGGCCGCCGGCTACCCGGTCGGCGGCCCGGCAAACCTCGACCCCGCACCGGGTCCACCCCGGGCGCCCGTCCGGGATACGGACGGGCGCCGAGTCGGCGTACCACCCGTCCGGGTGAGGATGAACCGGGACAGACCGGGTATCCGCGCCCGGCGAAGCGGTGGCAGGTGGAGGAACAGGTGCGGGCACGCGCGGTACCGGTGACAACGCTCGGTGCCGCGCTGGCCGCGCAGGCCGTTCCCGCGCTGACCGCCCTGCCCGGCGTACGGCTGCGGTTCTTTCCCCGACTGAGCGGCCGGGGCGCGCCCAACCACGTGGCGCTGACCTTCGACGACGGGCCGGACCCGGCGTCCACTCCGTACTTCCTGGAGACGCTGGCCGCGTACCGGACCAGGGCGACCTTCTTCCTGCTCGGCTCGATGCTGGCCCGGGCGCCGGAACTCGGCCTCGACCTCACCGCCGCCGGTCACGAGGTGGCGGTGCACGGTTGGTCCCATCAGAACCTGCTGCTGCGGAGTCCGCACGCCACCTACCGCGACCTGGCCCGGGCCCGTGAACTGATCCTGGCGGTGACCGGTCGCTCACCCCGGTACTACCGCCCTCCGTACGGGGTGTTCAGCACCGCCGCGCTGATGGCCGCCCGCCGGCTGGACCTGACCCCGGTGCTCTGGACCTGCTGGGGCCGGGACTGGACCCGCTCGGCGACTCGTACCTCGGTCCTGCGCACCCTGCGGACCGGGCTCTCCGGTGGCGGCACCGTGCTGCTGCACGACTCCGACTGCACCTCGGCGCCGGGATCCTGGCGAGCCACCCTCGCCGCCCTCCCCCACCTGCTCGACGAGTGCCTGCGACGGGGTTGGCGGGTCGGCCCCCTCGCCGAACACCGCTGACGCGGTGCGCAGGAGCCCTTTGTTATCGCTCCTTGTCGAGGAAGGAACCCTTCCTGACCTCTGACGCCTGCGCCGGCTCGGTCACCGCCGGGACCGGTTCCGACTCGACCGCAGCCAGGGCGGAGGCGGCTTCGGCGGTGGCCGACGCGGCGACCGCTTCGACAATCGTCGCGGGCGTGCCGGTCCGTACGGCGTCGCGGGGTATACCGGGCGGCGCCAGCGGGCGCCGGGCCCGGGCGACCACCCCGAGGTGGGCCCGTCGGACAACCCGCAACGCCGAGAAGAGCCCGTACGCTCCCCGGCCGATGAGCCGGTGTTTGAGCCCGAGCAGGCCGCCCGGTGGCCGGTACCCGGTGGCCGGAAGATGCCGGCGGTACCGGATGACGATGTTGGCGAAGAACTCGCGCCGTCGGTGTGGCGGAACCCGTCGGGGGTGGCCGAGCACCTGCAGCAGGTGCCAGATCATCCGCTGGAAGATCAGCTGACGCAGTTCCGCCGACACCCCGACTGCCGGGGTGGTCGTCCCGCCCGTCGGCCCGGCCGCCTCGGCAACGGAGACCGGACCGGGGGCCGGACCGGCACCGGAGTGGTCGAGGCCGGCCAGCACCCGGTCCCAGTGCGCGAAGACCTCGAAGTGCCGGTCGCTGACCGTCGAGGTGATCGCTCCACCGGGCCGCTGCCGGTACGCGTAACAGCAGCGGTCCAGCAGGCTGATCCGCGGCGCGGCCAGCATCAGCGGAAAACTGAACGACACGTCCTCGTACCAGCCGGGGCCGAAGGTCAGTCCGAGGTCGGTGAGGAAGCGTCGACGGATCACCTTGTTGCAGGTGATGTGGAGCACCGAGAGCAGGCCGGGCACCTCGTCGAGCCGGAAGACCTCCGGTACCGGCCGGTCTCCGTTGATCCGCGCCAGCGGGCAGCTCCGGCGGCCGCCGTCGGGGAAGTACCGGGTGTACGCGGTGACCAGGAGATCCGGCCGGGTACGGCTGAGCCGCCCGGCGACGGCGGTCAGGGCGCCGTCGGGCAGCCAGTCGTCACTGTCTACGAACCACACGTACTCGCCGGTGGCCCAGGCCAGCCCGGCGTTGCGGGCCGCGCCGAGTCCCCGGTTGACCGGAAAGGTCAGCACCACGACCCGGGGGTCGCGGGCGGCGTACCCGGCCAGGATCTCCGCACAGCCGTCGGTCGAGGCGTCGTCCACCACGACCAGTTCGAGGTCGGAAAAGGGCGGGTCGAGGATGGAGTCCAGGCACTCCGCCAGGTAGTCCTTCACCTGGTGGACCGGCACGATCACACTGAGCAGGGTCACCGTCGACAACCTCCGGCGGAGGACTGACACCCTCCGAAGGAGGACGGAGACCGAATCGTAGCGTCGCGTGATCAGGCAACAGGCGGACAGTAACTATCGAGTGACCGAATTGTGATTTGTCGCCTGGATCATCACCCGTTCGGGTGACGGCGGCGACGCTGGCGGATGTGGATGCGGCCTGGAACGCCGGCTCACCGCCCGGCGACCCAGTTCCACAGGTCCACCACCCAGCCGGTCTGCCCCAGGTACGCCACCCCCACCGCGACCAGGAAGACCCCGGTCACCAGGTGCGCGCCCCGGGCCGAACGCCGGATCCGACCAAGCTGACGCTCCAGCACGACCCGGCCGATCAGCCGGGCGAGCGCGAAGAGCCCGGCCGCGATGAAGAGGGTGAGGACGAAGGTGACCACCGGGCTGGTCAGGTCACCCCGCCCCGAGATGGCCCAGATCCCCCAGCAGACGAAGGCGAAGAGACCGCCGATCAGACTCCAGTGCGCACCGAGGCGCAGCTGCCGCCAGTGATAGCCCGGCGGCAACTGCGGCCGGTCGTCCTCGAGCTGCGGCCATCCGGTGCCGGTCGGCTCGTGCGGCCCGACCGGTTCCGGCGCGGTACGCGGCTGCGGCACCCCGACCGCCGCCACCCCACGGCGGAAGCCCGGCGCCTCCGGCGCCATCTCGACGGTCGGCTCCGCGTGCCGGAAACCCGGCCCCTCCGGCGGCATCTCGACGGTCCGCTCCGCCCACGGCTGCGTCTGGTCTGACATCTGGTCCTCCCCATCGGTCGGCGATCGGTCCGGGCCACCGATGATCGCCCGGGCACCGACCCGTCCCCGCTTCCGAGGGTAGCCACGCGGTAAACCGGTCGCCGAGGCAGCATCCGCTCGACTAGACATGGACGATGTCGTACCCGGAGTTACCGATCGAGCCCGCGACGCCCGCCGACTTCGCCGCCATCCACGGCCTGCTGAACACCCTGTTCCACAACCTGCCTCCGGACGAGACGCTGACCGGGGCCGAGCATGGCGTCTTCGAACCCGACCGGTCACTGGTGGTCCGGGCCGGATCGGCGGTGGTGGCGCACGCCGGGGCGTACACCCGGGATCTGACCGTGCCCGGCGCGGTGCTGCCGGCGGCCCACGTCACCCTGGTCGGGGTGGCGCCGACCCATCGCCGGCAGGGCCTGCTGACCCGGCTCATGCAGCGGCAGCTGCGCCAGATCCAGGCTGCCGGGCGGGAGTCCTTCGCGGTGCTCTGGGCCAGCGAGGGCCCGATCTACCCACGGTTCGGCTACGGGCAGGCGACCCGGCAACTGCACCTGGACATCCGGACGACCGGGCTGCGACTGACCCCGCCGACGACGGCGCCATCCACAACGCCGCCGACAGCGCCGACGATCCGCCTGCACACCGGTGACCCGGTGCCGCTCTGGTCCGACCTGGCGCCGCTCTACGACCGGCTGCGCGCCGACCGGCCCGGCTGGTCCGACCGGACCGAGGCCTGGTGGCGGTACGTGCTGAGCGACTACCCCACCCGCCGGTCCGGCGGCACCGAACGACGGGTCGCGGTCGTGGAGACCGCGGCCGGCATCTCCGGGTACGCGGTCTGGCGCGGCCGCGGCCACTGGGACGAACGTGGGCCACAGGGTTCGGTGCTCGTCGAGGAACTGGTCGCGGCCGACCCCGACACCTCGTACGCGCTGTGGCGGTTCCTGCTCTCGATCGACCTGACCCGGACCGTCAGCTACCTGAACACGTCGACCGACGAGCCGCTGCAGTACCTGGTCGACGAACCGCGCCAGCTCGGCGCCCGGGTGGGCCACGGTCTCTGGGTACGGATCGTCGACGTGGCCGGGGCGCTGACCGGTCGCCGCTACGCCGCCGACGTCGACGTGGTGTTCGAGGTCACCGATCCGCTCCTGCCGGAGAACGCGGGCCGGTGGCGGTTGACCGCGGACGCCGGCGGGCCGGCGGTGTGCGTACGCACCGACGCCCCGGCGGACCTCGTCTGCGACGTACGCGATCTCGGTGCCGCCTATCTCGGTGGCCCGCCGCTGGCCGCGCTGGCCGCCGCCGGGCGGGTCCGGGAGGCCCGCAGCGGCGCCCTGGCCCGGGCCTCCACCGCGTTCGGCTGGCACCGCGCGCCGACCGGGATGGGCATCTTCTGAGCAACGCCGCACCGGCCGCTCACCGGTAGGGTCAGGGCATGACCGACTCCGAGCGTCGACGTCGGCGGCTACGGCACGATCCGCCGGAGGCGACCGGCGGTGAGGGCCGGCGTGGGTCGGAGCCGCCTCCCGGGACCGCCGGCGGCACCGAGGACCGGGACACCGAACGTGGCCTGCGCGGCCTGATCGGTTCGGGTGCCTCCCAGGTCAGCGTGACGGCCGCGATGCGGGCCCGGGACGCGGCCCGCCCCACCGAGGCGGACCTGGCCGAGGCTGCCGAACGACTGGTCCTGGTACGACGCAACTGGGTGCCCCGCGAGGACCTGCCCCGTAACCCCCGCGCAACGCCGTGAACCGGGCCGTCGACGGGTGGCCGGCCGGCCCGGATCGGCTCAGGACGCGGTCGGCTCAGGACGCGGTCGGTTCAGGACACTGCCCGGCCAGGACGCGGTCGGTTCAGGGCGCGGCCGGCAGGGCCGGCAGTTCGCCGCTGCGCTCGTAGTCGGCGACCTGGGCGATCCGCCGAGCGTGCCGCTCGTTGCCGGAGAACGGCGTGGTGAGGAAGACCTCGACGATCGCGGTCGCCTCGTCCAGGGTGTGCTGCCGGGCGCCGATCGCCACCACGTTCGCGTCGTTGTGCTCCCGGGCCAACTGGGCGGTCTCCAGGTTCCAGGCGAGCGCCGCCCGTACTCCGGCGATCTTGTTGGCGGCGATCTGCTCGCCGTTGCCGGAGCCGCCGATCACCACACCGAGGCTGCCGTGGTCGGCGACCACCCGGGCCCCGGTGTGCAGGCAGAACGCCGGGTAGTCGTCGTCCGGGTCGAACACCGACGGTCCGACGTCCACCAGCTCGTAGCCCTGCTTGGCCAGATGGTTGGCGAGGTGCACCTTCAGTTCGTAGCCGGCGTGGTCGGATCCCAGATAGACGCGCATACCGCGCAGTCTGTCAGCCCGGCGCGCGGTCCCGCCGGCAGGCACGGCGACAGCCGGACAGATCACAGGTCGGGCCGGCGCGCCGAACCAGCGCGCCGGCTCCGCCGCCACTCAGGAGGGCGGGTCCGACCCCGGTCAGGAGGCTGTGCCGTCGCGGCCCAGCTCGGCCAGGACCAGGCCGCCCCGGGCCTTCGGGGTGAACCAGGTGCTCTTGCGCGGCATCTTCTGCCGGGCCAGGTTGACCGCGACGAAGTCGTCCACGGTCACCGGTGCGATCAGGATCGCCAGCTCGGCCCGGCCCGCGTCGACCTCGCCCACCAGCCAGTCCGCCGGGTAGTCGCCACCGACGTACGTGACGCGCTTGTCACCCGGGTCGAGCCCGAGCGCGTCGCGCAGCAGGGTCCGCTCGACCAGCGTGTGGTCGAGGTTGTCGACTCCGGTGCCGTCGCCGGACGGCAGCGAGACCGTGTACCCCTGCCCGGCGAGATACAGCACGACACTGCCGCCGCTGCCGGGAACCGCCGGCGGCCCGGCCAGCGGCTCGACCCGCGCCCCGGCGGCGCCCAACCGGGCCAGCAGCTCCTCGGCCGTGCTGGTCAGTTCGCTCACCAACCGGTTGTACGGCTGGATCGCGACCGAGGCGGGTGTGGTGATCACCGCGAGGAACCGGGGCAGTTCACCGATCTGCGCGGCGAGGCTGCGATGGTTGCCGTCGGCGACGACCAGTTCACCGCCGCCGGCGAGCCGCACCAGCTCGTCCTGCCGGTCGCCCGGCCCGACCAGCCAGATCGCGTGCGTACGACCGGCCTGGTCCACGTCGGTGGCGGCCGGCACGCCGGCCGTCTCGGTCGCCTCGGCGAGTGCCCGGTGCAGCGCCTCGGCCGGGTTTGCGCCGTCGGCGGCCCGGTTGCCGGTCTGCAGCAGCAGCACCGGGGAGAGCAGGTGCCCGGTCGCCTCGGCCAACGCGACCCGCTCCCGCACCTTCGCGATGAAGACCTCCTCGTTGCGGATCACCAGGCCCGGCTCGTCGGCGCTGGTGGAGATCTGGTCGGTGTCGACCATCGCGAAGAGGCCGTACCCGGGTTCGTCCACCGGCGAGGTGATCCGGTAGAGCACCACCACCTGCTCGGCCGGGGTGTAGCTGCCGTCGGCCTTCGCCTCGGTGAGCCGGGTCACCGCCTCGGACAGGGAGTCCGTGAAGGACCGGCCCAGACTCTCCGGCGCCCGGTGCGGCATCTCGATCGCCAACGCACTGTGCGGGTTCGCCCGGATGATCTCGGTGATCTCGGCGTCGTCGGCGAACTCGTCATAGTTCCTCGCGCCGGTGCCGCCAGTGGTGATCCAGGCCCGGCTGATCGGATGTACGACCGTCATGTCCGGTGACGCTACCGGCCCTGCCCCGGTCGCCCACGTCACACCCGCCGGTGTCCACCCCGTGGGCTCCGACGGGGTGGACACCGGGCATCCCGGGTCGAACCCGGGCGACCGCTCAGTCGAACCGGGGCGACTCGGTACGGGTCCGCTTCAGCTCGTAGAAGCCGGGTGTGCCGGCGACCAGGAGCACCCCGTCCCAGAGCCGACCGGCCGCCTCACCCTTCGGTGCCGGCGTGATCACCGGACCGAAGAACGCGACGGTCTCCCCGGGGACCGGCCCCGGAGCGTGGATCACCGGAGTGCCGACGTCCTGGCCGACCGGCTTCATCCCCGCGTCGTGGCTGGCCCGCAGCGCCTCGTCGTACTCGGTCGATTCGGCGGCCTCGGCCAGGTCCGGGTCCAGGCCGACCTCGGCGAGCGCCGCCCGGTACAGCTCCGGACCCCGCTCCTGCTTCGCCAGGTGGATCCGGTTGCCCAGGGCGGTGTAGAGGTCCCGGACCGCCCGCTCCCCGTGCTTCTGCTCGACCGCGATGCAGATCCGCACCGGGCCCCACGCCGTGTCCAGCAGCTTCCGGTAGTCCTCGGAGAGCCCGTCGCGTCCCGCATTGAGCACCGACAGACTCATCACCCGGAACCGGACATCCACCGGTCGTACCTTCTCCACCTCCAGCAGCCAGCGGGAGGTGATCCACGCCCACGGACAGACCGGGTCGAAGAACATGTCAACTGCCGCGCGCTCGGACACCCTGACTCCCCTTTCACGTCGGGCCGCCGGAGTCGACGGCACGGTTATGAATCCTCACCCCCCGATGGCGCCGCCGGCATCGGGATGAGACCGTGACCTGCGGCACCCGAAGCACCGTCGGGTCATGACAGACTCAGCGGTGAGCCGTGGGATGGGGCTCGAGTGCTGTGTCAACGGGGACAGCAGCGGTGAGATTCGGATGGAGATTCACGTGCCAGGAGTGCGCAACCTGACCCAGGTCGAGGCGACGGAGCGGGGGCGGCTGCTCGACGTCACCGGATACGACATCCGCCTGGACCTCTCGTCCGCCGGACAGGCCGCCCAGAGCCGCACCTTCCGCTCGGTCACCGAGGTCCGGTTCCGCTGCGCCGAGCCCGGCGCCGGCACCTTCATCGAGGTGGCCGCCGACAGCGTCCGGTCCGCCACCCTGAACGGTGAGCCGGTCGACCTGAACGGCTGGTCGGCCGAGGCCGGACTGACCCTGACCGGCCTGGCCGCCGAGAACGTCCTGGTGGTCGACGCCGACTTCCTCTACTCCTCCAGCGGCCAGGGGCTGCACCGCAGCGTCGACCCGGTGGACGGCGAGACGTACCTCTACAGCCAGTTCGAGACCGCCGACGCGCAGCGGGTCTTCGCCTGCTTCGACCAGCCCGACCTGAAGAGCGTCTACACCTGGCACGCGACCGTGCCGGCACACTGGCGAGTGATCTCCAACATGCCGGTACGCGCCGAGGAACCGGCCGGCGACGAGACCAAGACCGTCCACTTCGCCGAGTCGGCGCGGATGAGCACCTACATCACCGCGCTCTGCGCCGGCCCGTACCACGAGGTCCGGCACACCCACGACGGCATCGACATGGGCTACTTCTGCCGGGCCAGCATGGCGCGCTACTTCGACGACGACGACCTGCACCTGATCACCCGGCAGGGCTTCGACTTCTTCCAGCAGCAGTTCGGGGTCCGCTACCCGCTGCCGAAGTACGACCAGGTCTGGGTCCCCGACTTCAACGCCGGCGCCATGGAGAACTTCGGCTGCGTCACGCACGCCGAGTCGCACTACATCTTCCGCTCCCAGGTCACCGACTTCGAGTACGAGCAACGCGCCAACACGATCCTGCACGAGCTGGCCCACATGTGGTTCGGCGACCTGGTGACCATGCGCTGGTGGAACGACCTGTGGCTGAACGAGTCGTTCGCCGAGTGGGCCAGCCACTGGGCCAACACCAACGCCACCCGGTTCACCGACGCCTGGACGACCTTCCTCTCCGTCCGGAAGAACTGGGGCTACCGGCAGGACCAGCTCTCCTCCACCCACCCGGTGTACTGCGAGATGCCGGACCTGGAGGCGGTCGAGGTCAACTTCGACGGCATCACGTACGCCAAGGGCGCCAGCGTGCTCAAGCAGCTCGTCGCGTACGTCGGCGAGGAGCCGTTCGTCGAGGGTCTGCGCAGCTATTTCGGCAAGCACGCGTGGGGCAACGCCACCTTCGACGACCTGCTCACCGAGTTGGAGGCCGCCTCCGGTCGGGAGCTGCGCAAGTTCGCCGCCGAGTGGCTGGAGACCGCGCAGGTCAACACGCTGCGCCCGGAGGTGGAGATCGGCCCGGACGGCACGTACCAGTCGGTGGTGGTGCACCAGGAGGCGCCGAGCGAGCACCCGACGCTGCGTACGCACCGGATCGGGGTCGGCCTCTACGACCTGACCGAGGGCCGACTGGTCCGCCGGGACCGGATCGAGGTCGACGTCGCCGGGGAGCGGACCAGCATTCCGCAGCTGGCCGGGGTGGCCGCGGCGGACGTCCTGCTGCTCAACGACGACGACCTGACCTACGCCAAGCTGCGGCTGGACGAGCGGTCGATGGCCACCGTGGTGCAGCACATCGCCGGCTTCGAGTCGTCGCTGGCCCGGGGCCTGTGCTGGGCCGCCGCCTGGGACATGGTCCGGGACGCCGAGCTGGCCGCCCGGGACTATGTGGCGCTGGCCCTGACCGGGCTGCCCGCCGAGACCGACATCAACCTGGTCACCGCAACCCTGCGGCAGGTCACCGCCACCCTCGCCTCGTACGCCGACCCGGACTGGGCGCCGACCGGCTGGGCGGCGCTGGCCCATACCGCCCGGGACGCGGTGGCCGCCGCCGAGCCGGGCAGCGGCCTGCAGCTCGCCTGGGCCCGGACGTACACCTCGGCGGCCCGCACCGACGACGAGTTGGCGGTGCTGCGGGGCTGGCTGGACGGTACCGAGGTGCCGGCCGGGCTGACCGTCGACACCGAGCTGCGCTGGTCGGTGCTCCGGGCCCTGGTCGCCGGTGGTGCGGCGTCCCGCGAGGAGATCGAGGCCGAGCTGGCCTCGGACCGGACGTCGAGTGGTGAGCGGGAGGCGGCGCTGGCGCACGCCCTGGTGCCGACCGCCGAGAACAAGGCCGAGGTGTGGGCGACCCTGACCGGCGCCGAGGCGCTGCCGAACTGGCGGCACCGGGCGCTGCTGCAGGGCTTCCAGCACCCGGCCCAGGTCGAGCTGACCGCCCCGTACGCCGAGCGGTTCTTCGCCGAGGTCGGCCGGGTCTGGGGCAGCCGGGACAGCGAACCGGCCCAGGAGTTTGTCATCCTCGCCTACCCCGCGTACCAGGTCAGCGAGGAGACCATCCGGGCCACCGACGCGTGGCTGGCCGAGTCGGGACATCCGGCGCCGCTGCGCCGGCTGGTCGCCGAGGGCCGGGACGGGGTGCTGCGCGCGGTGCAGGCCCGGGCCCGGGACGCCGCCGCGGCCACCGCCTGACCGGCTACGTCGTAGCTCGGGGCCGGCCGGGGGGGGGTGGT
>NZ_JBDPMH010000062.1:0-11460 GCF_039871735.1 Plantactinospora sp. B24E8
GTGGCAGCACCGGGCCCGGCGGGCCGGCCGGAGCGGGTCCCCGGTCGGCGTTCCTGCTCGGCCGACGTCAGCGGTCGACCGGCGAGGATCGTCGGCCGGTGATGGTGGTCAGTCGGCGAGCGCGACCGGCGCCGGCCGGAGCCGGACCCGGACCCGGGTGCCCGGGGTGAGGTGGGCCAACCGGTCGCTGCCGACCTGCGCGACGACCGGTGTGCCGTCGGCCAGGGTCACGCTGACCCGGCTGATCGGGCCGAGGAAGCTGGTGGCGACGACCCGGTCGGGACCGTCCGCCTCGGACAACAGCTCGACCGCCTCGGGGCGGACCAGGGCGGTGACGCCGTTGTCCGGGCCGGCCGGCGCGCTGCCCGGGTCGACCAGCGGCAGCGTCTGCCCGAGGATCCGCACCGTACCGTCGGTCCCGGTCCGGCCCGGGATCCGGTTGCTCAGGCCGACGAAGTCGGCGACGAACGCGCTCGCCGGCCGCTGGTAGATCTCGGCCGGGGTGGCGAGTTGTTCCAGTCGGCCGCCCCGCATGACGCCGACCCGGTCGGCGACGGCGAGCGCCTCCTCCTGGTCGTGGGTGACGAACAGCGTGGTGGTGCCGACCTCCAGCTGGATCCGCCGGATCTCGTCGCGGAGTTGGACCCGGACCTTGGCGTCGAGGGCGGAGAGCGGCTCGTCGAGCAGCAGCACCCGGGGCTCGATGGCCAGCGCCCGGGCCAGCGCCACCCGTTGCTGCTGGCCGCCGGAGAGCTGGTGCGGGTAGCGGCCGGCGTGACCGCCGATACCGACCAGTTCCAGCATCTCCGTCGCCCGCCGACGACGCTGGGCACCGGGCCGGCCACGCAGCCGCAACCCGAACTCGACGTTCTGCACCGCGGTCAGGTGCGGGAAGAGGCTGTACGCCTGGAAGACCATGCCCATCCCGCGTCGGTTCACCGGCCGGTCGGTGATGTCCTCGCCGTCGACCAGTACCCGGCCGGAGTCGGCCTCCTCGAGTCCGGCGAGCACCCGCAGCGCGGTGGTCTTGCCGCAGCCGGAGGGCCCGAGCAGGGCGACCAGTTCGCCCGGTGCCAGCTCCAGGTCGAGACCGGCCAGCGCCTGGGTGTCGCCGAAGCTGCGGCGCAGCCCCTCGAGGCGTACCGGCACACCCTGGCGGGTCGGGGCCGGGCCCGGGTCGGCGGCGACGGTGGACGCGGTCACGGGGTCTCCTTCTCGACTCTCCGGCGCCGGCCGTCGCCGACGAGGGAGAGCAGCAGCAACAGGACAAAGGCGAGCAGCAGCGCGGCCAGCGAGACCGCCACCGACATGGTGGCGCTGCTCTTGCCGAGCAGGTTCACCGCGACCTGGAGGTTGGTCCGGTTGAGCAGTGAGGCGATGGTGAACTCGCCGAGCACCAGCGCCACGGTGAGGAACGCCGCGGAGAGCACCGCCGAGCGGATGTTCGGCAGCACCACCCGCCAGATCACCGTGGTCCAGCCGGCGCCGAGACTGCGGGCCGCCTCGGCCAGGGTACGCACGTCGATCGCGGACAGCCCGGCGTCGATCGACCGGTACGCGTACGGCAGCACGAGCACGGTGTACGCGAAGGTGAGGGTCAGCGGCGACCCGCCGAGCAGGTACGTCACCCAGGCGTAGACCGGAGCCAGCCCGACGACCAGCACGATCGCCGGGATGGTCAGCGGCAGCAGGCAGAGGAACTCCACCAGCCGACGCAGCCGGGGCAGCCGCAGCCGTACCCAGACCACGGTCGGCACCAGCAGGACCAGGGTGAGCGTCACGGTGAGCAGGACCAGCCCGAACGAGGCCCGGATGCCGCTGGCCAGGTCGGGATAGGTCTCGGTGAGCGCCGGCCAGTCGACCAGCAGCCGCCAGGTCGCAAGGTCGAGGCCGCCGCCGGCGCCCCGGGTGGTGAACTCCAGCATGGCGAGCAGGGGAAGCAGGAAGAAGAGACCGAGCACGGTGAGTACGGTCCACCGGAACAGCCGCTGGTGGCGGGCCCGGCGCCGGATCACCCCAGCCACTTCGCGCTCCGCTTCTGGACCAGGGCGTAGAGCCACATCACCACCGCGACCACCACGATCATCCCGAGCGCCATCGCCTTGCCCAGGTTCTGCTGCCCGAGCACCACCTCGCTGGTCAGCGCGCCCCGGATCTGCAGCGGCACGATCGGGCTGCCCTGGCTGACCAGTGCGGCCGCGGTGGCGTACGCGGAGAAGGCGTTGGCGAACAGCAGCAGGGTGGCGCCGAGGAACGGCGGGGCGAGCAGTGGCATGCCGACCAGCCGCCAGTACTGCCAGGTCGAGCCGCCGAGGCTGGCCGCCGCCTCCCGCCACTGCGGCCGGATCCCGTCCAGGGCGGGCAGGAAGACGATCACCATCAGCGGAATCTGGAAGTAGCTGTAGACCAGCAGCAGGCCGGGCAGTTCGAAGAGCCAGACGCCGGAGGCGTAGAGGTCGACGCCGACCCGGTCGCGGAGGAACTCGGTGACGAAGCCGCTGAGCCCGATGGTGGCGATGAAGGCGAAGGCCAGGGTCACCCCGCCGAACTGGGCCAGCACCCCGGAGGCGGCGGTCACCACCCGACGCAGCAGGCCGTCCGGGCGGGCGGTGACCAGGGCGTACCCGAGCAGGGCGCCGACCACCGCGCCGATCAGCGCGGTGACCGCGGAGAGCAGGATGCTGCGGCCGAAGGCGGCCAGGATGTACGCGTCGCCGAGCCGGGCGAGGTTGTCCAGGGTGACGCCGCCGTTGTCGGCGGTGACCGCGCCGACCGCCACCACCAGGGTGGGGATGGCGAGGAAGACCACGACGTACCCGAGGAACGGGACGATGCCGAGCAGCGCGCCGCCGCTGGAGCGGCGGCGGCGGGCCGGGGTGGGCCGGACCCCGGGCGCCTGTGCCCCGGGGTCCGGCCGGTGGGTGACGACCGTCATGCCGGCATCAGCCGATCGTCTTGGCCCAGTTGGCGGTGAGGGTCTCCTTCGCCGTGGCGGTCTGCGCCTCGGTGAGGAAGACCGGCGTGCCGGTGGTGGCCGGCAGCGCGCCGTAGGCGGTCTGGTCGATCGTGCCGGCCTTGGCCATCGCCTCGGCGCGGACCGGGCGGGCGCCGCCGGACAACCAGAGGTTCTGCCCCTCGTCGGAGTAGAGGAACTCCTGCCAGAGCCGGGCGGCCGCCGGGTGCGGGGCGTCGGCGTTGATCGCCTGTACGTAGTACGAGCCGACCACCGCGTTCGCCGGGACCACGGTCTTCCACTCGGCCTTGCCGGCCAGCTTGGCGCCCTGGGCGACGTTGAGGTAGTCCCAGTCGATCACCACCGGGGTCTGCCCGGACTCGATGGTGGCCGGGGTGGGGTCGACCGGCAGGAAGTTGCCGGCAGCCTTGAGCTGGCCGAAGAAGTCGACGCCCTTGCTGATGTCGTCGGCCGAGCCACCGTTGCCCAGCGCCGCCATCACCACTCCGCTGAACGCGGCACCGGCCTGGGTCGGGTCGCCGTTGAGCGCCACCTTGCCCTTGTACTCCGGCTTGAGCAGGTCGGTCAGGCTCTGCGGGGCCGGTACCTTGCCGGCGTCGAAGCCGATCGACATGTAGCCGCCGTAGTCGTTGACCCAGGTGCCGTTGGCGTCCTTGAGCGCGGCCGGGATCTCGTCGAAGGTCGCGACCTTGTACGGGGCGAACATCGACACGTTCGCCCGGGCGACCGCGTCACCCAGGTCGAAGACGTCCGGCGCGCCGCTCTGGCCCTTGAGCTGCTTGGCCGCGTTGATCTCGTCCTGGCTGGCGGCGTCCGGCTGGGCCGAGTTGACCTTGATGCCGTACTTCTCGCTGAACGTCTTGATGATCTCGCCGTAGTTGGCCCAGTCCGGCGGGAGGGCGATGACGTTCAGCTCTCCCTCCTTCTTGGCCGCCTCGATCAGCTTGTCGAGTCCACCCAGGTCGGCCGCGCTGGTGGCGGTGGCCGCCGGGGTGTCCGCCGCCGCGCCGGCCTGCTCGGGCGGCGCACAGGCGGCGACAGTCACCAACCCGGCGGACGCCGCGAGCACCGCGACCGTACGGGCAACCGCGAATCGCACGTGTTTTCTCCTTAGCCGTGTCCTCGGCGCCCGGCCGTCCGGGTCCGCTGCTGCGGCCCGGGTGGTGCGCGCCCGGCGGCCATCCTGCCCGGCGCAGGTGTCCTGGGCAGGAGCGCAGACGACGTACGGGTGAACGGTCGACGCTGTTCCGGAGAAAGATCGTGACGAGGGCCGTGCCGGTGCCGCCGCGAGCCGGCGGACCGGCCGGCGGCCGTGCCGGCGGACCGACCCGGTTGGCGTACGGCCGCTGAGCCGATAGGTTGCCGTTCGTGCGATATCTGGAGGTGCTCGCTCGCGCTCTCCTCGCGACGGTGTTCGTCGTGGCTGTCCTCGGAAAGATCAACCGGAGGGCCGCCTGGCAGGACTTCGTCCAGTCGTTGCGTCAGATGAGACAGGTGCCCGAAGCCGCCGTACCCTGGACGGCGCGCATGACCGTGACGGTCGAGGCGCTCGTCGCCGCGCTGCTCCTCGTGCCGACGCGGACAGCGGGCGTCCTCGGCTTCGCACTGGCCGCCTGCCTCCTCGGCGCCTTCACCGTCATGATCGGGCTGGCCGTGTCGAGTGGCAACCGTGCACCCTGCCGCTGCTTCGGCGCTTCCCGCACGCCGCTCGGCGTACCACACATGGTGCGGAACCTGACGCTGGTCTGTGTGGCGGCACTCGGTATCACCGGCCTGTCGACCGGCGGTGCCCTCGAACCGTCCCCCGCGTTGCTCGCCGGCATCACCGGGCTGGTCCTCGGCATCCTCACGACGGCGGCGGAGGACATCGTCGCCCTGGTGAAGCCGATCCGGTAGGCCGACCTGTCGACGGCCGCCGTCCGGAGGGCGCCCCCGGAGCCCGCGCAGGCACTTCCGCCGGGGGCAGGGTCACGCTCCGGCCCGGGGTGACCCGGTCAACCGGGCCCGGACCTCAACCGCTCGCGGATGATCCAACTCGGTCAGGATGGCCAGCGACCGTGACCAGTCGGCCCGGGCGCTCCCCGGTTCGCCGGCCACCCGCCAGGCGTCGCCCAGCCTGGTCAGCGACACCGCCTCGGCGAAGCGGTCGCCCACCTCCCGGAACAACAGGACGGCCTGCTGGAAGCAGCGGATGGCCGCCCGGTTCCGGCCCAGTCCGTGGTTGGCGTGGCCGATGCTGTCCCAACTGTCCGCCGCGCCCCGGCGATCGCCGAGCAGCTGATGCCGCCGCAGCGCCCGGGCGCAGTACGTCAGCGCGCGGCCGTGGTCGCCGAGGAGCGTGTGGCACCACCCGACCGCGTTCAACGCGTTGGCCTGGCCCGGGCGGTAACCCGCATCGCCGTACAGCGCGAGGGCCCGCTCCGCGTGTGCGAGTGCCTCGCGGTACCGGCCCTGCCGCTCGCACGAGTCGGCGAGGCTCATCTCGGTGTTCGCCCGGCCCACGTCATCGGCCAGTTCCTCGTACCTGCACAGTGCCCGCCGCAGCTCGCGCCGGGCCTCGTCGTGCGATCCGAGCCGGGAGTACGCCCGGGCGAGCCCGCGATGGGCGCGGGCTTCGATCGACGGGTTGCCGAGCCGACCGGCCGCGGCCAGCGCGGCCCGCTGCACGGCCGCCTGGTCACGCCAGCGCCCCTGCCGGTCGAGAAAGGTGCTCAGGTGCCAGGCCAGCTCGCACACCGCCTGGTCGAGTCCGACCTCGGCCGCCTGATGGACCAGCGCCAGCAGCACCTGATGCTCGCTGTTGAACCACTCCAGCGCCGTCTCCGGGTCGCCGGGGTACCCCGCGCCCGACGGTGCCCGGGGCGGGGTACCGCCGCCTGTGTCCCGGGGCCAGCACGACACCGATCCCGGATGCCGGTACGGCGAGATCAGCCGGTCGGCGGTGGCGGTGGCGTCCAGGTAGTAGCCGAGGATCCGCTGCGACGCGGCGCGGCGTACCGCCTCCGGTTCGACCACTGCGGCGAGTTCGGCGGCGTAGGTGCGCAGCAGGTCGTGACAGCTGAAGCGCCCGGGCCGGTGCTCGACCAACAGGTGTGCCCGGGTCAGCTGCGCCAGCAGCGGACGGACCCGGCCCGGCGGTACGCCGACGAGGGCGGCCGCGGCGGTGGCCGACAGCTCCGGCCCGGGGTGCAGGCCGATCAGCCGGAACAGGGCCGCCGCCTCGGGGGAAAGGAGACGGTAGGACCAGGAGAAGACCGCCCGCACGTCGAACGCCGCGTCATCGTCGGAGAAGACCGCCAGGTCACCCGCGCTCTCCCGGAGTTGACTGGCCAGTGACCCGAGCGGGAACCGTGGCTGGATACCGGCCCGGGCGGCCACGATGGCCAACGCGAGCGGCAGCCGGGCACATGCGTTGATGATCTGGGTGGACGCTTCGGGCGCCGCCGCGACCCGCTCCGGGCCGATCCGGTTGGCCAGCATCTGCCGGGCCTCGACATCGGTCATCAGATCCAGGTCGATCGGATGGGCACCGGCGGCCACCAGCCCGGCCAGCTCGTGGCGACTGGTGACCAGGACAAGGCAGCGGACCGCGCCGGGCAGCAGCGGGCGGACCTGGTCAGCCGCGCGCGCGTTGTCGAGCAGGATCAGCATCCGCCGCCCGGCGAGCAGGCTGCGGTAGAGGCCGACCTGCGCGGTCAGGCTGACCGGGATCCGGTCGGGCGCCATCCCGAACGCGTCGAGGAAGCCACGCACCACCTCGTCGGGCCGGACCGGTCCGGCATCCGCCTCGAAGCCCCCGAGGTCGGCGTAGAGCTGCCCGTCGGGAAACCGCTCGGCGACGCGGTGTCCCCAGTGCACGGCGAGGGTCGTCTTACCCACGCCCGCCGTCCCGGTTATCGCGACCACTGTGGGGCCGTCGCCGGGGTCGGCCGTCAGCAGTGTGTCGAGGCGGCGCAACTGCTCGGCCCGCCCGGTGAACGCCGCCGTGCCGGGCGGAAGCTGGGCCGGCACCACCATGGGCCACCCGGGCGCGGTGACCGCGACGGGCGACGGCTCGACCGCGCGGGGAGGCAGACGGGTGAGCGCGTCCGACTCGAGCAGTTCCTGATGGGCCCCGGTCAGCACCGGCCCCGGATCCACGCCCAGCTCCGCCACCAGGCGCCGTCGGACGGTGTCGAAGACGGCGAAGGCGTCGGCCCGGCGACCGAGGGCGACGTAGCAACGCATCAGGTGGGCTTGTGCCTGCTCGTCCAACGGTCCGCCCTCGGCCCACTCACGGACAAGGGCCAGCACCTCGTCGGCCCGGCCCTGACGGATCGCGGCGGCCACCCGCCAGGAGAGTGCCAGCTGCGCCTCCGCGGTCAGGGCCGCCATCCGGGGATGCCCGGCGAGCACCGGTACGTCGGCCAGCGGTGGCTGCCACAGTCGCAGCGCCTCACCGATCAGCTGCCAGACCCGTGCCTGGTCGTCACGGTTGCGGGCGGTACGGGCCTCGGCCATCAGTCGCCGGAACCGGAGCGCGTCGACGGCGGCGGGATCCACCGCCAGCCGGTATCCGGTACCCACCGACGGCAGCAGTCGACTTGCCATCCAGGCCGGCCGGCCTGGTTCCAGCACCCGGCGAAGGTGCTTCACGTGGGTGTGGATGACGTTCGTACCGCTGCGCGGCGCCCCGGTCGGCCACAGCGCGTCCACCAGCTCGTCCCGGCCCACAGGTTGGCCCTCGGCGAGCGCGAGCAGACCCAGCACCGCCCGCCGCTGGGGTGGACCGGCCGGCAACTCCGTCGCGCCCCGCCAGAGGCGCACCCGACCCAACAGACAGAGCCGCAGCTCCGCCAACCTCTCCGGCTCCACACGCAACCCCCGTGGCTGTGACAGCACGTAGCGCGGCACTGCCGCTCTGGTCGTCCATTCTGCATCCAGTCAATAACCAGCCGGAAGATCCACGATGGCAGACACGTCAATGGGAGGAGGTGAAACGAATGCTGCGATTCGTGAACGAGCTTGGTGACCGGATGCTCGCCTTCCTCGTGCCGCGAGCAACGGCCGCCGCTGCTGACTGCGGGAGCCCCCGCTACAACGTGAAGGTGTGCATGAGCGGCTGGGAGCACTATTGCCGCTGCTGGTCCAACAGCAACTGCCGCTGCGACAACTGCACGCGAACGACCCACGCCTGCTGACCAGCGGACGGCAGGACGGTACCGGGGTGTCTGGCCGGTCGACGGTTGCGGTGACCGGCCGGGCCGGCGACGGACCACGACGGCAGCAGGGCTGTGTTGGTGGGTCAACCAACCACACCCGCTGGCGTGGAGACCCGCCACCAGGTCCGGCGGCGGGCCGTCCCCGGCCCGCCGCCGGACCTCGTCCACTCCCGCCGGCCGCGCGAATCGGCCGGGGTCCACGAACAAGGAGCCCTCATGCCATATCTCGTCGCCGGCGTGGTTCTGGCAACCGCGCTGGGCACGCTGAACCTGCTGCTCACCCTGGCCGTCATCCGTCGGCTGCGGGAACACACCGAACTGTTGGCCGGGCACGGGGCCGAGGCCGGCAGCGGGATCATCGAGGCCGGGCGGGCGCCCGGCGACTTCGTGGTCACCGACACCGACGGCAGTGTGGTACGCCGGGAGGACCTCGGTGGTGACGTCCTCGTCGCCTTCTTCTCCCCGGACTGTCCTGCCTGCGCGGACGCGTTGCCGCGGTTCGTGACGCAGGCGGCAGGATTTCCCGGCGGGCGCACCCGGGTGCTCGCCGTGGTGAGCGGCGACGGGTCAGGGGTACCCGAACTCGCGGGTCGGCTGACCGCCGTGGCGCGGGTGGTCGTCGACGGGGTCGACGGCACGCTCGCCAGGGCGTTCCAGGCACGTGCTTTCCCGTCCTGGTGCCTGCTGGACACCACCGGCACCGTCGCGCGCAGCGGCAGTGGTTGGGCCGAGCTGCCCGTACCGGTGGCCGTGTGACGTCGGAGCACACCCGGCACAGGGTGACCCTCCGGCTGGTCACCGCCACCGTGGGGCTGGCCTACCGGGCCGCGCCGCGAACGGCCGTGGCCCAAACGCTGCTGGCGATCGCCGCCGGAATGGTGCCGGTCCTGGTGGGCGTCCTCACCAAGCTGGTGGTGGACCGACTCGCCGGGACGGACGGGAGCCCGGTGGCCACGGTGATCGGGATCGCCGTCGGGCTCGCGCTGGCCGGAGTGGCCGCCACCGCGCTGCCACTGCTGGTGGGGCACGCGGAGGCCGAGTGGGGGCGGGCGCTCGCCGTGCGGGCCCAGGCCGACCTGTACGCGGCGGTGGACCGCCTTCCAGGCCTCGGCCGCCTCGAGGACCCCGCCTTCCGCGACCACCTCAGTCTCGCCGAGGAGGCCGGCCGCAACAGTCCGATCGCCGTGGCCGGCGGTGGCCTCGAACTGCTACGCGGTGTGATCACCATCGGCGGTTTCGCCGGCACCCTGGCCCTCATCAACCCGTGGATGGCCGGTCTGCTCGCGCTGGCGGCCGTGCCCACCGCCCAGGCCGAGCTACGGCTGTCCCGGCAGCGGGCCGAGTTGTCGTGGCAGCTCACACCCATCACGCGGCGCCAGATCTTCTACGCGCAGTTGTTGACCGGGCTCGCCGCGGCCAAGGAGATCCGGCTGTTCAATCTCGGTGGGTTGTTCGGCGGACGGATGGTGACGGAGCTCCTGGGACTCAACGCGGCGAAACGCCGGATTGACCGGCACGAGCTGCTCGTGCAGGCCGGTCTGGCGGTGGCCGGTTCCGTCGTCGCCGGCGCCGGTCTGGTCTGGGCGATCCTGACCGCCCGCGCCGGCCGGTTGAGCATCGGCGACGTGACGATCTTCATCGCGGCGGTGGCCGGCATCCAGGGGGCGGTCGCGAGCGGGGTCGGCCAGTTGGCCACCGCGCACGAGAACCTGCTGCGGTTCACCCACTACCAGGAGGTGCTGGGCAGCGCCCCGGACCTGGTGCTGTCCGCGCAGCCGGTACCGGTACCGCCGTTGCGCGGCGGCATCGACCTGCGCGACGTCTGGTTCCGGTACGGCGACCGGCACCCGTGGGTGCTACGCGGCGTCAACCTGACCATTCCGGCGGGGCAGACGGTGGCCCTCGTCGGGCTGAACGGCGCCGGCAAAAGCACGCTGGTCAAGCTGTTGGTGCGGTTCTACGACCCCGTGCGCGGCAGCCTGCGGTGGGACGGCGTCGACTACCGGGAGCTGGACGTCTTCCAGCTTCGCGACCGGATCGGGGCGACGTTCCAGGACTACATGTCCTATGAACTGTCCGCCGAGGAGAACATCGGCCTCGGCGACGTCGGGGCTCTCGGCGAGACCGAACGGATCGTCAGCGCGGCGAGGCAGGCCGGCGTGCACGACGTCCTGGCCGCACTTCCGCACGGATACGCCACCCACCTGACCAGAACGTTCGCCGACCCGAGGGACCGGGACGACGTGAGCACCGGCGTGCTGCTCTCCGGTGGGCAGTGGCAGCGGCTCGCGCTCGCCCGGTCCTTCCTGCGGGCCGGCCGGGACCTGCTGATCCTGGACGAGCCGAGCGCCGGCCTGGACGCGGAGGCAGAGGCGGACCTGCACCAACGGTTGCGGAGACTGCGGGAGGGCCGGGCCACTCTGCTGATCTCGCACCGGCTCGGCACGGTGCGGGACGCCGACCACATCGTCGTGCTGCGTGACGGGGTGGTCGCCGAGCAGGGCAGCCACGAGGAGTTGCTGGCGGCACGGGGTGCCTACGCCCGGCTGTTCCACCTTCAGGCGGCCGGCTACCAGCCCGCGCCAGGCTGACGGGAGCGTTGGACATGATCCTCGCCGTGGTCGCCGTGGTCGCCGGGGCCGCGCTGGGCGGCCTGCTGGTCCGGGTTCGGCGTTGCTGGGTGCTGGTCACGGTGGACGGCCGGTCCATGGTGCCGACCCTCGAGCCCGGTGACCGCGTGTTGGTGCGCCGCGTCCTGCCCAGCGCGGTGCGGACCGGTCAGGTCGTCGTCGTTGAGGAACCACTCGGTGGGAGTTGGGACACGCCACCCCTGGCCGAGGGAGTCGCCCCCGGGCCCGAGCGCCGGTGGATCGTCAAGCGGGCCGTCGCTGGTCCGGGTGATCCGGTGCCGGCCACGCCGATGCCACCGGGCGGCTCCGCCCTGTCCCGGGTGCCGCCCGGGCGCTTCGTGCTGCTCGGCGACAACCGGCCCGACAGTTGTGACTCGCGGGATTTCGGATTCGTTCCCGGTGACCGGATCCTCGGATCGGTACGCCGGGTTCTTCGCCCGGCCCGGAACGGGCGCGGTCGGGAACCGGCCGGCGGTCATCCGGCTCCGGGGAGCCGTACCGGCGGGCCTGACGGGTGACCCCGATCGGCTAGACGAGTTGTTCCGAATCCCGGTCAGTGGTCGTAGGCGATCAGTGACCGGGTGACGGGTGCACCGGTCTTGTTGTTGTGCCAGATCGCGGCGGTCATCGCGAGGAGGCGTTGGGCCACCCGTAC
>NZ_JBDPMH010000063.1:0-9288 GCF_039871735.1 Plantactinospora sp. B24E8
AACTTTGGCTTTGTGCGCATGGTGCCTGGGTGGTGGGGCCGAGGGTGGTGGCCGGGGCGCCCCGGCCACCACCGTCGGGTCAGCGGTTCGCCGGTGGGCGGGCCTCGGCGGGTCGGCCGCCGAGGTAGAGCTCACCGAGTTGCGGATCGGCCAGCAGTTGCGGCGCCGGCCCGGAGATGTGCACCCGGCCGAGGTCGAGCACACAGCCGAGGTCGGCGGTTTCCAGCGCCCGTCGGGCGTTCTGTTCGACCAGCAGGACGGCGGTGCCCGCGTCGCGCATCCGGACGACCTGCTCGAAGACGGTGCTGGTGGCCTTCGGGTCGAGTCCCATCGACGGCTCGTCGAGCAGGACGACCTTCGGGTTGACCATCAGCGACCGGGCGAACTCGACCTGCTTCTGCTGGCCGCCGGAGAGCAGCCCGGCCAGGGACCGCCACCGGTCGGCGACGACCGGGAAGAGTTCCTTGACGAACTCGACCCGTTGGGCGATGACCGACCTGTCCCGCAGCGTGTAGCCGCCGAGGAGGACGTTCTCGGCGACCGTCATCTCCTGGAACACGCTGTGTCCCTGGAGCACGTGGGCCACCCCGGCGGCGAGCATCCGCTGTGGCCCCTGGCCGGTGACGTCGACCCCGCCGACCAGGATCCGGCCGGACCGGGGCTTCAACAGGCCGCTCGCCACCTTGAGCACCGTCGACTTGCCGGCGCCGTTCGGGCCGACGAGGCAGACGATGGTGCCGGACTCCACCGAGACGGAGAGCCCACGCAGCACCGGCGCGGCCCGACCGTAGCCGGCCTGGATGTCGACGAGTTCGATCTCAGACGCCAAGGTAGGCCCCCAGCACCCGCTCGTCCGACCGGATCACCGACGGTGGCCCCTCGGCGATCGGCCGGCCCCGGTCGAAGACCACGATGTGGTCGCTGATGCTCATCACCAGGTCCATGTTGTGCTCGACGATCACGAAGGTCCTCCCCTCCGCGTTGAGGTCCCGCACCAGTGACCCGATGCGGTCGAGCAGTGCGGGGTTGACCCCGCCGGCGGGCTCGTCCAGCAGCACCGTCTCCGGGTCGCTCATCAGCACGCCGGCCAACTCCAGCAGCTTCTGCTGCCCCCAGGACATGTTCCGGGCCTCGACCTCGGCCAGGTGTTCGATGCCGAGCCGGGTCAGCCAGCTCCTCGCCCGGTCCACGTCGGCCCGGCGGTGTGCGCCGCGCAGCTTCGCGACGAGGCCGCCGGGACGGGCCGCGACGAGGACGTTGTCCAGCGCCGTCATCCGGGGGAAGACCCGGCAGAGCTGGAAGGTACGACCGAGGCCGGCCCGGGCGACCACGTGCGGGGCCCGACCGGTGAGGTCTCGCCCCTGGTAGCTGATCCGGCCACTGTCCGGCCGGATCATGCCGGTGACGCAGTTGAAGAAGGTCGTCTTGCCGGAACCGTTCGGCCCGATCAGCGCGTTGACCCGGCCGGGTCGGAAGGTCACGCTCGCCGCGTCCAGGGCACGTACGCCGCCGAACGCCTTGGTCAGCTCGGTCGTCTCCAGACTCCGGTCCGATCCCGGGCTCCGCTCACCCATCCCGCTCACCTCGCCTCCCGTCCGGTCCGACCGGCCGGCTTCCCGTCCGCCGCCGGCCCGGTCGCAGCCGCCGGCCCGGTCGCTGCCTGCGACCCGCTGTCCTCCTGCGGTCCGCTGTCCACCGCCGGCGACCCGACCGCAGCGCCGCCGGTCCGCTGGGCGCGCAGTTCGGCGGCGGTGACCTCCCGGATCGACGCCTGGGTCGGCCGGAGGAACCGGTTGAACAGGGCGCCGAGCGCCGGCAGGACACCGTCCGGCATGAAGAGCACCACCAGGGCGAGCAGCACACCGGTGGCGACCAGGTGCAGCTGGGTATCGCCGAACTCGACCTTGAAGTACTCGAGCGCGATGCCGACCACCAGCGCGCCGACCAGTGGGCCGAACAGCTGGCGTACGCCGCCGAGCAGCGCCATCAGGACCAGGTAGGAGCCGGTCAGGATGGAGAACTGGAAGACCGGGTCGAGGTCGCCGAACCAGAGCGCGTAGAGCCCGCCGGCCAGTCCGGTGAAGCCTGCCGAGATGACGAAGACGACCAGCTTGTAGCCGAAGGTCGGGGTGCCGAGCGCCTCCGCCTTGTCCTCGTCCTCCCGGATCGCCTTCAGACCGAGGCCGAACCGGGACCTGTCGATCAGCCACCAGACCAGCAGGGCCACCCCGAGCAGGCCGGCGAAGAGGTAGAAGAAGGCCCTGTGGTGTTCGGGCCGGAGCAGCCCCGGGAACGGTCGCGGCACGACCAGCCCCCGTGACCCGCCGGTGAACGACGCCCAGCTCTGGAAGACCAGGAGCAGGATCAACACCAGCGCGATCGACACGATGACAAACGAGGCGCCCCGGACCCGCAGGGCGGCGTACCCGATCGGGACCGCGAGCGCCGCGACCAGCAGGCCGGCGGCGGCGAGCGCGACGAAGCTCGGCAGCCCCGCCTTCACCACGAACAGTCCGGTGGCGTAGCCGCCGAGTCCGGCGAGCGCGCCGTGGCCGAGCGAGATGTAACCGGTGAAGCCGCCGACGAAGTTCCACGAGGTGGCGAGCACCGCGTAGTTCAGCACCACGACGCCGGCGGAGAGGATGTACGGGTTCGGGGCCAGGGACGGGAAGACCAGCACCGCGACGACGAGGGCCAGGATCGCCACGCCGTACAGCAGCCGGCCGAGCCGGCGACGGGCCGGACCGGTCGCGGCCGGGTCGGCCGGGACAGGCGTCGTGGCCGACGTCGCCGGGCCGGTGGTCGGCGCCGGGGTCAGGGAATCAGAAACGTTGGGCAAGCCGACCTCCGAAGAATCCCTGCGGCCGGAACGCCAGCGTCGCGAAGAGCGCGATGTAGAAGACGGTCTGCGCCCAGGTGGTCCCCATCGGGATCTGCAACAGGCTCTGCAGCAGGCCGAGCAGCATGGCGGCGGCCGCCGCCCCCGGTACGCTGCCCAGCCCGCCGACCACGATGATCGCCATCAGTGGGCCGATCCAGTGCCAGTGCAGCGACGGGTAGATGGTGGTGTCCAGCGCCAGCGCCGTGCCGCCGACCGCCGCGGTGGCCAGCCCGAGACCGAACCCGAAGCCGGCGACCCGGTCGGTGTCGATCCCGACCAGCCGGGCCGCGTCCCGGTGCTGGATGGTGGCCCGCAGCGCCCAGCCGAAGGTGGTCTTCTTCATCAGCAGGTAGAGCGTCAGCAACGCCACTCCGGCCAGCCCGAACGCGATCAGCTTCACCACCGCGATCCGGGCGCCGAACAGGCCGAAGCTCGCCGAACCGTAACCGAGCTGGATCCGCCGCTGGGTGCCGGTGAAGACGTACCCGAGCAGGCCCTCGACCAGCAGCGCGATCGCGAAGGTGAGCAGCACCGACATCATGGTGAGGGTGGCCGGCCGCAGCCGGGCGAGCAGCAGCCGCTGCAGTCCGACCCCGATGCCGAAGAAGAGCGGCACCGTGACGATCATCGACAACAGCGGGTCGACCCCGAGCCGGGTGTGTGACCACCAGGCGAGGTAGGCGGCGAGGATGAGGAACGCCGAGTGGGCGATCATCACCACCCGCATGATGCCGAAGTAGAGCGTCAGGCCCGCTGCCAGGAGGGCGTAGAGCCCACCCAACAGCAGCCCCAGGACGACGCTCTGCAGGAGCAGTCCCCCGGACGGCATCCGCTACCTCACCAGGCCGGCTTCGGATAGACGAACTCGACTTCCTTGGCGTCGGCCGGCAGCACGATCTGGATCTGCCCACCGACCCACTGCTGGATCATGTGCGCGCCCTGCGGTTTGCCGGTCGCGTCCCAGCGCAGCGGGCCGACCACGGTGTCGACCTTGTTGCCGTGCAGCCAGTCGACCAGCTTCTTCTGGCACTCGCCCTGCTCGGCGCAGCCGACCGCGGCGACGGCCGCGGCGACCACCTGCCCGGTGGTGTACGCGTTCGCCTCGTCCTCCTCCGGCGGCGTGCCGAACTGGGCGGTGTACTTCTCCACGAACTCGACGTTGCTCGGGTACGGCGCCTTCTGGGTGTAGCCGGTGGGCGAGAGGATCCCCTCGGTCTTGTTGCCGATCGCCGCCGCGAACTCGGGGTTCGTCGGGGCGGTCGAGAAGGCCGCGAGTTTCGGCTGGTAGTTGAGCTGCTGCAGGGCGACGATGAGGTTCACCCCGTCCTGGTACTGCGAGCCGCCCACCACCAGGTCCGCCTTCGAGGCCGCAATCTTGGCGGCGATGCTGCCGAAGTCGGTCGTGTTCGGCGGATAGACCTCGTCGACCACGGTCCGTACGCCGCCGGCCTCCAGCTTCGCCTTCAGTCCGTACGCGGTGCCCTGGGCGAACGGGTCGTCCATGGCGGCGTACGCGGCGGTTTTCGGCCGCTGGTCGGCCGGCAGTGCCAGCAGGTGTGCGGCGAGGTGGTTGTAGTGGTCGTCGGCGACCGCCGGGGCCGCGTAGAACAGGTTCTTGAAGCCCTGCTCGAAGACCTCCTTCGCCGCGCCGGCCGGCTCGACGAAGAGCATGCCGTACTCCTCGGCCACCCGGGCCGCCGGCACGACGAGGCGGGTCGAGAACGGACCCACCACGATGTCCACGTTGTCCTTGCCGATCAACTGTTCGTAGTCGGCGACGACCCGGTCCGCGTTGGACTGGTCGTCGAGGATCTTCAACTCGATCTGACGGCCGAGCAGGCCACCCTTGTCATTGGTGATCTTCGCCCAGGCCTCGTAGCCACGTTGCACGCCCTTGCCGGGCTCGGAGAAGTCACCGGTCAGCGGAAGCGAGATCCCGACGACGATCGGGTCGTCGTCGGAGCCCGACCCGCCGCCGTCACCACTGCAGCCTGCCAGCGCGAGTGCTACCGCCGCGCCGAAAGCCGTTGCCCATCGTGTGCGTGTCACTCGGGATGTCATCCCAGGACGCTCCTTTGCACCAGGACGAAAGCGCTTACGAAAGCGCTTACGTACCCTAAGCTGTGGTCTGCGTCACGGGCAATGGTTACAACGGCTGTGTTTGATATTTCTGGGGAGTTAACAGATGCCCAAGCCCGGCCCGAGGTTGCGCCTGGTCGACGTCGCCGAACGCGCCGGGGTCTCCCTGGCCACCGCGTCCCGCGCCCTGGCCGGCCGGGACGGGGTGAGCGCCGAGGTCGCCGACCGCGTCCGGCAGGTCTCCCGGGAACTCGGCTACGTCGCCAACCCGTACGCCCGCACCCTGGCCGGCGGAGCCAGCTCGACCGTCGGACTCGTCGTGCACCAGATCGACGACCCGTACTTCTCGGAGATCGCCGGCGGGGTCATCCAGGTCGCCGGCGAGCAGGGCCTGCTGGTACAGATCTGCCACTCCGGCCGGAACCCGGAACACGAACTGCGCCAGCTGCGACACCTGATCGCCCAGCGGGTCGGCATCATCCTGATCGCCGGCTCCGGCTACGCCGACCCCGGCGTCGAGGCCGAGGCGAAGCGGGAACTGGCGGCCTTCCAGGACCTCGGCGGGCGGGTCGCCGCGATCGGCCGGCACTTCCTCGGCGTCGACGCCGTCCTCCCGGACAACGAGGCCGGTGGGCGGGCGCTCGGCGAACACCTGCTCGGGCTGGGACACACCCGGATCGCGGTCGCCGCCGCCACCGGTGGACTCACCACCGTGCTCGACCGGCTGTCCGGAGTGGACGCGGCGCTGCGGGCCCACGGCCGGTCCCTCGACGAACTGCCGATCGTGCACGCCGACTTCACCCGGGACGGCGGTCGGATCGCCGCCGAGCGGATCCTCCGGGACCACCCCGGGACCACCGCGATCCTCGCGCTGAACGACTCGATGGCGATCGGCGTCCTCGCCACCCTGCGGGCGCACCGGATCGTCGTACCCGAACGGATGTCGGTGGTCGGCTTCAACGACGTCTCGGTCGCGGCGGACCTCGCGCCCAGCCTCACCACCGTACGACTGCCGATGACCGACATGGGACGGATGGCCCTCGACCTGGCCCTCAAGCCCCGGTCCCGGCGGGCCCGGCGCCGCTCCACCGGACACACCCTGGTGATCCGCGACTCGACCGGGCCGGCACCCGCCCGCTGACCGGGGTCAGCCGACACCGGCCGGCTCGGCGACCCCGCCACCCGCCGTCCGCTGCCCCGTCCCGCGTTCCAGACGACGGATCGACCGGTGCGCGAACAGCAGCGGGATGATGCCGAAGACCCCGAACGAGATGTCGATGAGCTGCCACCACCAGGGGATTCCGCGCACCGGACCAGCGATCAGCGCGAGCGGGACGACCGCCGCGCAGGCGATCATGCCGAACTGCACCACCCAGACGTTACGGACCGGGTCACGCAGCGGCCCCCAGAAGGCTACCGCGATGACCAGGTGGGCGAAGGCCAGCCAATCCGTGCCGTACGCGATGAACGGATAACGGCGGTTGGTCTCGACGATGCCCTCGTGCACCCGGTCGAGCCAGTCGACCAGGACGGGCAGGTGCTCGGGCGCCGGCGACCAGTCGGCGTGCAGCATCCGGACCAGGATCCGGACCTCCGCCTCCAGCGGAAACGCGGTCACCCCGCTGAGGACGAGACCGGTGATGAAGACAATCAGCCAGAACCGGACACGGGTGAGTGTGGACACCGAGGTAGGGTATTCCGCCCCGGGGCCCCTGTGGATCATGTGGGACAGCCGCTCACCGGACCTTCACCGGATCCGCCCGGCTCCGCCACGAACCTGGTGCCCCGGCCGAGACTCAGGCACTGTCCCGGCGGACCAGGGTGGAGGGAAAAAGCGTGCTCGGCGGCACCCAGGACTGCTCGAGGACCGCGCCGACCGCCGACGTGACGATCCGCTCGACCGGATGGGTCGCGGTGGTCAGCGCGGGAGCGCTGAGTTCGGCGTACGCGATGTCGTCGAACCCGGCGACCGCGACGTCCCCCGGCACCTGGTAGCCGGCGTTCCGCAGCGTGGCCAGCGCGCCGAAGGCGGTCGCGTCGTTGATCCCGAAGACCGCGTCGGTGTCCGGCCACCGGTCCAGCACCGTCCGGGTCGCCCGCCGTCCGGTGGCGGCGGAGAAGTCACCGGGGACCAGCCGAACGGGCAGCCCGGCCGACCGCATCAGATTCCGGTACGCCTCGACGGGTCGACGGGCGCACGGCATCCAGAGCGGCCCGGTCACCATCGCGATCCGGCGTCGTCCGGTGGCGTAGAGGTGCTCGAGCACGGCCGCCGCCCCGCCACCGTTGTCGACGTCGAACGAGGGCACCCCCCGGGCTCCGATGCCGATCGAGGCCACCCGGCCCCGGAACGTCGACGGCACCGCGTCCAGCGCCGCCTCGGTGGTGTTGATCAGCACCACAGCCCGGACGGTCCGGTCGTCGAGGATCCGGTCCAGCCGGGGTGCGTGCCGGGGCAGCCACTCCAGGGAGACCCCGACCTCGTACGCCGTACCGGCCGACGCCGCCGCAGCGACCGCCCGGTGCACGTACGGGTCGTCGAGCACCCGGGGCGACGTACCGACGACCCCGAGGACGAGCCGGAAACCCGATCGGCTCACCAGTGACCTGGCCGCCTGGTCCGGCCGGTAGCCGAGCGACTGGACCGCCGAACGGACCCGGTCCCGGGCCGCCGCCGACGCCGGCCCGGAGCCCGAGATGACCCGGGACGCCGTCGACCGGGACACCCCGGCCACCCTCGCGACGTCCTCGAGCCGTGCCTGTCCGTCCGGTCGCGTCCGCATCCCGATCCCCCCCTGCTCCTGCCGGCCCCGGTGCGCGTCGGGCGGCGGAGACGGCCCGGACCGGGGTTCCCGTCAGCGTACGCTTGTTATGAGAGCGCTCCCAGGGGTGACATTTCGGTACGCGCTCGTCACACACGCCGCTCGTCACGCTGCCGTCCGGCGCTGCCGCCCAACGCTGCCGAAGGAGTCCCCATGCCCCCGGCCCCCGCGGCCCCGACCACTCCCGCACGGTCCGCCCCACCGCGGCGGGTGGTCGCCGCCCGCAACGGGGTGGCGGTCGTCTTCGCGCTCAACGGATTCGCCGTCGCCTCCTGGTTCGCCCGCATCCCCGCCGCCCGCGAGGCGCTCGGGCTCAGCCCTGGCCGGCTCGGGCTGCTGCTGCTCGCGCTCTCGGCCGGCGCGTTCCTGGCGATGCTGACCGCCGGGGCGGTGGTGCACCGGGTCGGCTCGCCCCGGACCACCGCCGGAGCCACCGGCCTGGTCGCGGCCGGACTGGTCATGCTCGGCGTCGGGGTCGGCGCCTGGCCGTCCGTACCGTTGACCGCGCTCGGGCTCGCCACCCTCGGCTACGGTTCGGGTCTCGCCGACGTCGCGATGAACGTCGAGGCCGCGCTGGTGGAACGCCGGCTGCACCGGACCGTGATGCCCCGGTTCCACGCCGCCTGGAGTCTCGGCACCGTCTCCGGCGCCGTGCTCGGCGCCGGCGGTGCCCACATCGGACTTCCGCTGCCCGTCCACCTGAGCCTGGTCGCCGGCATCGTGCTCGCCGGCACCCTGGCCGGCGTCCGGCACTTCCTCACCGCCACCCCCGCGTCGGCCGCCGGCGAGGAGCAGACCGCCGGCCCGGCACCCGCCACCGGCGAGGAGCGGACCGGCAGCGCCGAACCGGCAGCCGGCAGCGGTGTGCTGCGGGCCTGGCGGGAGCCGCGCACCCTGCTCATCGGCCTGCTGGTCCTGGTGATGGCCTTCACCGAGGGCACCGCGATGGACTGGATCGCGGTCGCCTTCATCGACGGCCACGGGTTCGACGAGGCGACCGGCGCGGCGGTCTTCGGGGTCTTCGTCGCCGCGATGACCATCGGTCGCACGGTGGGGACCGTGGCGATCGACCGGTGGGGGCGGGTCCCGGTCCTGCTCGGCACGATCGGGGTGGCGCTGCTCGGGGTGCTGGTCGCGGTCCTGGTACCGACCGGACCGGTGGCGCTGGCCGGCGTCGCGCTCTGGGGACTCGGCGCCTCGCTCGGCTTCCCGGTCGGGATGAGCGCGGCGGCCGACGAGGAGCATCGGGCACCGGCCCGGGTCAGTGTGGTCGCGACGATCGGCTACACCGCGTTCCTCGCCGGCCCGCCGCTGGTCGGGCTGCTCGGCGACCAGGTCGGGACGCTGCGGGCACTGCTCGTCGTACCGGTCCTGCTGATCCCGGCCCTGGCCCTGGTGCCGGCGACCCGGCCACCGGTCGAGCGGTGAACCCGGCGCCGGGCCGGCCGGGGAACCATCGGGGGTGTGGCGGGGGGGGGGGGTTCCGCCCCCCCCCCCCCGGGGCAC